>JALYQL010000157.1 GCA_030855855.1 Bacteroidota bacterium | reverse complement strand
ATCCAGCGTCGGGGCAATCACACGTGTACCTGTTGTGTCAAGAAATCCGTATTTCCCATTGAGTGAGCGGCACCGGGCGAGACCGTTAAAGAACCGATACATCCCGGATCCGGGACCAAGATCTTCTACAAGAACTTTTCCTGTTTTGTCAATGATCGAAGCCGTTGGGTTCAATGGATTTCCTGATGCTACGATCGCTTTTCCTTCGCTGAAGGCAACTGCATATTCATAAACGGGTTGAATTACAATTGTTCCTGAAAGATCCATGTAGCCGTATTTTCCACCCTTCTTTATGCGAAACATTTTATCGCCGTATACCGGCATTTCTTCAAACACCGGCTCCGAAATAATTTTTCCGCCGGTGTCAATTACTCCATAAGTTCCTGCTACAAATTCGTTCTCTTCCTGGAAAAAACTGGTTTCCGGCGCGTCAGGTGAATTCATAAACGGATAATAAAATCCATTTGCCGCGTCATCGAAAATATCATTGTATTTTGGATTCACGATGACTTCACCTTTGGCGTTTAATATTCCTTTTTTTACACCAACTCCGTTTTGAATGCTGAGCAATAACAGCGCTAAATCGTCAGTGGTATCACCCTGGATACAGATTGCACCCGCAGAATACATATCGGTAAACCTTTGCATGGTAACAGGACAAACAATCTTTGCCTTTTCATTTACAATGCCAAGCGATTTTCCTTTTTGCACGAGACAAAGCTCATTGGTATAACCGAAAACATTTTCAAATTGTGGCTTGATTATCATTTTCCCGTCGCCGGTTGAAATGAATCCAAACACAGAATCTTTTTGAACAATCAGGCAGGAAGAGCTGAACGGAATTATAGAATCATATGTTGGTTCTACAATATATTTTCCGTCTTTGTCGATCAACCCGTACAATCCTTTTTCTTTTACAACCGCGCTGCCACGGATAAACGACCACGCTACATCAAATTGTGGGCTGATTACATAATCGCCGCTTTCATCGATGTAACCGTATTTACCCTTTTCTTTTACGGCAGCACGGAATTTTCCATTGCCGCAGGAAGATAGAATAAGAAGAATGAACAGTGCAGGAAAAATGACACTTTTGAGAGAAAGCAATTTTGTTATTCGCATATTCAAAAGTACATAAAAGCGGGCTTAAGCTTGATTTTACAAACACACAATTTCTTTACGTGTTTTTTTATGATAATACTTTGAATAGAACTCCATGGTAAGCGCCTCGACATCCCCGGCATTATATTCCCATGATTCATAATATTGGGAGAGCGAATTGTCCGCCTGGGGAAATCCATAAATACCTTCGAGCTGCTTTTTTCCCAAATGAGAAGTGTCTTGCTGATCAAAAACAGCAGATTCTTCAATCCATTTTATCCGTTGACGGTTATCCCGGGTTGTTCTGTAAAAACCTTTCCCGTAAGTAAGGGCTGAATCGCCGGTGACAAAATTTCCGTTTTCATTCGGGTAATAAAATTTTGTAAACGACTCTGTTATGGTATCAAATTCAAGGTGCAACGAATACGATCCATCAAAACGCGCAATGCCATTTTCACTTTCAGAGGACCATTCGTTGATGCTTGAATAAATCAGGTGTTCGTCTTTCATTATACAGTTGATAGTATATGAAGAAGAATAGGAAGCAACCGCAACATCGCCCGGTTCTCCTGCTTTGGAAAACGTGAATGAAGCTTGCCTGGTCTTTATTGTTTTATTGCAAATGCTGTCCTGCCAGAAAATGGGTTTTGGTCCGTTACACGGATATTTTTTCCAATGATTTACACGCGTTGTTTGTGATACAAAGAGTTTATTTGGTGTCTCCCATGTACTATCCAATTGGAGGGATAGCGTATCGCCAAAATAAGTCCACGAACAAATCCGGCTGCAATCACGCTTTCGGCTGATCTGCACAATATCATTTCCGGAGCCTTCATTAAAACGGGCAGAAATAATTCGTCCCGAAGAATCAAAACTTTCTGTTTCCACCGACCAGGTTTCTGGTTCCGGTCCTTCTGTGACACGAATAATTTTTTCCAGGCGGCCTTTCGGGTCGTAATAGATAGTCGTTACCGGAACAAGATTGTTTCCCTGGTCATAGTAGCGTATTTCTTTTACCTTGTTTTTAGCTCTTTGCGGCGCAGATTTATTCGGTAATTGCGCAAAAGATATAAAGGGCAATAAAATAAGGAGGGCGAGAGGAATTGTTTTCATATCATAACGGATTGAAATTTCAAAAGTCATCGTAGTCCTATTACAATAACGTGAACACGATGAAAAAGTCACCTAATGCAAATGCGTTATTTATTGCTTTTCGGCGGGAACTTTCCAGAAAGAAATTTCAAGATCATCCACATACAACAGCTTGTCATCTTCTTTCAATACATAAATTGAAACAATTTCCGTAGGACTATGAATTTCGGGAAGTGGTATGGCAATGGAATATTCTTCCCACGATCTTGTTTTCCCGACACGATGCACAACGTAAAATCCATTCCATTCGTAATTATTTTTTTCATCCTTAAAAGCAATAACCATTTTTGCATCCGTAGCATCTTTGTCCAGCCAGATCTTTGCTTTTGCTTCTATCCAGAAGCTTCCTGCTGCAGAGTCTGTGATTCCCCATACAACCGGCACGAATAAGTCGGCGCTGAATTTTGATTTTTCATCGAGGCGCGCAGATCCGGGCGATGAAATAAATTTTTCATTCTGCACTACAGCAAACTGGTTGGCATATTCATCGGTGTCAAAATTCCTTGTAAAAGTTTTTAGTAGTCTGCTTTCAGCCGGCACCATTCCGCTGTAGTCTGCCCCGGGCGGATATATGCCTGCAAAAACTTTATTGGATTTCAGAAAAATGCGTTTGTATTTTGCCCACGTCATGCTATCATAAGGAAGAATTGCTTGATGGTATTGGTAGACCTGGAATAAATTCAGGAAAACAAAAAACGTCGAGACAAGCGCAATGCTTAATCCTGCAAATGCATTTCTAATCCCATTAATGCAAAACGCGAGCGGAATAGCGCAAACCGTATATGAATCCACAAACGGACGCATGCCGAAGCTGCCGCCGTACGACCAGTCATGCCAGGAGGAAATGACTAATGCATTAAAAAGGAAAAAAGAAATCATTACGAAAGTTTTTGAACGCGGACTCATGAAAAACAATCCAATGACGCTCAAAAGAAGAATGGGCGTGTAAATAAAAAGCCCTTTTCTCCAGCTGAATAACACTTCCCATATATTGGGTTTTAGCAGGTTCAGGCTTTCTCCGACATAGGTATCTTCTTTCCAGTGTCCGCCAGAAAGTTTCCATGACAAAGCCTGTAAAAAAAGAAGGAAGAGCGGAATGCAAATGCTGATAATCATTGTTTTTTTGTCTCTCCATATTTCTTTGAAAAGCATTCCGAAACCGCCGCGGTTGACAAAATAAAATACGAGCAGGAGAATAATTGCATTCGTCGGACGCACGAGCACAATGAGTGTAAATGTTATTACTAACAGAATGATCCGCCGGCCGGAATAAGTTGCCCTGAGATTAAAAACATTCAGCAGAAAGAATGAAATAAGTCCGAAAGAATAGACGTGCGACATTGAAGGCTCTTCAAGTGCATAATGGTAAAGATTGGTGCCGAAGAAAATCAATAGCATCACCATCATCACTGTCGTGTCGTTGAACTTCATTGCGAGCAGCAGTTTGCGCATACAATGCAACCCGGCTAGCAGGTAGAAGATGGCGGCGAGGCAAATAAAAGCCTGGAATAAAAACGAGTATCCTCCAAATGGATAATCAAAAACGGTTGAAAGAAAATATGCGACAAGAAAAAACGGAGCCTGCAGAATGGAAGTGCCGATGAAATATTTATTGACACGTTTGCCTTCCGGATTTTTATTACCAAAAAAGTGCACATCACATCCCGGGTAGGATTGATATGTTGCTGATTTTTCTTCTGCGAATTGATAAGTCAGGTCGTGGTAAATAAAAGTTGCGGGGAGATAGGCGTAATATCCTGCACCATCGCTTGCAATGGCATATTTCCAGTTGTCGCCATTCAGCCGGACTGCAAATAAATGCCAGAAACAAACGAGAGCGATCAGCAGCCAGGCAACTTTTGACCAGCTGATCGTTCCAGTCTCAATGCCTTTTCTTGTGAAAAATTTAATCAATGAGGAAGAGTTTTTTTAAAGTGTACGAATTACGAATTTATACGAATAGTTACGAAAAGGTTCTTTGAACTCAGATTGGTAACTACTTAGTACAGATTCGTAATTCGTACCCCTTAAGCCATTTCTTTGTTGATGGAAGAGCCTTTTACCAGTTCATCATCTATTTCTCCGAATACGAGATCCCAGTTTGCTGCGCAGGTTTTTTCGTGATGGTTCGGACGATCGACAACCAGGTGTTTCCATCGAGCAAATTGTTTCGGATCTCTTAGCATATCGAGGAACATGCTGTATTTCTCATAGTTGTTGAAGAAATCTCCGGCGAGCAGGTAATGCACGAGCGAGAATGCGGTTTCGAATCCCTCGTAATCAGAGCCAGATGTAGAGCTGGTGCCTGAAAGGTTGAATGATTTCGGATCATAAAAAATATCCACGAATTTCTCTACCAGATCATAAGCGCCGTCGATCTTCTTTTTATTCTCACGCATCGACTCCAATCCTTTTTCTTTTCCTTCTTTCATCAGCACGTCGAGGGATTCGGCAAATAATTTTGAGCTGTTCATTCCGAGATAAACGCCGGACGCAAAAATAGGATCAAGAAATTTTCCGGCATCGCCGAGCATGGCGAAATTGTGGGAGAATGTTTTTTCGGCATAATAAGAAAAATCAGAAACCGCGATCAGTGGCTGTGCGATGGTTGCATTTTCCAGAATGTCACGGGTCAATTCACATTCTTTCGTTTCCTGTAAATAGAATTGCATCTGCCAGTCGTCTTCATGGCCTGCTTTTTTGAATTTTTCTTTTTGCTCTTTTAAATATTTCCGGTTAATGATCAGCCCAACGCTGATGCGATCTTTTCCCACTGGCTGAATGCCGAACCAGCCGCTTTTATGCTCGGGGAGATAAACAATTTGTAAAAGTCCGACATCAATGCCCTGCGAATATTTCGCGCCTTTCCAATGCGTCAGGAATGCGATACGATCAAGCTCCTTGTATGTTTTTTTATCGCCGAGGCGGCGCGCAAGAAATGTATCCTGCCCGCTTGCGTCAATGAGAAATTTTGCTTTGTAGGTTTGTTTTACACCGCCATCTTCTGAAACTTCCACTTCCACAATGCCATCCGGATTGTCGAGATGCGCGGCGTCCACCTTTGCAAGCTCTTTTACTTCGGCGCCTTCATTCCTTGCACGGTCGAGCAGCATTTTATCAAAGTCGGCGCGCACAACATGAAAAGAAAGATACGATTCATCTTCAATGATGTTTTTAAAACACCATGTCGAGCTTGATTTTCCATCGTGACTGGTAAAACGTGCCCCGGGCTTTCGCACAAATCTTTTTGCCATTTCTTCCAGCATTCCTAATTCTTTGAAAAGCGGGTAACAGAACGGAAGCAATGATTCGCCTACATGCTGCCGCGGAAATTTTTCACGTTCGAGCACGAGCACGGAATAACCTTTTCTGCGGAGATAAATAGCGGATGACGAACCGGTAGGGCCGCCACCTATAATAATAAAATCATAAATATTTTCAGACATGGGGGAGTGTTTTATTGATTCTAAAGTAGGAATTAAATTTTATTTTATAATCGTGAAGCGACAAGGTTTCTCAGCACATCATTCGGCCCGGAATAAATGAGCGCGGCTTGTGCATCAGCGATTATTTTTCCAATGCCGTAATCATCAGTAAATCCATTTGCGCCATGGAGAATTAATGCTTCCTTCGCTACTGCGTTCAATGCTTCACTGGAAAATATTTTCGCTTTTGCTGCTGCCGCTGTAACATCTGTACCTGCATCGATCATTTTAGCGGCGCGGTAGGCGAGCAGCTTGCTTATTTCAGTCTGCAGGTACATTTCAGCAATACGGAATTGAACGGCCTGGTGTTTTTCCAATGCCTTTTCGCCTTGCAAACGTGTCTTTACATAGTCGCGCGAAATTGTACAAAGGCGGTCCATCGTTCCCGCATGCATCGCCGACATTACAACACGTTCCCAATTCATCGATTCAAGAAAAATCATTACACCGGAACCGATCTTGCCAATGATATTTTCTTTTGACACAGGAATGTTGTCCAAAAAAACTTCGGAAAGCGGAGATGAATGTAATCCGTTTTTCAAAACAGGCTTACCACATTTGTAAGCATGCTTATCTTTTTCGAGCAGGAAGCAGGTGATGCCGCCGAAAAAACCTTTCGTTTCATCTGTCAATGCGTACACTAAAATTCCATTGGCAATGGACGCGTTGGTACAGAAAATTTTTGAGCCGTTAAGTATAAACTGATCGCCGTCCGCTTTTGCCGTTGTTTTCATTCCGAAAGCATTGCTGCCTGATCCGGCTTCGGTCATTGCGTTTGCGAGAATGTAATTGTCGTTTACAACCTGAGGCAGAATTCTTTTTTTAATTTCAGATGAAGCATTTTTCACTACCGGAATTACACCGGCCATTAAGTGCGCCGCAAGAGAAAATGTAAAGCCACCATCTTTGCAGCCTTCTGAAAACCCTTCAAGAGAAGCCGCCGTTTCGATGGCGTTTAATCCCGGCCCGCCATATTCAGCAGGCACTACGCAGCCAACAAGACCTTGAGTAGCGGCAATTTTCCAACATTCTTCAAAACTCAGCGTATAACAGATTATTCCGGCTTCAAAAGCAGCTTTACGCAGTTCAAGTTCCCGTTCGTTAAAATTAAAATGCATAGGTACAGGCGGATAATGCTCTAAGGTAATCGTTGTCTGCATTTATTGCTAAATTCAAGCATTGATTTCTTTCCCTGATGAAAAATTTACTTTTTACACTCGTTTTTTTGCTGCCTTTCACTCTAAATGCGCAGCTCGATAAGCTTCGTCCCGGCATGAGCGCCGAAGAATTCCACAAAAAATTTCCAACAGCTATTCCCGACCTCAATGCGATGACAAGCAGCATTTACGAGACGGATACTATTTTCGGAATTGTTGGCGAATCTCGTTATACCGCGGTTCGTGATTCTGTGAAACATTATGATTTCCGATCCGGGATTTTCCAGGGACCCAACCAAACTTTTCCAAAAGCCGATAGTGCTGATTATCTCCGGCTTGTGCGTGCCGGTGAAGAGTTGGCGGGACATTATTCGGATGTTTTTGGAGCGCCAACGGAACAGCAGAAAGGGAATCCAAGAACACAGGCGATCAGTCCGTTTTCAGCGGTCTGGAAAAAGGCGGATGTGCAGATCAGCGTGATTGTGCATGAGGTGGTTGAATTCACGAATGGTTTAAACGCGCCGCCGCCGGGACCACATGAGAAGAAGAAGAAAGCGGCCACTTACGTTCTTGAAGTGTACGCCACAGGGAAATCCACGAAGCTGCGCATTGATTTTCAGATAGGAATTACAACAGCACAATTCCGTGCGTTAATGCCTTCGCTGGCATCGCAGGTGAAAAATTTTCCGGATTGCTGGATGATGGGAGATACATTGAATGGGCATGATACGGAATGGCATTTTTGGCTTATTGATAATATACTTGCCGGCTTTTCTTTCGATAGCTACGATGGAAATACATATGGAGGAACGAATAAAACTGCTTACCCGGTGCTGCTGAAAAAAGCAAAGCAGCTGGTCTCAGAAGAACAACGCTCTTATGGTGCGCCGACTTTATTGCAGGAACCGGCGACTGATACGTATGTTCCGGTCAAGAAAGTTCCGGGCGCTTTTTTCTACGACGATGTTTATTATAATGCGGAATGGGAGATGGACAAAGGGAAAATACTGTTTATCCGTTTGCATGAGAATGGTGGAAAGGGAGAATCATTCCTGCACCTGGAAGTTTATTTTGGGGAGAAGGAAAATTGATTACCGATTACCGATGGAAAAGGGAAATTTGGAAAATAGAAAATGGTAATTGGTAAATAGGGAAATGGGAAGAAACGGTATATAGTTCTGAGTTTTGAGCAGACTTGACAGTCTCAATTTCTAATTTTCTAATTTCCTATTTCCAATTGCTGCAAATCAATTTTTCCACTCGAGGTTTTCGGTAACGTTGTGAGAAAATGAATCTGTTCTGGAACCATGTAGGAAGGAAGATGCTCCAGGCAAAATTGCCGGATATCTGTTGCGGATACCTCGGCTTTCGGACGTAGTGCTACGAATGCGCGAAGGAGTGAAAAATCTTCAGCATCTTTTCCCGCGATGACGGCCGCTTCCAATACATCCGGATGGCGAAGCAAAACATTTTCGACCTCTTCCGGCTCAATTCTGTAACCACGTTTTTTGATCATGCGATCGATACGGCCGGAATAAACGAGTTCCTCATTTTTATTTATTACGACGCGATCGCCTGTTTTATAAAAAAGTGTTCCTTCATATTCTACAAATACTTTTTCATTCAGATCGGGACGCAGCCAATAACCAGTAGTGACATTCGGCCCCGCAATCAGCAATTCACCTTCGGAAGAAATCCGTCCTTCGAGCTGCGGGCAGATCTTTCCGATCGGGTAAGGTTCTGTTCTTGTTTCATCCACGCGTCGCGGAATTTGGTGCCAGGTGCAGACATTGGTTTCGGTCGGCCCATATAAATTAAAAAACATAGTTGTGTGCCAGCTTTCCATCAGCTTATGCAACTGCTGAACGGGAAAAACTTCCCCGGCAAAAAGTGTAATTCTCAGTTGAGAAAAATCATGCTTTTCTATTTTTCCATAATTGAGCAGAAGACTCAGCAGACTTGGCGTAGCATAGATCACAGTAATTTTTTTCTCAGCAATCAATTGTGCCAGCAGCCTCGCGTTTTTTATAGTCGCGTCATCGACAAGCACGATCGTTCCGCCGCAGCCAAATGCGACATACAAATCGAAAACCGAAAGATCGAAATGAAAAGGCGCAATGGAGCTGAAGCGATCTTTTTCATTTAACGAAAAAGTGCTGAGGCACCAATCTGTAAACGCGCGCGCATTTTCGTGTGTGATGCAAACTCCTTTCGGCGGACCGGTGGAGCCTGAAGTGTAAAGAATGTAAGCGAGATCTTCTGAATGGTCTTCGGCAGTCAGAAAAGTGACCGATAAACCATCACCGGTTCCTGTCGACATCATTTGTTGCTGACAGGGAATATCGGAAGGGAAATTTTTCGCGTAAGCAATGAAGGCGTGCGGATCAAGATTGCGCAGGATCTGCTGCAGGCGTTCGGCAGGCGTTTCAATATCGATGGGAATGTAAGCGGCGCCTGTTTCGAGAATCGCCAGAAATGCTGCGATGGTGGGAATTGTTTTTGGCGCCATGACGGCAACGCGCGAACCCTTTCCTATTCCATTCGAGGAAAGTAAAGCGGCTTTTTCTTTTACAAGCGTTTCGAGATCTCCGTAAGAAATAGTTTCTCCCGAGAGTGTTTCCAGCGCGGTTTGTACGCTGTGCTTTTTCGCTGAGCGGAAAAAAAGCTCCTGGAGTCGTGGGCTCACTTCATTTTATTTTGCACAAAAGTGACAATAGTGCCGATGGAGTCAAGATTGTCCTGGTCCACTTCCTGTGCTTCAAATTCAATTCCGAATTTTTCTTCAAGATGGGAAACAAGTTTCAGCGCCACGATAGAATCCATCGTGCGGGTTTTGATGAGCGAGGTTTCATCTTTGAGATGTCCATCATCTACGCCTGCGAAAATATTGTCAATTATAAACTGGCGTACTACGGTGTTGATATTCTGAGCTGTTTCCATAATTCAAATATAGTTAAAACATGATATTGGAAAAATCCACGGGCATCAAAGATGGAATTGTTTATTCGAAAGAGTAGAAGCTATTTTTCCTGCGGCACCAGTATTTTTTTCCTGATCTCTCCTTCCAGCTTCGTGGCAATCAGCTTATGCCCGAGCTTAATCGGATGTGAATCTGCTTCTGAATTCTGAAGTGTTGATGTTTTATATCCACCGTAAACACCCGAAAGATCAATTGTAATAAAGCCATATTCTTCCGCGATCTTGCTGAGCTTTATATATTCCGCATGTGTATCGCCGTCTGTGGTGGTCGGAAAAAACACCCAGACGGGTTGTGCATTATGCGCCTTACACATGTCCGTGACTTCTTTGTACCCCCAGCGGATCAATTCTTCCTGGTAAGGTTCCATCCGTCGCATCATTTCAATCCTCGACTGCGATTGTTTCAATCCGGCTTCGTCAATTATTTTTTGAAATTCCGGAAATCCCGAAAGATCCGCGCCGAAAGCAAGCAGGCGTGAGATGTTTTTTGGCGTGTATTCCAATTCGCCCGGGTGAGCGAAGTAAAAAACATAATCCGGCTGATACTGAAATACTTTTTTACGGCAAAGCTCAACGGTTTGAGGCAAAAGATATCCGCCATTGGAAAAATTCAGGATCTCGAGATTTCCGGAGCCGGCTTTTTGCAACGAATCATTCAGCGCCTCTTCCAGCATTGCCTCAAAAGTGAATTCTTTTTCAACGCCCGGCCCCAATACATAAGAGCCGCCGCAAAATGCCCAACGTATGGTTCCTGCAGGTTTTGCATCCGTGTATTCTTTATCACGCAAACCCATGTGATTAATGTTAAGATGGTAGCCATGATGCAGCACTTTTGCATTCGGATTAAATACACGCAGCAGCACATCGCCTGTAGGATGTGTGGCACCGCTTGCAACGCCCCATTCTAAATCGCCGAGCAAGCGAAATTGCCAGCCCGTCCTCGAAATTCCGCCCACTTCCACCATCTGGTCGTAATAGCCCAGGTCTACAATTTCACGGTCGGCTTCATTGATCTTTGCTTCGTGAATTTCATCGGCGATGATCGCGGCTTTTGAATCGACAGGAAGTTTTGTAGCGATGAATTGAAATGCTAAAAGCGCGATGAAAAGAACATTCGCGAAGACAGGGAACAATACGTTTTCATTTCGTTCGCGTTTGACTGGCGAGGCGGTTTTGAAAAAATATAAATAAATGCCGGCGATCAAAACCATTATGGCAAGCATTCCGGCAGCTGATAAAATTTCTGCCATTCCTCCATTACCCGCCTGTTTCATGAGGAAGAACCACGACGAAAGACTGTCAGCGTTCCACAACGTCCACAACAAGCTGGCGAAAAGAAAAATTCCTGTAATCCGCAATCCGCCGATGAGAATGGACGCAAAGGCAGATCGTTTCACGGAATTGTTTTTTCCTGAATTGTGATATTGATAAATGCCATCAGCGGTAATAAAAATGCCCATCGTCATCCAATAGATCGCGTCATTGGCCGTGAATGAAAAATGTCCGCTGATCCAATACAATTGCTGTGAATGCATCATCCATGAAAAGAAGAAGCTGATGAGCCCTGCGATAACCATCACCTGGTATTGCCCGATCTTTCTGAGGCGGAAAAAGATGGGGAAGTAAAATGTTTTGAGAATAAAATCGCGCCAGTAATGGTTTATCTTTCTCCAGAGATCGGAAAATCCTTTCGCGAAAAAGAAGTTTTCAAAAATTGCGTTCAGATCATACCCGAAGAGCGTGACCCATCCTACGCAGACCTGGAACATTCCGACGATCTGGATGATGAGAAAATAAGAAATGAAATTGTAGCTGATCACGCTTGTAAGATCCCTGACATCTGCCGGCGGAATGGACCAGTAATAATAAACGATGCGGTGAATAATCAGCAAAACTATTCCCATCGTGATCCGGAAAATTCCTTTGCGATAAATTTCTACAGCAGGCCGCGCATAATACGTTTCCACATAATTCCTGTAATCAATGATCGGGAAAAGCAGGAAGACAAGATTAGGAAGCAGGAAAAAATAATTCAGCCGGCGAAAAAGCGGGATTACTTCCACGTTCCTCTTTTTATAATAGAGATAGCTCACCATCCTGAACATAAAAAGCGACGCGATATAAGGAACTGCAATGATCGCCCTCGGCGCGAAGAACCATTGATTGCGCAGCACGATCATTCCCGCTGTAATGCCTGCAATGAGAATTACCCGGTAGGTTAGTTTTATCGGTAATTCCGCGCAGACAAAAAGCGCCAGTGAAACGAAAATTATAAATCCGCCGGTGACCCAGCTGAGCGACCAAAGACAAATGCCCCAGAAAAGGAGCGTGAGCAGCACCGGCCGCCATTTCACCGGCAGAAATGCATTCAGTATAAAAGCGGGCAAAGTGATGTAAAGTAAAAGCGGCAGTCCTTGCTTATCGAGGATCTTGTAAACTGTGGTGAAAACACCAAGCAAAGCAAGCTGTAAAACGAGCAGCAAAAATCCTTTACGGTCGTTTACAAACGCATTTTCAACGGGATTTTGAGAAGGGAGATGAATTTTCAAGGTTGCTTTTTCGCCTGTTTGTGTCTTTGCCTGCAAATAGCCGTGAAAATTAGATATTTTTAGGCGATTTATGGCGTATACGCGAGGAAAATACATTCGGATAGTCAGTGCGATTTACTTCGCATTGCCTTTCACGCTTTTAAAGCAGCGTTTATTTTTCCGTTTAAGAAAACCGCCGGAAGGATTACCGAAGTTTTTGTGCATCGGCGCACAGAAAGCGGGAACAACGTGGCTGAACGAACAATTCAAAAAACATCCGGAGCTCTGCATGCCAAATCCGAAAGAAGTGCGCTTTTTTGATTGGTATTTTTATCGCTCGTTTGCCTGGTATTTATCGCATTTTAAGTGTGTGGAAGGGCAGCTCAAAGGAGAAGTTACGCCCGGCTACAGCATTATTGAAAAAGGAAGAGTGCATTTTCTCCGCAGAACGATTCCAGATCTGAAAATCATCCTGCTGCTGCGTGATCCGCGTGAAAGGGCATGGTCGAGCGTGCGTTATCATTTTGCAAAAGAAATGGGCCGCGATCTGAAAAAGATTTCCATCGAAGAATTTATCAGTCATTTTGAACGTCGTTGGGTAACAAAAATGGGTGATTACAAAACGATCTGGAAGAAATGGTCTTCGGTTTTTCCGCGTGAGCAGATACTTGTTGTGTTTAACGAGGAAATTGATGTGCAGCCGGAAAATGTGATGGAGAGGGTCTGTAATTTCCTCGGCATTTCAACTTTGAAAGATCTTGCAGCGCTTGGATCACGTCCGAATAAAAGTGAAGAGATGGAAATGCCGCCTGAAGTGAAAAAATATCTTGATGAGAAATATCTTCCGGTGATTGAGGACATGAAGCAATGGCTTGGGGAAGAAAATAAGTATTGGAAAATTTAAATTTTCTCTGCGTACTCTGTGCCTTCTGCGAGAAATAAAGGAGGTGTTATCGCAGAGTTACAGCGTACGCAGGGCAACGAGTTGATGGTACAGATTCTTAAACCTGGCGGCCTGAATTTCTGAAGAGAAAACGCTTTGAGTTTCCGAAGCAATTTTCTCCCTGTTAAATTCAGCATCAGCCATTTCCTGAAACCCTTTCAATAGATTTTCTTCATCTGTCAGGATTCCATTTATACCATCACGAATCATTTCTGAAACTCCGCCTTTGTCAATGGAAAGAACCGCTGTTCCACAAAAAAGCGATTCCAGGATTACATTCGGAAAATTATCCTCCCTTGAAGTATGGATTAATGCATCACAAGCGTTCAGTAGTTCAGCGATATGATTTTCATCAGCGATATGACCTGTGAAATTGATGCGGCTGTCGTTCGGTAATTTCTGCTTTCCTTCTTTTCCGGCGATAAAGAGTTTTATATTTTCATTCTTAAACGATGCAAAAGCTTTCAAAAGAATATCCGCGCCTTTCCTGAAATAATCCAGCTGGTCGGAAGCAAAAAACCATGCGCGCTCATGTTCTTTTATTCCCAACCGTGCCCGTAATTCATTTCTATTGCTGCGCGGAAAATAAACAGAAGAAGGAACGCTGTTCGGAATGGAAAGATGGAGCTGATCTTTGAAAACGTTACTTGAACGGCACTGCTCAGTCAGGTAACGGCTCGGCGCAACCGCGATAATTTGTTTTCCGGCATAGGCATTTCGTTTTATTTCCAGCAATTCATTTGAAATAGAAACAAACGGATTGACATTTAAATAAGATTCATAATGAAATCCACCGGTAAAAGGCCACGCATCGTGCAATGTCCAGACGACAGGTTTTTTTATCGCGCCGAAAAAACGTTCAATGTCAATCATGCCTGCCACCCAATGCAGGTGAATGATATCCGCTTCTTTCACTAATGGATGCTCTTCCAATTTCCAGAGCGAATCGGGAAATGAAAAAAGCTCTTTTGGTTTTCCTTTCAATCTTATTTTCCATGCCTGGCGATAATGCCTGCTCTTTTCTTTTTTCGAAACAGAAGTGAAGTCAGTATTTCCGGGATTTGCTTCAATAGAAAATATGCCCGCTTGTTTGTTTTCGTCGCCCCGCAAGCTCAATACTTTACTTTCAATTCCTGCTTCGCGCAATGCATGATGTAAACGCAGACACGCAATGCCGGCGCCTCCTCCCTGGTTTGTGGTGAGATGCAGGATCTTCATGAATTGATCGCACGTTTTAGTAATTCTGAATAAGAAGAAGTGAGAAGCACTTCATCCGACGGAGCCTTTTCTTTTTTTCTCACCAGTCCCGCTAATGATTTCGCATCCGCATTTTTTATTTCAAGCGCATGTAATAGTTTGGCAACAGAACCTTCCGGATCTTTCAGCAGCTGATCGTAATTGAAAAAAATAATTCCGGCATCATCCGAATGAAGATAATAGCTGTAATACTGATCGTACAATGCTTCATTTGATTCAGGCGAAACTGCTTGCGCGGAATGTTTCCAGTCGGATGGATTTCTGAAGACCACCAGACGTTTCGAATCATGAAAAACATTCCTGAAAAAAGGTTCAAGCACAGAAAAATGAGGATTTTTTATCAATGGGCGTTCACCGAAACAATTCGCGAGATAAGCATGCATATGATGAAGAGAAACTTTCCGCAGCACACGCATCTTGTCTATGTTTTTCACCCTGTCGTCGTGAATTTCGAGCAGGGTGAATTTTCTGAAATTATCGTTGCGCAGCTTTGTCAGCTCAATTTTTTCAAGCGCCTTTTTTTCCGGCGGATTATCGCCATAAGAATTGGTCAGATGAAATAAATACCGCGAAAAATCCATAAAAAAATAATTCTCGAAATAGCCATCCGGATTAATAGAAGTGGCTTGCAGCAGGTGATTTTGCGGGCCTGCGTCAAATCCGGCTTTGGAGAGAATGTTTGTAGTGATGCTGGTGCCTGATCTGAAAATTCCGCTGATGAGCAGTGGAGGAGCCTGCTTTTTTCCGGGAAGCAGGTTTTTGTACGGATTGAACGAAAGCCGCGTGAGCTGGAGGGTAATGAGATTGATGAGGTGCGCGGTAAGGCTGTTCATGCTTGCTGCCAAGTTAAATATTTTTTCTGCCGCCGAATCCGAAACCTTTTAAAGGAAAAACATGGCTATATGTGATCGCGAGCTTTCTATTTGCAGAAATCGCCAAAAATCCTGTTTGGAATGTGTAACAGGCCGGTTTTTAATAAAAGTTGCAATAGCATGCCATTAGCTTGCGGATTAGCCGTTTCAGCAGGCAAATGACGCCCTTTACATTTGCTTGGCATTTTAAAACTTGTACTATGAAATTTCTTTGGGTTTTGATTTTTGTTCAGCTTCTTTCATTTCAGTTAAAAGGGCAGTCTGCATTCCATAATGCCGGATCATCTTTTGTTTTTAAATCAAAATGGAATGCAACAATGTTGAATAATCCTTATGTGAAAAGTAATCGCCCCCGTGTGTTTAAAGATCTGATATTTGCTGTTGGCTTGTCGGTCGGACAGGAAACATTTATCGGATTACCGAAATTAAGCGCGTACAAGGAGTTTCCTCTTTCGTCAAAAAAGAACCAGAAGGCAAAATATGGTTTCCGGACTTATTCCATTTATGCCGGTGTAGAAGCGTCTTTATTTGTGGTTTTCGCAGGTGTTTTCACGGCATCCGCGAATGTCGGTTTCGCGGCCGGACCTGTTACGCTGGATAATTCCCTGGCATTTACAAGAGTGAGCGATCCGGAAGGGGATAATTCAAATTACAGTACTTATAATCCTAAGCTTGGATTGATGATAAGACCGGTTTGGCTAAAAGCGGGTCCTTCATTTGTTATTAATGGCAATCCGGATTGGGGCAAGTGGATGAAGGTGAACGGTAGGTGTTATAATGTTGAACTTCATTATTTCTTCCCTAATCGGAAGAAAAACAAAGGTCACTGATGTCTTCTCAAAAATTAAATCAAGCCGAAACCCGTATATTTCGGAAGTGTCAAAACCCAAATTCGCGCATATCATCAATACCGTTTCTCCGGCCGACAATGCGTCGCTTGCTTCTGTGCAGGCGCTTACGTTGGAAACTTTGCGTTTGGCATGTGCGCAGGCAAGCGGCAAAGTGGAAGTCGAATTATTATCTGCGCAATATGAAAATGCACGGGCTTTTTTACCAGAAGGAATTCGTGCGACAAGCGATCTGAAGGAATGCGCCGCGGACAGAAAAGAACTGAATACGAAGCTGAAATTGCCATTACTGAAGGAAATTCTTTCGAAGCTGAATGAATCGAAAGACGCAACACATTTCATTTATACGAACCTTGATATTTGTCTGATGCCTTTTTTTTACGAAACGGTTTCAGCGTACGTAGAAAAAGGGCATGATGCGCTCGTGATCAATCGTCGCAGGATCTCTGCACGATATCTCCAGGAGAAAAACATGAACCTTATGTACGCCGAAGCGGGCAAAACACATACGGGTTACGATTGTTTTGTTTTTTCGCGTGAGCTGTTGAACAAATTTATTCTCAAAGATATTTTCATCGGCACGCCGCCTTCGGGAAATGATCTTTTCTACAACCTTTTTACGTTCGCAGAAAATCCGGTGTTGTTTGCTGAAAAGCATTTGACATTTCATGCAGGAATGGATCTGCACAAGCCATGGGGCGATGCGGGTGTGAATGCTTTTAATCAGCAACAATTTTTATTGCTGTTAAAAGAGCTGAAATCGTCAATCGATATTTCAAAATTTCCCGGCGCGCATGAAGGTTTTTTCAGGCGGCATTTCAAATGGCTGATGAATCCGACATTTCACTACCCGACGATGATGGCTGCAGATTTTAAGCAATTGGGAAGGACAAAAATGAAACGTCCGAAGACTGAAACACCCGGTGGAAAGAGTAAATATTTAGAGTGGCTGATCCGGAATGTGAATTTCAGGGATTGGGAGTAGGGAGGTTTTAATCAATGAAATTCCGGTGGTTATTCCGGTCATTTATTCTGTGCTTTTTCCGGTCGTTTTTACATAATGTACTATGGTAATTATTCCGGTATTAATTCCGGTTATCATTCCGGTAGTTGTTCCGGTCGTTTGTGCGGGGTGGAAATTCAACACGGATCACACGGGTTTTCACAGATAAAAATTCGTTTTTATTCGTCGCATCCGTGTCATCCGTGTTGAATCACGCTAAAACGAAATCACCGAAGCAATCTTATTCAAAATCAGCAGTCCGGTAGGGAAAAGAAAAAAGTTGGGAGTAGGATTATTTTTCGCTGTCTTCGATAATGAATTTCTCCTCAGTTTTTTCCAATTTGCTTTTCTCACAGATCGCATACAAAGCACTAATTAAATTTCTTGTACGCGCGGGTGGAAACATAGATTGCATGAATTTTCGTTTGCCATCGTGGTAAACAATGATGGTGATGAGCGAGCCATCGCAACAACGCGCATTGCCGAAATTAAGCGTGTCGATGCCGAGTGTCTGAATTTCATGGGTTAAATCATCGAAGGCCGTATCATTCGCAGTGCCTTTAAAATACCCGATTTTAGAAGAATCTCTTTGAATTCCGACTCCGCGCGCAAATATGGTTTCTGCATGGAGCTTCACATTTTTATTGCCATCGACTTCCATATGATAAACGGGACAGGTGCCAAAGCACATAGAAGTATGAAAAATAATTTTTTCAAATGGCGCAGGAACGTTAACCTCGGGTGTTGTGGATTTGTTTTTTGCGGCGCAGCCAAAGAACATTGCAATACAGAGGAAATGGAAAAAGCAGGCTTTCATGTGATATGGTTCGGTTGATATGCTAAAAAATAAAATTGATTTCAATTCTTGTCAACCGGATCGAAAGCTCCACATTCAAATTCGTGCGATTCCCTCTGATCAATACGGTTCAAGGCGCATAAAATTTCTTCATCCTTATCTGTGTTCTTTCTGCAAATGAGACATAGACCAGGTTTGGGATAGAAATCAGGGTTTATCTCTGTACCGTCGTCGTTAAAGTATGCCATGTTTTTTGAATCTTGTTTTATTAAAACGGAATTGCTGAAGCAATCTTATTAAAAACTCTCAACCGCGCCAATTTCCTTCTTTCAACCGCTGTCATCGCCTCCATCTTCTTCCTGAAAATTTCTTTGGCTTTTTCAAACAACAAAATATCCCACTTATTCGCCTCTTTCAAAAATTCCAGCGTCTGCGGGCTTACAATTTCTTTTTTCTTCGTCAGGTTTGTTTTCCGGTAAACAGGCAACGTCCAGCCTAATTTTTCGCCAAGCATGATCAGCGACTCGTCGTAATGTTCCTGCAAACCGAAAAAATCAATCTTATGTTCAAGATTATCTATTGCAAGCAAATAATCTTCTTCGTTGATCGTTCCGAAGTCTTTGTGATTGCCGCTGATGTAACGCACTAAACAATTATCAATGTCACGCTTTTCTTTCTGAGCGTAAAACGATTCGATGGTTGTGTCGGAACGATTCAGGAATTCGTAATGTTTTACTGATGGCGTTTCTTTCAAAAAATAATAATGCGAGATCACGCGCGAAATAGGCGGACGTAAAAAAGTAAAAAGAAAACTTCCGGGAATATCTTTTACTTCCTTGTAGCCAAGGTGTCCTTTGATAAGAAACGGCTTTTCCGATTTTGCTTTTTCAATCGCGATGAAACGGATAGGCGCATCAATCGTTTTTACATGCAGCCAGTCTTTGTCAGAATATTTCCGGCTTAAAACATTGTGCAGCGTAGTGCCACCCGTTTTCGGAATGTGCATGAATACTGTAAGTCCGCCGCGAATGCTCATTTATAGTGTGAATTTATAAAAATGACGCATCACGCCGAGCAAAGGTCCGGGTAACTTTCCGATCCACGGTTTTTTTGCAATAACTTTTTGCAGCTTCAGTAACGAACGCACATTAGCTGAAATGTTTTTTGTCTGCATGGCAAATTCCGGCAGCACCACATCTACGATCAGCACAAAACGTGGCTGATCTGTTCTGTTCCACGCGCTGTGTGTGTAGGCGTCGCAGAAAAGCAGCCATTTTCCTTCTTCCCAGGAACGCTGCTCATTATTTACATCAATTCCGCAGTCAGGAAGTGTGCCGGGAATAATCAGCCCGAGATGACAGCGTGCAACCATGTTGGTGTCGCCTATGTGCGGATGAATTTCTGTGTGCGGAGAAAGCCTGCTGACGGTTGCAGTAAGCAAGCCAGGGATTTTTTTCAGTAGCTGATTCAGCTGCGGACAAGCAGCACAATTTTTTTCCTCTGCTTTTCCCCAGAAATAAAAATTGAGCACTTCCCATTTTCCTTTTCCACCAGTTAAAGAAGAATTGAAATACGGTTCGAGCGAATTATTCCTGGAAGAAAGAAGCGCTTCGATCTCAGAACGGATAATTGAAAATTGCTTTTCAGTTTCTGTCAGCCATTCCCATTTTTCATTATCGTAAAAAGCGGGGAGTGGTCCGTGGTAGCTTCCACCCATATAGGAATACCACGGTTTTATTTCTGCAGGAGAAAAATTATTCTGCGCGCTCATTTTTCTTCCATTATTAACCGCGCTTTATTTTCTTCCGGAGCATTCCGGTAAACTGCAATGATATTTGCTTCTGCTTCATGTGAAGGATGATCGATGCGGATGGTGAAAACCTCGCCGAACATCCTTACAAACGATTTACGGAAACGCCCGGCCTTTAAAAAATAATTTTCTTTTGTCAGAACATATTTTTGATTCTCCACATTTTCCTGCCCGGGCAAAATTTCGTAACCAAGGTTAAGATTATAGGAGATGGCCCGTGGATTATCACGCATCACTTTAATGTAAGTGCGTTCCATTCCGAGTAAAAAGGAAACTTCAGTAAGTAAAAGCGATGCAGCTAAAGGTGCATGTGTTTCCAGCAATTCTTCCTTCCAGATAAAAATACCGCCATTTCCGGTTTCTTTTTTCTCCCAATTAATATCGGCACCATAAATTAATCCGGACAGCTCTCCTTTATAATTGATGAGAAAATAATTGTTGAATTTAGTATCAATAGAAGTAAACCATTTTTCCTGCTCTTCTTTTGAAATTTCCCTCCGGAATTCCATGTATTGATTAATAGCAGCGGAATTTCTATGGTTTCGCACCAGCTCAATATCATGATGCTGCAAGCGAACAAGCACAACTCCGAAGCCGGTAATAATCATGCATTAAAGATAGGAAATCAATTACAACACTTCCGCAATTGACCAGGAAGGCCGGCGGCTTTGAAGATGATAGATCTTATACATGTATTGGCCGATAATTCCCATGCAGAACATGAGCAGGCTGGTAGAAAAAAGTATCGCCACGATCTGCGCGGTGAACCCGAGCTGAACTTGCGGATGCGTGAACTTGCGGATGATGAAACGCACGCCGATGCCG
>JALYQL010000144.1 GCA_030855855.1 Bacteroidota bacterium | reverse complement strand
TGATTCAGGCAAGACGTGGTTCACTGGGGGGATACGATATAAGTTCGCTGGCTAATGGGATCTATATTGTGCAGGCTCTCGGAAATGGGCAGAAAATTGCAGTTCAGAAACTTGTTGTCCAACACTAAATCCAGCTCACGTTATTAAAAAATGCCAATGCAAGTACTGCATTGGCATTTTTAATATCATAATACTATTGTCATTTCAAGGCAAATCTTTAGGTTCATATAAAGTAATCCTGGTATTATCAATAAATACTTTTCCACCACCATTATTCCAGGTAAGTACAGTCAATTCATCATCCTTGTGTAGTATCGGAGGAGTAACAAACCACGCACTGATATGAGACCATTCTCCTGGTTTTGCTCCAAGTTTCTGAGCGGAAAGCGCGGTGTATCCATAATTCTGTTCACGACTCCCTGTCATATTGCAAACAAGGCTCAACTCTTTCTCAAAATATTCCGCCGGAATAAAAACATCACATTCCATTTTTACTCTCAGATAATCCTTAGAACAGATAGAATCAAATTGCGATTTTAAAAGAGCGCCATAGATATGGTCTCGGTCCAATATTTCAGAGTGTGTGCTTTGATATCCAAACGTATCACAAATGAGTTGATCAGCTCGCAGTAATCGTCGGTCTTCATAATCTACATTCAGCTTTTCAGTGGAATTATAATCTGCAATATTTATAGGCGGCAATTGTTCGCGGTCAACTTCGAGATATTTAATGGCGGAAGGATCAAGAGTCGTTTTCAGGAAAACTTTCCAGTAGTATTTTTCCGTCATCGATACAGGATGCAGTAAGCCATGCACAATCTGCCACACCTGGTAGAGGTTCAGGAAAAGAAAAAATGTGGCGATAATCCCTCCGGACCATGCAAGTATTTTATTTATGCTGATCCTTTCCATTAGAAAAGCGAGTGGGATTGCCATTATTCCGTACGACTGCACAAATGGGCGTTGACCGAACGAACCTGCATACCACCAGCATTCCCAGCTTGAAATGAACCACAGATTTGCCAGGAAGAAAATAAAAACCGGGACAAATAGTTTTCTGTTCCTTTTAAATGAAACGATCAAACCCGCAATGGCAAGCAACATCATTGGTGTATAAAGCAACCAGCCTTTTTTATAGCTGAATAGCACCTTCCATGTAAACGGACGGAAGAAATCAAATCCTTCAACATGATTATTATAGAGCCAATGGCCGGAAGTATATTTCCAGTATATCGGCTGCAGCAATCCAATTAAAACCAGCCCTAAGCCTAAACTGAAAATATGACCGAAGTGAGTCCGGAATAATTGGAGTTTTTCAATGAAGGAACGCCAGCTGCTTACACCCCAGAAAATCGGCACAAGCACCCAGACGATTTCAGAAGGACGGCTGATCGTAACCAAGGCAAGGGTAAGTCCGAGAAAGAACGCGGTTTGTTTTTTAGGATTTTCGTGCCAGGAAATAGTCAGTAAAATAATCAACGTATCAAAAGCGAACAGTAAAATATGCGGCATGGTATTGTCATACGTCGCATAATGAAAAAGATTGGTTCCGAATCCGATGAGCAATAAAACGATGGCCGCTATTTTGTCGGGTACAAATTTCAGCAACAATCTTCGAAGCAGAAACATTCCAAGGATCGCATAAAATAAACCTGCAATGACAATCATTACCTGATAAGGCGGCGATAATCCATCCTGTGGATAACCACCCAGGCCTGCAATGACATGGCCAATAAGAAAAAAGGGCGACCACATAATTGCAATTCCAACTGTATAAACATTCACCATCCTTCCTTTTTCCCCGGGCCAGGCCTGGTACCATGGACGGCCTTTCTGATAATTAGAATTAAGTGAATCGAGCCAGGTTTTATTCTCAATTCCGGGGTCTTTATGAATAATCACAGCAGGCAGGTGCAAATAATATCCATATGTATCATACGCAATTGCAGCCGAACTCTTGAAATAATCAGGAAAAGAATTGATCTGAACAATTTTGATGAGAATAAAAACAATTGAACATATCAATAAAGCGTAGCGGGAAAATGATTTTCCGTTTTTATATAACATCATTTTCAAAAATACTCAATCTATTTGAACTAATATCAGAAGGAATTAGTTTTCCACCCGCAACAGCCGCACCGTCACATTATCCATCAGCACAGGAATTTTATCATAATTCCAAATATAAACCCGCACTTTTTTTGTTCCTGCAGGCACAGGGCGCGTCCATGAAGTAATGGACCATGTTCCGGGTTTTTCAGGCAATTCTGTAATATGCATTGCTTCCCAAGTCTCTGTCCCGCCATCATCAAATCCGAAAACCAACAGCGCTGAAGTATTTCTCGTGTAATAATATAATCTGCAATTCATTGTCGCCACGAGATTTCCTTTTACCGAATCGGGAACTTCTATCGGCACACTGATGCTGTATGGATGTTCTGCATTTGCAAATGTTCCCTTGTCGCCGAAATAAATAGTGTCCGTTTTTAATTCAAGATAAGGGTCTTCATGTTCAAAATCCTGCCAGACTTCTTTCACGGAGTGTAATTTTAGCTTCATCCTTTCAAGAGGAAAATAAAAGAGCCAGGTGCTGCTCATCGAAAAACTACAGATCGGTTCTGCGTGTTTTGTTTCCTGTTCGCGATTGCGGTACCCGTTTTTGTCCAGGTAATAGCTGCTGCACATGGGCACACTTTCATTTCTTGCTGCATGCGAATAGTTATTCATTTCAAATCGCATCCGGTAATAATTGACCTGCTTTTCATAAGGAAGGTCGGTCGAAAGAATATCAGCGAAGCAATTTTCCGCAACCGGGATATTCCTCTTTTTTAATTCCATCATCGCATCTTTTACATCAGCCTGCTCTTTCCAGTCGTACGTAAAACGGGTGTTAGCCGCGAAACATAAATGGGTGATTGAAAATGTTCCTGCCAGCATCAGCAGAATATTTTTCAACCGATTGGGAAGCAGCATCAGCACTCCTAAAAAATTCAGGCTGATCAGTGGAATGTAAAATAAAGCTGTGCGCCCGGAAAGAAAGTTGGTTCCGAAAAACAAGTGCTGCAACATTGGTCCGGCGATGGTAAAAAATAACAAGAGCGTGATAAACACCAGCCATTTTCCCCGCGTGTCTTTCATCACGGTCAAAGGATTTCGCATGACATGAATTACCGTGATCAGCGGAATGGCGGAAACAAGCACCGTCATTACAGGAGCCAGGATATAACTGTAGGAAGTGTAATATGCCGAAGCTTTGGATAAGGACAGGAATGTATCGCCAAGAGATTTTACTTCTTCGCCGTAAAAAAAGGCCCCGGCGTTCTTCAGCTTGATGAAGTAAGGAACAAGCAGGAGCAGCGTGGAGAAAGGAATAATTGAAAAGAGCATTATTGTGCGTGTAGGATGCTCCGTGCGATGAAAAATAAAGCGGTTCAGCATTAATATAAAAGACACGGCCAGCATCGCGTGGAGTAATGTAAGGTTCGCGATAACGGCTACGGCTAAGAAAAGCTGTGCATAAATTCCATTGCTGATTTGCTGATTTCTGAAAACATATTTTGTGATCTGCACAATTCCAAGCATCAGCAGTGCGATTGAAATTCCATAGCCGCGCGCGACGCTGAAAAAATCCAGCACAAAAGGATTCGCGCATAATAAAATAAAAGCGATAAAGATCTGCCAGCGCTTCTCCGCAATACATTTTGCGAGCAGGGCAGCCGCGTAAAAATAAAATCCACCCGCGAGAACATTCGGAAGACGTAAAGCAAATTCACTTTCGCCGAACAGGAAAACGGAGCCTTTCATCAGCCACGTGTTCAGCAGGTGATTGTTGGCAGAGATGTAATTGTAGCTTTCCGGCAGCCAGCGCGGATTGCGGACGTATTCGAAAAATGTATTTGCTTCATCCCAGGTAAGCGAGAGGGTGAAGGCACGGAAGGAGATGTAAATGAAAAGCAAAATCGCCGGTATAATTAAATACCAATAATAAAAAAAGGTCTTTAATCCTCTTTTTGTCAGACTGAGTAGACTCGTCAGGAAAAATTTGAAATCCATAGCATTATAATCTTCTGACGAGACGTATCCCCGCCTGCCGTTGTGCGTTGCTGTGTGATGGCGGGCAGGGAAGGCGGACAAACCTAATCGAGGATCATTTCCGGAATTTCACCTTCTACGATCAGCGTTCCGGCTGTTGCTTTTTTAATTTCTTCCACACTCACGCCGGGCGCGCGTTCAAGCAGCTTAAATCCTTTGCCGGGAATTATTTCCACCACAGCAAGCTCTGTTACAATTTTGCGCACGCATTTTACGCCGGTCAATGGCAAAGTGCAGACCGGTAATAATTTGGATTCGCCCGCTTTATTTACATGCTGCATCGCTACGATGATATTTTTTGCGGCAGCCACAAGATCCATCGCACCGCCCATTCCTTTTACCATCTTGCCCGGAATTTTCCAATTCGCGATATCACCGGTTTCGCTTACTTCCATCGCGCCGAGAATAGTAAGATCTACTTTTCCCGCACGAATCATTCCGAAGCTTAATGCGGAATCGAAATAGGATGTGCCCGGAACTTCAGTGATAGTTTGTTTCCCCGCATTGATAAGATCTGGGTCTTCATCGCCTTCAAAAGGAAACGGCCCCATCCCCAGCATTCCGTTTTCCGACTGCAGCGTTACATTCATTCCTTTGGGAATATAATTCGCAACAAGCGTAGGAATTCCGATTCCGAGATTTACATAATAGCCGTCACGCACTTCTTTCGCGATCCGTTTTGCAATTCCGTTTTTATCAAGCATTGAAATGGTATTTAGAAATTAGGTAATTAGGTAATTGGGTATCTGGTAAATTTGTAACGTGGTTAAAACGATTACTTAATTTCCTAATTCCTCAATTTCCGTTTTCTTTTTTAATCTTCATGAACGATTGAAATTGGTCCGGAGCTGGCTTGCCAGTCGATCTGAATGGTTTTGAATTCACTTTTATTGAGCGGGAATGTGCGTTGGATAAAATACATTCCTGATTTATGAAAGATCAATTCATTTCCCGCGCGTTCCAGCAGCACACCTGTGGCCTGGATAAAACGCCTTGAAACTTTCAGGCAGAGCAGATAAAAATCAGTTGCTTCGTTCTTCATTATACAAACTTCATACTTGTGCGGGTCTACCGACTGTGGAAGATAAACACGGGTGCCTTCTATTTCAACGTATGGCTTCATTTAATGAGTGATTTAAATTAACCTTTTTTCAAATCGTACATCGTATATTACTTTTTACTTACAGTGCGTTGTTCAATGCGTTTTTCAAATTTTTCTCCTTTGAAAACACGGTGCACATAAATTCCCGGAACATGAATACCGTCCGGGTCGAGCTGGCCGGCTTCCACAATTTCTTCGACTTCCGCGATCGTGATTTTCCCGGCCATGGCCATTGGCACATTAAAATTACGTGTTGTTTTTCTGAACACGAGATTTCCGTGAGTGTCCGCTTTCCATGCTTTTACAATGGCAAATTCCGCATCAAAAGCATATTCCATTAAATATTCAATGCCGTTAAACATGCGTGTTTCTTTCCCGATGGCTACTTCAGTTCCTACACCAGCGCGTACGAATACAGCGGGCATTCCGTAAGCGGCCGCCATGCAACGTGAAGCGAGTGTGCCCTGCGGAATAAGATCTACTTCAAGCTCTCCGCTGAGCAGCTGTCGTTCGAATTCGGCATTTTCTCCAACGTAAGAGGAAATCATTTTTTTCACTTGCCGCGTTTTAAGCAGCAGGCCGATACCGAAATCATCGACACCCGCGTTATTCGAAATGCAGGTCAGATTTTTCACGCCTTTTTTAATGAGCGCGTCGATAGAATTTTCGGGAATGCCGCATAATCCGAAGCCACCAAGCATGATTGTTGCTCCGTCGTTGATATCGCGGATGGCTTCTGATGCATTTGAAACTACTTTATTCATTTTGTAATCGTATCAGAATTGTTTTTCTCTTCTTCTTTTACCTGTTTATCGTTTTCCACCATCCACTTTGCATTTTCCTCAACCTGCCTGTCAAGGCTGTGCCATTC
>JALYQL010000130.1 GCA_030855855.1 Bacteroidota bacterium | reverse complement strand
TCAGAAGCCGTTGGAGTTATATCCTTGAGAGTTCGAGTCTCTCCGTGGGCACTAAGTACGAATTACGAATAATACGAATCTACGAATGTGAATCAATCAAATCGGTTCTGTAATTCGTAGATTTATTTTTTGGTGGCTACTCTTTTCTTTTTTTGCAAGTTGTGGCACTAGTATTCGTAATTCGTTACCATTCGCATTTATTCGTAATTCGTAACTATTCGTATTTATTCGTAATTCGTACCCATTTTCGTAACTATTCGTAATTCGTACCTTCATTCGTAATTCGTACATTTTCCTTCTATGTCAGTGCAAGCCACCATTAACGTTCTCAATAAAAAAGCTTCGTACGAGTTCTCGTTCCTGGATAAATACGTGGCGGGATTGCAGCTTACGGGAACCGAGATTAAGTCGTTGAGGCTGGGCAAAGCGAATATTACGGATGGATTTTGTGTATTTCATAATGGCGAATTAATTGCAAGAAATATTCAGATTAACGAGTATGATAAAGGGACGCATTACAATCATGAACCAAAACGAGATCGTAAGCTACTGCTGACAAAGCATGAATTGAAAAAGCTGGAAGGCGAATTGAAAGACCAGGGATTGACAATCGTTCCGCTTCGTTTATTTATCAATGAAAAGGGCTGGGCGAAACTGGAAATTGCGCTGGCGAAAGGGAAAAAATTATTTGATAAGCGGGAAGATATAAAGAAGAAGGATATGCAGCGGGAGACGGCGAGGAAGTTTAAATAGTTTCGGGTTAAAAAAAGTTTCGGGTTTCGGGTTTCGGGTTTAAAAAGTTTAGAGTTTAAAGTTCCGGATTTCGGTCAAACCAGAAACAACAAACAACAAACAACAAACCAGAAACAACAAACAACAAACCTTAGCTATTCCATAAAAAGCAAAAACCCCGCCGAGGCAGGGTCTTTGTTCAATATATAGTTGTTGACTAGAAGTGGAAGTTCAAACGGAGTGATCCGTTAGCTGTTCCAAATGCGTTACGATCAACATCAAGAACCAATGCGCTTTGTTTTCCAGTTGTTGTGTAGTCAATCATCACACCAGCTGAAGGATTTGAAGCATCTTGTGATTCTACTTCTGCTCTTCCTTCGCCTGTCTGTGTGAAACCAAATCCCCATCCGAATTCAGCTCCGATAGAAATTTTTGGTACAATGAAGTATTCAGCTCCAATGAATCCGCGAACGCCAAATCCGATTAGAGTTCCGGTTTTTTCTGAAATTACACGACCAGGATACGCAGAATATGCTGGTGTAGTGTTGCCTGTTCCAAAATTTGTAGTTGTTGGATTTGAATTTGTAGCAGTGTAATCGTTTCCGTAAGTGTAAGAATCTTTAGCACCAGACATCCAGAACATAGCGTCAGCACCATAAAAACCTTGCAAACGTGTTTTGCCACGACGCCACTCCAATCCACCACCGAGTCCGATGAAATTTGAACTTCTTTTATATTTGTCTTCTACTTGCAGAGCTGTGTTTGGGAAAGTAGGTGCTGTTGCAGCATCATCTTGAACAAATCTTCTATCGCTAGTGCTTGAAATTCCAATACGAAGAATCGCACGGTAAGCCATAGTCTCAGAAGCGTACATTTTACCAATGATGGTCTGATTAGCATTCAAGAAATCCCAGGTCGGAGCATTGTTGAATGTGTTTCCATTAAACATGTTTCCAACGTAATTCAGAACTGGTGTAGCGTCAATACCTATTGACCAGTCTCCAGCCTCTGGAAGAAAATTTTCACCTTTTTTGGATGTGAGGTCCTGTGCAAATGCAGCAGTAGCTCCGAAAGCTAAAGCAGCAATTAACAACGTCGATTTTTTCATAGAAGTGTAGTTTTGGTTTTACTTGTTTTGGTTTGATTAAGATTTTATTCTGTCTGGTTAAGATTGTAATATACCCGCCTCAAAGATATTGCATTATATGGTACATATAGGTTGTTAACAATATCATACTTATGCACTCAGTTCTGTTAATAACCTTGTCGCCATTCTTTATCACCTAGCATAGGCACGAATCTAAATGCTCCCATTTTTTTTGTATTAATTTGACCATCAAGGCTCTTACTTAAAAGAGTCATCTCCTGCACACCCCCTTCACCCACCGGAATCATCATTAATCCGCCCGGCTTAAGCTGATCTACGAGCATCTCCGGAATGAAAGTCGCGCCACAGGTCACTAATATTTTATCAAACGGTGAAAAAGCTGCAAGACCCTTATATCCATCCCCATAAAAAAAGTTAGGATGATAACCCATCTGAGGCAAAAGCATCCGCACTTTATCGCTAAGCAGTTTTTGACGCTCAATTGTGTACACACGCGCGCCACATTCCAACAACACCGCCGTCTGGTAACCCGAACCCGTTCCGATCTCCAGCACCTTGTCGCCTCTCTTTATCTGAAGCTCCTGCGTCTGAAAAGCTACAGTATAAGGTTGAGAGATGGTTTGCCCCGCACCAATTGGAAATGCTTTATCAGCATACGCGAACTCTACAAATGCTCCGTCCATAAAATAATGACGCGGAATGTCGCCGATGGCTTTGAGAACTTTCGGATCACGGATTCCTTTTGTATAGATCTCATCTACCAGCTTTTTCCGGAGTCCTTTATGTCTGTATGAATCTATCATATGATCAAAGCAACTGATTTTTGAAAAACTGCTGACGGCCCCGCCAAAATCTTAAACAACAAATGCATGTTGATATGTTGCGAATGTATACGAAGAAAGGGCCTGATCAGTCGCATAGTTTTGTGAAAAATTAAACGGCTTATGTTGACAATCGGAGTGCTTGGTGCCGGAAATGCCGGTAAAACCCATATCCGCCTGCTGAAGGAGATAGATGCGTATGAGCTGGTAGGGTTTTACGAACCTTCCAAAAAAATTGCCGACGCGGTGTCGGAGGAATTCGGTCTTATCGCTTTTCCGTCGGCTGAAATGCTGCTGGAGGCTTGTGATGTAATTGATATAACCTCCCCGACTTCTGCCAATTACAAAATTGCCGAAAAAGCGCTGCGCAAATCAAGGCATGTTTTTATTGAAAAGCCTTTTTCAAACAGCGTTGCCGAAACGAAATCGCTTATGCGACTGGCCGTGGAAGCAAACAGCAAGGTGCAGGTGGGCCAGGTCGAACGGTTTAATGCTGCTTTCATCGCTTCAAAACGTCATATCGGTGAGCCTTTGTTTATTGAAACGCAGCGTTTACACCCTGTTCATACGCTGGAGCCATCCATATCGCTGGTCATGGACTTATTAATACATGATATTGATATTGTGCTCAGCCTGGTGAAAGCGAATATCCGCCACATCAGTGCGACCGGAGTAGCTGTCATTAATGAAAGTCCGGATATTGTGAATGCCAGGATTGAATTTGACAACGGCGCAGTGGCCAATCTGATGGTGAGCAGGGTGGCTTTGGAAAATAAACACAGCTCCATGTTCTTCCGCAGGGATGCTTATATCAATGTCGATTTCCTGGAAAATAAAGCGCATATTGTTCACCCCGACATAAAGAATGAGGCAAGTGATGAACCTTCTTTATTGGTTGAATCAAATAGCTTCAAGACATTGAATAACATGATTTTAAGTAAAATTGAAGTGGCCGCTTCCGACGCAGTTAAAATGCAGCTGGAATCATTTGCCGCCGCGATCATCAACAATACCCGCCCGCTGGTTCCGATCGATGACGGGTATAATGCGATGGCTGTTGCAAATAAAATAATTGATCAACTCAGTCTTAACGCTACTTTTGCGGCCGCCCATACAATAATCGCCTGACATCTGGCGTTATACCGGTGGCATTGCATGAAACAACTATTCGCTGCGTCTTTTAAGAAATTATTTACCGGTGGAATCCTTCTTGGATTTTTCGCTGGTTGCTCTGTGCTCGATCCGGCAGAAGACATTCCCTCCTATTTACATATTGAGTCCATTTCGTTAAGCGTTCCGAATCCGGGAATTAATGGAACCTCCAAAGCAGACATTTTAGATGCATGGATCTTTATGGATGGAAAACTGATCGGCGCTTTTGAATTGCCCTGCAATGTTCCGATCATTGCCGAAGGCGTTCATACTTTTTCTATCCGTGGTGGTGTGAGGATGAACGGATTATCTTCCACCCGCGCCATTTACCCGGCATGGAAAGCCTGGGATGGTTCGGCTACACTGGTACGCGGACAAAAAGTGAATATTGCCCCGGTTGTCACTTATTATCCTGCACTTAATATATCAGGCGATTCGTGGCTATGTGATTTTGAAGCAACAGCGGGAACTAATTTTGACCACGACCCTTCGTCTTCCGCTTTACTTGTAAGAGTCGGCGCTCCTGATAATTATGATTCATTGTATTCGGGATATGTTCATTTGAATACTGATTCCACATTCTTTTTCGGGCGTTCTGCTGGTTCAGGCTTCATCATGCCAACAACTACAGATACATGGCTTGAATTTGATTACAAAAGTGATATGGCGTTTACTGTCGGAATAAAACACCCAACCAATTCTAACTATATAGTTGGATGGCTGGCAGTGCAGCCGAATGTAAACTGGACGAAAGTATATGTCAGACTGACCGACGCACTGGCAGAAGCGCAGGCAAGGTTTGGCTATAACAATGGCCCGGCAGTAGTGCCTTACCAGATTTATTTTGGCGCCAGCACCACTGTTTCGCAATCGCAAGCAAACATTTATCTCGACAATATCAAATTACTGAAATAGAATAGTTTATGAACAAAACCAGGCAGGTGCTTAAATACCTGTTGAGCGATACAATTGCTGCGGCCGCTGCCTGGGTATTATTCTATACCTACCGCAAGGTCAACATTGAATCGGTCAAATTCGGGATTGATGTACCCGTGAGCTACGACTACAAATTCATTGAGGGTTTGATCGGTGTTACTATTTTCTGGATCATCCTCTATGCATTGACAGGCACCTACCGGAATATTTACCGGAAATCGCGTTTGCGGGAATTGGGCCAGACTTTTCTCATCACACTTATCGGAGTACTTATCATATTCTTCACGCTTTTGCTGGATGATACCGTAATCAATTACCGCACGTATTACCTCAGCATTTTCACACTCTTTGCCGCGCATTTTTTGTTTACCGCCACAGGAAGAATGTTCTTTTCCACCATTACCAACAGCCGTATCCGCAACCGTAAGCTGGGCTTTAACACCATTATGATCGGCAGTAACGCGAATGCCCTCAAATTATATAATGAGCTCGAATCGCAGGAAAAATCGTGGGGTAATATTTTTGTCGGATTCGTGCACGTTGATCAGCGGAATGGATATTCGGAAGAGCTCAAAGCCAGGATCCCGCATCTTGGCGAAGTGGACCAGCTCAATAAGATCATTAATGAAAATAAAGCGGATGAAGTGATTATTGCCATAGAATCCTCTGAGCACGATCGACTGAATTCCATCATCAACCTGGTAGACAACACGAATGTCATGATCAAGATCGTGCCGGATATGTACGATATTCTCTCCGGCCAGGTGAAAATTACTTCCATCTACGGTGCGCCGCTGATCGAGATTAAACGCGAGATAATGCCACCGTGGCAACAATCGCTTAAACGCATTATTGATGTCTGCGCTTCTATTTTCGCGCTTACGGTTTTTTCGCCGGTATACATCACTGTTTCGCTTTTCGTGAAATTCTCTTCCCGCGGACCGGTTTTCTACAGCCACGAGCGTATCGGCTTACACGGAAAACCATTTATGATCCACAAGTTCCGCTCCATGTTCACCGATGCGGAAAAAAGCGGTCCGGCCCTGTCAAGCAAATACGATCCGCGCATTACACCATTCGGACGCTTCATGCGTAAAATGCGGATAGATGAAATGCCCCAGTTTTACAATGTGCTTATCGGTGAAATGTCATTGGTGGGCCCGCGCCCCGAACGTCAATTCTTCATCGACCAGATCGTTGAAAAAGCGCCGCATTACCGCCATTTACACAAAGTAAAACCCGGCATCACTTCCTGGGGCCAGGTAAAATACGGTTACGCCGAAAACGTAGAGCAGATGATAGAACGTTTGAAATATGACCTGCTTTATATTGAGAACATGTCGCTGTATGTGGATTTTAAGATTTTGATCTATACGGTTTTGATTGTAGTGCAGGGAAGAGGAAAATAGAAAAAAGCAAGTACGTTTGGGAATTACGATGTACGATTTGATCTTCTCATTGGGAATTGGTAATCCGGTAATCGGTAATCGGTAATTACTTTCTTCAGCCCTAATTTCCATTTTACCAATTTCCACTTTCCCAATTGGTAATTGGTAATACGGTAATTGGTAATTAAAATCTGCAATCGGCAATCACCAAATCCGCAATCCCTATTACCTTTGCTCTCTCCTAAAAAAAAAATAATGAAAAACATCACCGTTATTGGTTCCGGCACAATGGGAAATGGAATTGCACACGTTTTTGCTCAGTTTGGCTACAACGTTACGCTTGTCGATATTTCAAAAGAGGCGCTGGATAAAGGGATCAATACCATCACCAAAAATCTGGATCGCCAGGTAATCAAAGGTTCGCTTTCGGAAGCTGATAAAGCTGCTACACTTGCCCGCATCTCCCCCGTTACAGATTTGGCTGCCGGTGTGAAAAATGCGGATCTAGTAGTAGAAGCAGCCACTGAAAATGTTGATCTTAAATTGAAGATTTTCCGCGATATTGATGCAAATGCTCCTGCAAACGCTATTCTTGCTTCCAATACTTCTTCCATTTCCATCACAAAGATCGCAGCAGCCACTAAACGTCCTGCGCAGGTCATAGGAATGCATTTTATGAATCCCGTGCCTGTGATGAAGCTGATAGAAGTCATCCGTGGCTATTCTACCAGCGACGAAGTAACCGCGATGATCATGGAATTGTCGAAAAAGCTGGAGAAATCGCCTGTAGAAGTAAACGATTACCCCGGATTTGTCGCCAATAAAATCCTCATGCCGATGATCAACGAAGCGATCATTACCCTTTTCGAGGGAGAAGCCGGCGTGGAAGAAATTGACACTGTGATGCGCCTTGGAATGGGTCATCCGATGGGCCCGCTGCGTCTTGCAGATTTTATCGGACTCGACGTTTGTCTCGCCATTTTAAATGTACTCAAAGACGGTTACGGAAATCCGAAATATGCCCCCTGCCCGCTTTTAGTAAATATGGTGATGGCCGGCCATCTCGGCAATAAATCCGGAAAAGGATTTTATGATTATTCCGATCCGAAAAATCCGGTGATAGCTGAACGTTTCCGTAAAAGGGAGTTTGTGCAGTAGAGGGATCTGGTAATTGAGTTGTGCGTGGAGTATCCTCAAAGGTCTCCGAGGGCTTTGCGTGAGGCGATCTTTGAGGTTTGTGCGCGAGGCGATCTTTGAAGTTTGCGCGAGGCTGATCTTGAGGATTTCGCGATCAGCAAATTACCCCATTTAGCAAATCAGCTCATTTATTTCCCCTTTGCCTTTTTAGCATTCCGGTAATAAGCAATGGAAAGCCCAATGTACAGCGCGACCGCAATCGGAGGAATCAGGATTGCCTTGCCTTCCTTTTTAAAATTTTCAGAATAGCGGATGCTGAAATATGTAACTGCCACGAGCGTAATAACAAGGAAAGCAATGTAAATCAGTGAGAGAGCGGAAAATGTTTTCTGCCAGGTTCCCCAAATCACTTTTTCAGTTTTAAAAGCGCCGGACAGAAATACGAAGCTGAGCAAAACAAAAGAACCAACCAGGTGAACGATCATAAACTGACCTCCGTTCACGATGACAATTCCAGATGCAACAATTCCCGCCGCACAAAACAGAAGTAACAAAAGCGCAATTACATTTTTCATAATCACTTTTCTACCTTACGCCACCCCACCCGCAACAAACACAGCATAAATAATCCCGATGCAAAGCAGCTCCGCAACCAGCCCGATCACCATAGCGGCAACACCTAAGCCCGCTTTATGTCCGCTTGCTTTGGATTTTTTCCTTCCCAGGATTCCAAGCAACACAGCGGTAGAGCTCAAGAACGACCAGCCAATAGCCAGACCGAGCGCGCCAACAGTCCCATCTTCAAAAGATGCCCATCCGGTGCTAATGAAAAAAATGACAGGACTTCCCAATAAAGCGAGAATTCCCATAATTAAAGCAGCCATGCTCAATGGGGTGCCCGGATTTTTTTGAGGTGATTGATCCATAAATTTTTTTTTATCCTTTAGTCAAATCTACTCACTTTATTTTTTTTACAAAAAAAAGGCCGGTTCTTTTATGAACCAGCCTTTTTTTTTAAATATTGCACGGAATTGATTAGTGGAAAGATACTGTATCAATT
>JALYQL010000096.1 GCA_030855855.1 Bacteroidota bacterium | reverse complement strand
TTCCCGCGTATGATACTACGCCGAACCAGGCTACAACACTTTCGAAAAATGTGGTGACAGAGCTTCTCAAAAATGAGCTTGGCTTCAAGGGTTTGATTTTTACAGATGCGTTGAACATGAAAGGGGTGAGCAATTTTAACGAGCAGGGAGAAGTGGATGTTAAAGCGTTGCTTGCGGGAAATGACATTCTGCTTTTTTCAGGAGATGTGCCGAAAGCGATTGCGATGATAAAAGGTTCGATTGCGAAAGGCGAGCTTACGCAGGCAGAAATTGATTCGAGATGCAGGAAAATTCTCATGGCGAAACGATGGTGCGGACTTGATAAAAAGAAAACGGTGAAGACAGCAGGACTTTACAAAGACCTGAATACATTCGCCTCTGCATTTCTTTGCCGGCAAATTGCGGAAGGTTCGGCAACTCTTTTGAGAAATGAGAACGATCTTATTCCATTCACACATCTTGATACGCTTAAGATCGCTTCTGTTGCTGTGGGGGAAAATAATTCCGGCGAATTCCAGGATCGTTTGGCTGTGTATGCCCCGATGACTTTTTTTCAGATAAAACGTGATGCAAAAAAAGCAGAGCGGGATACATTGTTAAAAAAGCTTTCTGGTTATAATCTTATTATTTTAAGCCTACATAAAATTTCTCAAAAGCCCGCAAATAATTTCGGCACAGGTGATCTTGATCTTGAACTGATAAAAGCGCTGCAGCAAAATGGTAAGAAGATCGTGCTTGATGTTTTTGGTCCGCCTTATGTGTTGAACGCACTTACCGGCGCTGAAAAATGTGACGCGGTGATCATGTCCTACGAAGACCAGGATTATATGGAAGATATGTCGGCGCAGCTTTTGTTTGGCGGAATTCCGGCTTCGGGCAAACTTCCTGTTTCTACAAATTTCTTCAAAGCAGGAACAGGAATTTCGACTTCTGCAACGCGGTTGAAGTATACCATGCCGGAAGAGATCGGCTTCAGCAGGGAAGTGCTTGCAAAGATCGATTCGATTGCCAAAGACGGAATAAAACAGAAAGCATATCCGGGCTGCCAGGTATTTATTGCGAAAGACGGAAAAGTTATTTACCAGAAGTCGTATGGTTATTTCACTTACACACCAACGCATGCAGTGAAAAATACGGATCTGTATGATATCGCATCGGTGACGAAGATCATGGCGACGGTTCCTTCTGTGATGAAAATGGTGGATGAGAAAAAGATGAATGTAGATGAAAAGCTTTCTGTTTATTTGCCGGAACTGACAGGAACGAACAAGCAGGATATTGTGATCAGAGAAATGATGGCGCACCAGGCCGGGCTGCAGGCATGGATTCCGTTCTATCTTCATACGCTTGAAAAAGACGGCACACGTAAGAAAAGCTTGTACCGGAAAACATTCAGCGATTCTTTTCCGATGTATGTTGCACCATCGCTTTTCCTTGCAAAATCATATGAAGATTCTATTTACAAAGCAATCGACAGAAGTCCGCTGAGCAACAAGCACAAATTCCTTTACAGCGATCTCGGCTATTATTACCTGCGAAAGATCATTGAAGATAAATGCGATACATTGTTGAGCTGTTATGTGATGGAATCGTTTTATAAGCCGCTTGGATTGCCTACAATGGGTTACCAGCCGCGTTTGCGTTTTTCGCCATTCGTTTGTGCACCAACTGAAAACGATAAAACATTCCGTGGTCAACAATTGCAGGGAGATGTGCATGACCAGGGCGCGGCGATGCTGGGTGGAATAGGAGGGCACGCGGGAGTGTTCAGCAACGCGAATGATGTGGGGGTGATGATGCAATTGTTCCTTAACGGAGGAACTTACGGAGGAAAAAGATATTTTGAAACTTCGACAGTGAAGGAATTTACCAATGTGCAATTTCCTGATAACGGAAACCGCCGCGGACTTGGTTTTGATAAGCCGGAAGGCGATCCGAAGAAACCAAATCCGGCGTGCGACAGTATTTCACTTGCGAGCTACGGTCACCAGGGTTTCACCGGCACACAAGCGTGGGCTGATCCGGAAACAGGAATGGTGTTTGTGTTTTTGTCGAACAGGGTTTACCCGGATGCGGAGCATAATAAACTGGCGAAGATGGGGATCAGGGGGGAATTGATTTCGCTTATTGTGACAGAATTGAAGCACGGGGAATGTGTGAAATAATCACCGATTATTAATTACCAATTACAGATGCCAGTCAATGGTAATTTTAAAGAGACAAAAAGAGACTTTTTTCTAATCGCGCGATTGCAACCGGCAAACCATATTAAATATGACCGACAAAATAAAAATAGTAGCAATTTCAGGAAGTACAAGAAAATCCTCTTCAAATCTTAATTTGATAAAAGCTATTGCCGACATGGCTTCAGAAAATTTTATCGTAGCTATTTTTGAACGTTTGTCGGACCTGCCACATTTCAACCCGGACCTGGATAACGAAAATGTTCCCGAACAGGTAATAGACTTTCGCAGACAACTACGAGAGGCTGACGGTATATTAATTTGTACTCCGGAATACGCAATCGGAGTGCCCGGAACATTAAAAAATGCTATAGACTGGACAGTTTCGTCAATGGAATTTTCTAAAAAACCTGTAGCACTTATCACAGCTTCATTATCCGGGGAAAAAGCACACAGCTCACTTTTAGGAACGCTGCTAATTATTGAAGCACAAATGACAGCCGACACTCAACTCCTGATTTCCTCCGTTAAAACAAAAGTGAATCAGGACTCTGAAATAATAGACAAAGAAACTTTGAATAGCGTAACCAGGTTGATACAATCATTGACCGAAATAATAATTACTAAAAAGACAGGTTTGTTGTCCGCACCAATTCTTGTGAATAAAGGAATGAGCAATTGACAATAATGAAATAATGATTACCGATTACCAATTACCGATTATCCCGAAAGGACGACTTCATTGCCGGATTACAGTTGGGAGGGTAAAATCAGGAAATGGCCGTAATTCAACATGTATGTTACTTCAACTATAGATCAATGTAGGATTGACTAACGCTGATTTTGGAACGTTAATAGTGCTTCTGAATTTAGAAATCCGGGCAGTGATTTGGACGAATGGTGACCAGGGTATTTTTTTTAATAGTGTAGCCTTTATGAGACACTTTAATTATAGCTCCCTGACTAAATTACTAATTGCTTATTGCCAATTTCCCTGTAGAAATAATCTGATTCTCATGTATCAGCGTGATAAAAAAGATTCCTTCTTGAAGATTACCTTTCTGAATGTTTATTTCATTGCCATTGACGTTTTCCAATCGCAATACTTCCTGTCCGAATGTGTTATGTAAAATCAGGGTAGCCTTGTTCAATGCGATAGTGGTGCGAATAGTAGTTTCATTGGAAAAAGGATTTGGGAAGACATTCAAAATAATTTGATTAGAAATGGATTCAATTCCAGTGCAGATAAGTGCGCAGTTTTGTTGTGAAGTAATTCCTACACTTGTCGAAATGAGATTCTGAAATTGAGTTCCGGCAGAACAATCACTTTTTAATTCAAAATTCAGCCAGGGCAAAAGCAGCGTGAATGTAGTGTTCTGTTGTACGGCCGATGATATAGTTGGAGCGGGTGTGCAAGTTGATTCCCCAAAACTGCAATTGAAATTATAATTTGCAAACTGGCAATGACTGGCACCGATTATATTAATTAAGGTTTTGCAACTTGAATTTAGTGAGTCATACATTGGGATCTGGTGTGTTGCAGGAGGAGCAACACAATCATTGGCGCCTGAAAAAATTATGGATGGAATTGAAATGGATGTTGCTGCTGTAGTTGATGAAGGATTCGTAACAGCAGGAGCAAGAGTTGCCAATGCTGTAATGGTTGAATCATATTGCACTGCTAAGAACGAAGCCCCACCTCCCATAGAATGACCCATCACGCAGGATTTTGAAGTCACTGCTCCGAAAAAAGTGGACGAAGTGCTATTTCCTTCTGCTTTCATGGCACCAACGAGAAATGCAATGTCTTTACCAAAGTCGGTATGTGAAGGTGAGAAAGAGGTTTCGGTTGTTGGAAACACCATAATATAACCTGCAGGAACGAGTGAATTCCATACGTCATCATAAGCTGTAGAAACCATTACGAAGCCGTGGCCGAAAACTAGAACCGGGAATTGTCCTGCTGCAATCGCAACATTATTTCCGGTCGTATTCGAGGGATAATATATTTCAGCAGTAATATTTCTATTCGATCTGGAAGCATCTGTAAAAGTCTGCGATTTATGTCCGACCATATAGGGTTGAGCAAAAGTAACCAAAGTGAAAACTTGTAAAATCACAACAAATATTATCCGTAGTTTCATAATGAGATGCTTTCAGTTATTATTTAATTCAAACTACTTTTTCAACTCTTATTTGTTCGAATGCAAAGCCACTCTATTTCCCTCCGAATCAAGAATAATAGCCATATTCCCATACTCAGGAGAAATCTGTGTTTTTGGCTGGAGGATTTTTCCGCCCGCGTCTTCTACTTTGTCGAGCGCTACCTGCAGATCAGGATCGCCGTTCAGGTAAACCAGCGTGCCTTCTTGTGATGGTTTGTAGGATTCCCCATGAACAATTGCGCCTGATAATTTCCCGTTGCCGGGCGTGGAAGGAAACATGCCCATTTTAAATCCGCCGAAATCCATCACCTGCATGGTGAAGCCGAAAACAGCTTCGTAGAATTTTTTTGCGCGGTCAAAATCAGTTACAGCGATTTCAAACCAGTTGAGTGAATTAGCATTAGCATCCATGGTGTGTTATTTTTTAGATTAGTAAATAGTATTTCGTTATTCGGTAGTGTATCAGTTTCATTGTGCAGGTATTTTTGCCACAAAGGCACCAAGACACAAAGAAAATGAAACTGATACACTACCCGTTATTCCTTCAGTTACTGCTTTCAGGCAGAGTTTGTCGGGCTAATTTAGCAATTCGATCCTTAACAAGAAGAATTTCGTATGTTGTTATAATGTTTCGACTGTTTATATTCTTCCTGTTCCCGGTATCTCTTTTTTCGCAGGGAACAGATTCTATTCCTTTGTCAATAGCACATCCGCTGCTGCGGTCTTTCGAAATTGCTTATGAAAATGACCTGCTAACTGTGCCGATAAACGGAAGAACTGATTATTATTACACGGGCGGTTCTTTTATCGGATTTAATTTGCCGGCATTGCAGAAAAATCCGGTTTCGAAAGTTTTAGTGAAGCTGCCTAATGGTTATGATGAATCTTTTGGAATTACGATCAGCAACCTGGGATTCTCGCCGACAAGCATTAAATCGGACAGCATTCTGTATGGCGACCGGCCGTTTTGCGGAACTTTATTTTTGGGATTGAACCGCGTTTCCTGTAATAATGTGAAGAGAATCCGACTGTCTTCGAAATTGGATTTAGGTGTTATCGGCCCCTCGGCATTGGGTTATGAAACACAGAAATTTATTCATGCGCACACAAATAATCCGGAGCCTCATGGATGGCAATTTCAAATCGCGAATGATGTGTATGTAAATTATTCGCTGAAGCTTGAAAAAGGTTTGCTGGCGAAGAAAAATGCTATCGAGCTTATTGGTTATGGAATTGCAAATGCAGGTACTATTTATACGAATGCCGGAATGGGTTTGCTTCTTCGCACCGGGCGCATGGATGATTATTTCACTTCCCGCCGCGCTTCGGATCGTTTGCAGGCATGGGCTTATTTCAGCGGGGAAGCAAAAGTTATTGGCCACGACGCAACTTTGCAGGGCGGATTATTTGATAATAAAAGTGTTTACGTTATTCCTCCGTCAGATGTGAGACGCGCAGTATTTTCTACCTCGGCAGGAATTGTTTTGGCTTATAAAAAGGTACGCGTGGAATGGTTTAATACTTTTTTAACTCCGGAATTCCGGGATGGAAAAAGTCATGGATGGGGACATCTTGGGTTGGAGTTTTTCTTCTGAAACAGGAGATGAATTACAAATCAAAGCGAATTCGTACGCCCGAATTGTTTGTAGCTTTGTGCAATTATTAATTCAAAGCATTTATGAAAATCGGTATTGTCTGTTATCCCACATTCGGTGGATCAGGTGTTGTGGCAACGGAGCTTGGAAAGGCGCTTGCGAAAAAAGGGCACGAAGTTCATTTTATCACTTACAGTCAGCCCGTGCGCTTGAATTCTTTTACCGAAAATATCAAATACCACGAAGTTGTTGTTTCTGATTATCCGCTGTTCGATTACCAACCGTACGAATTGGTATTGAGCAGCCGTCTTGTGGATGTTGTGGTAAATGAAAAGCTCGATCTTCTGCATGTGCATTATGCTATTCCTCATGCATCCGCCGCGTATATGGCACAGCAGATTCTGAAAGATAAAGGCATTCGTCTGCCATTCGTCACTACGCTGCACGGAACTGATATTACTCTTGTAGGACGTGATGCTTCATTCGAGCCGGTCATTACTTTTGCGATGAATCATTCCGACGCTATTACTGCTGTTTCGGATAGTCTCAAGCAGGATACGTATAAGTATTTCGGTGTGGAAAGGGAAATTGATGTGATCCCCAATTTTATCCGGCTGGAAGATTACGGAATGAAATCTAAAGAATGCAACCGACATACGTTTGCGCCGGATGGAGAGAAGCTGCTGGTGCACGTTTCGAATTTCAGAAAAGTAAAACGTGTGGAAGATGTGCTGCACGTGTTCGATAAAGTGCAGAAGAAAATTCCTGCAAAGCTGCTGCTGGTAGGTGATGGTCCTGAGCGTGGAAATATTGAAAGACTCTGTCGTGAATTGCAAACCTGCCACGATATTATCTCGCTCGGAAAAATGCAAAACCCGAATGAAGTGCTGGCTGTGGCCGATCTTTTTATTCTTCCTTCTGAAACGGAGAGCTTCGGTTTGTCAGCCCTGGAAGCGATGGCTTCACATGTGCCTGTGATCTCTACCAATACAGGTGGATTGCCGGAAGTGAATGTGCATGGCGTAACCGGATTTATGAGCAATGTGGGAGATGTGGAAGACATGGCGAATAATGCGATGAAGATACTCAGCGACGAAGCAACGCTGAAGCAATTTAAGAATAACGCTTACGAGCAGGCGAAGAAATTCGAGATCGAAAAAATTCTTCCGATGTATGAGAAGGTGTATGAGAAAGTTTTGAAGGGGAAGTGGTAAAAAAAGGATGTATGAATTACGATGTACGAATTACGATTTTTTGAGATCACCAAATCACCAAATCACCAAATCACCAGATCTCCCCGCTCACTATTCTTATTTACCTTTGCAGTATGAAATTCCACAAAGGTGATAAAGTACGTTTTCTCAATGAAACCGGTTCGGGCACGGTTGTCAAAATTATGGGCAACGGAATGGTGATGGTGGAAGTGGAAGATGGATTTGAATATCCTTATCCTGAAAAGCAGCTTGTGCCGGAGGAGCCGGATAATGCCAGGGAGCAAGCGGGAGTAAAAAAAACGGCAGCGGCAGTAGAAGAAGTGGAAGAGGAAAATGAGTTTGTTGAAACTACCGTGAACAACAGGTATGCGGATGGAATTTATCTTGCATTTATTCCGAAGCATCAGCAGTTTCCTTCGGCAGGTGAGATTGATCTTGTTTTGCTTAATCACAGTGATTATGATCTTTATTTTACAATCTCGCTTAAAGACGGGCGTGATTGGATCTGCATTCAGTCGGGTGCGTTGCGTCCGCGCGGGCAGGATAAAATTGACACATTGACGCCGCAGCAGATTGATGAATGGGGAACTGTAAAAACCGACCTTATTTTTTTTAGCGGGGATGCTTATTCGCACCGCGATCCTGTTTCGGACCAGCTGCGATTGAAAGGTGTGAAGTTTTTTAAAGACGCGACGTATACGGATGATATGCTGACCGGGAAACGCGCATACATTGCGGAGATTGAAATTCTGGAGGAAGATGCTGTTGCTGAATCGGAGCGGCCTTTTATCAACAATGAAGATATTAAACGGATGCTCGAAGCGAAAGAACGGAATTCGTTTTCGGAAAAAAAATCTGTTCCGCATCTTAAAAACCAACAACTGGAAAAAGAAGTAGACCTTCATATTGAGGAATTGCTGGATAACTGGGCCGGTCTCACCAACGCGCAATTGATAGATGTGCAGCTGCGGCATATGCAGAAGGAGCTTGACGAAGCGATTGGCAATCATTACCAGCGGATCGTTTTTATTCATGGAGTAGGGAATGGCCGGCTCAAAAGTGAAGTGCGTAGAATTTTATCGGGCTACACCGGCATTCGTTTTCATGATGGCTCGTATCAGCGGTATGGTTTTGGTGCTACTGAGGTGTTGTTGCTCTGATCTAGTGATCTGGTGATCTGGTGATTTAGTGATTGAATGATCGAGGAAATGGCATCTCGTTTTCGCTACCTA
>JALYQL010000095.1 GCA_030855855.1 Bacteroidota bacterium | reverse complement strand
CAATAACAGGGTTTGAACCTGCGCTTCATAATGGGAATTTCGATACGCCATGGCCCGTGCTGCGCATGATGCTCAATACAAAAGATTCGCCCGTTTACGCGCACAGCCTGCTCAGCGAAATTCTTGTCAACAGGATCCGCATTCGCACCGAAGTGAAAGGAATGCGCAAGCTGGCACTTTATAGTAATGCGGGAAAACTTTCCGTCGACAAACCATTTCAGCCTTTCGGCGCGCTGCCTGTGCCGGGCTCTTACCTGCTGGTTGGCTGTAGCGAAGCGTTGAGCAAAAATATTCAATCGCTCCGGCTCAATCTTTCGTGGCATGATCTTCCTCCCGATGGATTCGCAGAATACTACAAAGGTTACCCGGGCGAAATCACCAACGCGTCTTTTACTACAGGAATAGCTTTGCTGCAGGGTGGTAATTTTCTTCCGTTGCGGGAGGAGCAGCAACGTATGGGCCTTTTCCATGATGCCGCAACAGATCATCCTGAACGTGGCATTCCTGTGCGGCAGGAAACCGCTCTCGATAAAATCAATATTTCATTGCTTCGGCTGCGTCCATCATGGTGTGTTCCTTCGCAGCAATTGTCATTTGGTACGGAAACACAGGATGGTTTTATCAAGCTGGAATTGCTTACACCTCCGATAGGGTTCGGCAGTGAAGAATACGCGCCACTACTATCTTCTACAATTTTAAAAAACAGCAAGACAAAAAAACCGCAGCCACTTCCACGTCTGCCATACACTCCTGTGCTCACCAATTTCAGTCTTGATTATACGGCAGAGTTTGATTCGGATACTGCAGTAAGCGACGGTGATCTTCCGATCGGCATTTATCGACATCATCCTTTTGGAATGGAACGCGTTTCGATTGCTTCCAGCTTTCGTAATGTTTCTTTGTTGCCAACACTCGATAATGAAGGCTACTTGTATATCGGAATAACAGGATTGGAATTACCACAACCGCTGACGATCTTGTTTAAGCTTTCAGATGAATCTTCCTATTCGCATGAATCGCCTGGTGTGGTAACGTGGAGCTTTCTCAGCAAAAATACCTGGAAAAAATTCCGCGACGACCGTGTGCTTGCTGATGGAACAAAACGGTTTGTACAGCCCGGCATAGTTGAGCTTGATCTGCCAGCTGAAATGACAAATGACAATACCATTATGCCCTCCGGCTTATATTGGATATGCGCTTCTGTCAGGGAAAAATCGCATTGCGTTAGTCATGCAAAGCTACTGGCTACACAAGCTGCAGGCGTCACATGGAAAGATGCGGGCAATTCATTCGCGCATCTCGATGAGCCGTTACCTGCAGGGCGTATTGTAAAAACAAAGCAAAAAATTCCGGAGATAAAATCTGTTTTCCAGCCTTTACCTTCCGTTGGCGGAAAGATGCCGGAAGAAAAAAGAGAAGCGTACACACGGCTCAGTGAACGAATCGGTCATCGAAACCGCGCGCTGTTACCTGTCGATTACGAACGTATCGTGCTGCAGCAATTTCCAACCGTTTACAAAGCACAATGTTTTCCCGATATGAACGGAGAAGGTTTGCATAAACGGGGAAATGTGCTTGTCGTTGTGGTGCCCGATATTGACAGGAGAAAAGACATCAATATTTTCCGTCCGAAAGATTCGTATTCCATGCTGCAGGACGTCACAGAATTTTTGCGGGAACGCGCTTCTCCATTTACGACCATTGAAGTGCGCAATCCGTTGTATGAACGTGTGAAAGTTATTGCGTCAATAAAATTCAGAAAAGGAGTGGACAGTGGGTTTTACCTGCGACAGCTTAACCAGGACATGCGTGCTTTTCTTTCGCCGTGGCTTTATGATTCACATGTGGAACTGAGGCTTGGTGGTTTTATCTCACGCTCGGATGTGCTTGGCTTTATTGAACGTCAGCCGTATGTAGATTTTGTAACCGGACTTTCCGTTGTCGTTACGAAAGATCATAATGGATTTTTCACGCTTGAAGACACTGCGCGAATGCCAGACGATCGTCATAAAGATCATGACATCGGAACATTGCATGCCGGCAAGCCGTGGTCAATACTTGTTACGGCTTCACGTCATCTTTTTACTGCCATTGATGAAGAAATGATGCTTCCACCTGAATCGCGTGGTATTGATAATCTTGCAGTAGGTGACGATTTTATTATTTGTAAATAATTTTTCAAAATGAATTTGAAGAACAGAGAAACGCTTAAAGAATTTTTCAGCAAAGGGAAAATGCCTGCCGAAGGTAATTTTGAAGCGCTGATCGATTCGATGGTAAACCGTATTGATGATGGGTTTTCAAAAGACATGGAAAACGGTCTGATGCTTTCTCCTGAGGGAAGCTCAAAAAGCCTGCTCGGTTTTTTCCGGAGCATAGAACAGAAAAATGCCGCATGGACAATTGCTATTGACGCGGAGGATAAGCATCGTGGATTGTGTTTTCTCGAGCCGGGCCAGCAGGGCGGCGTGCGTATGTTTTTGCAGGAAGGCGGTAATGTCGGCATTGGCACAATTGCGCCGGCTTACAAGCTCGATGTAAATGGTCTTGCCGGAATGAAAGGGCGAGTCGGAACTTTTGCAACCGGAACAATTCCGGCGGATGGCGAATGGCATAATGTGCTTGCAGATCTTAACGGCTGCCATGCTTTTGAAATTGTCGCGCGTGTTGGCCAGCCCGGAAAAGGACGTTACGCGATTTTATATGCAACGGCTGCAAGCACCTTCGGAAGATCAAAGAGCAAGATTACAAAGATGCAGGCGCATTACGGATGGTGGTGGAACAAAATGAAGATCCGCTGGAACGGAACTACATTCAGCTACGGGCTTCAGCTCCGTTCACGACGCAATTATGGGAAAGATATTTCCATTCATTACCACATCACAAAATTGTGGGGTGATGAAGAAATGGGATTCGCAAGCACAGATAAAACTTAAAGGCATGAAAACAGTAACACTCACACTCACGCTAGAGGAAACAAACCTTCTTTTTAAATCATTAGGGAAAATGCCCTTCGAGCAGGTATATGCCCTGATCGGAAAAATGAATGAGCAGGCGAATACACAATTGTCAGGAAAAACTACAGCTACACCATTTATAGCAGCTGGTGCGGAGGGAAAAAACGGAGATGGATACTGAGACCATCAAAAAAAATAATTTTCCCGAACCCGGAATGGATTTTTTCGGGCTGCGAAACAGTGCAATTGAATATCTTCAGAAGCTCGCCGGTGAAGAATGGACAGATTTTAACGAACATGATCCCGGCGTAACTATTCTCGATCAGCTTTGTTACGCGATCACTGATCTCAGCTACAGAACAAATTACGACATCCGCGATCTGCTTGCCGGAAAGCCAGAGTATACCGGAAGAGTTAAAAATCCTTCCAATCCTTTAAGAGAAATTTCAAAGGATACTTTTTATACGGTGAATGAAGTGATGCCGTCCCATCCGCTGACCATCGCCGACTGGCGCAAGCTTTTCATTGATAAAGTGGAGAACGCAAGAAATGTTTGGGTCGAGCCATTCGGAATAGATCATCGTCATCCTGTGGGGCTCTACAGAGTTTTGGTAGAAGCAAATCCACAGTCGACAGAGGAAGAACAAAAAGAGATCATCGCCAGGATTGAAAAGGTGTTTCATGAAAACCGCAATCTATGTGAAGACCTTGAAAGCGTCCGGATACTTTCAAAGCGTCTCGTTAAAGTTTTTGCATCGATAGAAGTGGATGAAAAGGTGGACAGTGAAGAAACACTGGCGGCTGTTTTTTTTAATCTTGAAAAATTCCTCACGCACCCGATACGTATGTATACGCTTCCTCAAATGATTGAGAAAGATTATACGATCGAAAGTGCCTTTAACGGCCCGCGACTTGACAATGGCTTTATCCGCGATGAAGATCTTTATCCACGCATCACGCAGCTTTATTACTCACGACTTATCCGTGTGATACTCGAAGTGCCGGGCGTAAAGAACGTGTTTGATTTTAAAATTGAGGGCGCTGATGAAAGCAGGAAGACACTTTTTCTGGAAGAGATGGAAGTTCCCGTGTTTGATGTGCAGCCTTCAAAAGTTACAGGCGAATATGGTATTAAGCTTTTGAAGAATCATATCCCGGTGTATATCGAGAATAATCTTGTCAATAGTTTTTACCAGACATTCAAATTGAGCCAGCCGAAATCATTTGTTCCCGGGCAGCACCAGCAGGCTTTGCGCGCGTTCGATGTAAAGCTGGGTCGTGACAGAAAAGTGGGTGTTTATCGTTCTGTGCAATATGATTTTCCCCCGGTCTATGGAATCGGTGAATTCGGGGTTGGCGATAATGTTTCTGAAACTTTTTTTTCCGAAGAAGCCGGCAGCCGCAAACGGACCAGCTCACGAAGACTCGGCCTGGCGAGACAGCTGAAAGGTTACCTGCTTGTATTCGACCAGATTCTGGCAAACTATCTTGAGCAGCTGGCATCTGTTCCCGTTCTGTTCTCTATTGACCCGAATATTAAACGCAGTTATTTTCCTGCAACCAACCTTGATATTCCGGGGCTGGAAGCTTTGCAGAAAAAAGCGAATGGGCATACCCACATTGATGGAGAAGTATCAGTGATGCAACAGGCACAGCTGATGATGCCGGGTGATTTTGATTATAACGAAGCGCATGAAGATATTGTAAAAGCACAGGACGATTTTTTTAAAAGAAGAAATCATTTCCTTGATCACCTGCTTGCCCGTTTTGGAATTTTCATGCCTTCACGTATGCTTGAAGATGCCAATTGGTATTTTACAACAGATGAAGAGCTCAAGGAATTTATACTTGCAACCAAAACTGCCACGCTTCAGTATATCGATTTTGTTACTGAGAAACGCGGACAGGCCCCGATGCTTCCCTATGAAAATGCGATTTCGTGGGTAGAATGTTACGTGCAATTGCGGTTGGGAATTGTTGATTCAAAAACTACTTTCCGTTTAGTATTCCGTGAACTTGCGGCGCCGTTATACAAATATCATATCCTTTTATCCGAACAGCCTTTGCTGAAAAATAACAGGAAACGTGAAATACCTTCAGCGCACGGAAAAGTATCGGGCGCTGTTGCCGAAAGTGAACAATTTCATCCTTACGATAAACCTGAACGGACAGCAGACCATGAGGTGTACCGTTCGTTTAAGTTCTACAGGAAAATCCTCGCCCGGGAATTTCATATTGACATCGACATGTTTCGCAATGGTTACCTCGCGAATAATTACAGGTTCGGATATACGGACGAAGCAAGAGAAACGGTTTCTGTTATTTATCGTGATCCTGAAGACAATGCTGCCGGTGATGATCGTTCCTGGAAAATTGTCGGCGTATTTAACAGCCCCGCTGAAGCGATCAAAGGAATTCTCGGCATCTCTTCTTTTATCCGTTACCTGAATATTGAAACGGAAGGCTTACATCTTGTCGAACATCTTCCATTACGACCTTCAACAGACAAGCTGCGATTTGAAACACAGCTTCTGGATGCTTCCGGAAAAGTTTTGCTGCAATCCGATCAGCCGTTCAGCTGCGAAGATGAACAGGAGCAGATCATAAAACAATTTCTTGCTTCCGGTTGCAGGCCGTATTCTTATATCATTAAAAAGGAAGAAAAGCATGAACATTGGCTGATTGAGCTTGTAAATGACGATCAAAAAGTAATTGCCCGTTCAAAAACACATTTCACGAAAGAAAAAGATGCAAAGCTGCAGGTAGATGTCATCATGCATCGCTGTGTCGATCTCTTCATTAAAGATCATGCAGAAGGATTTCGTTTCCGCACATTACATCCTGAAGGCGAAATTCCACTGCTGTCGTTTTATTCTTTTCAGATGACTGTGGTGATGCCTGCCTGGTCGGCGCGTTTTATTAATCCGGGATTCCGCCAGAATATCGGTATGCTTTTGCGAAACTACGCCTCCGCGCATATCAACATCGGCGAATTCTGGATGTCGCCTTCCGAAATGCAGGCATTTGAAAAATTATACAAACAATGGCGAAAAGCATTTGTGACGAATGATCCGTCCAAAGAAAGTCTTGCAGTAAAGCTTGGTGTGCTTATCAATCAGTATTATTTTTCAGCTTCTCACTAATGGAAGAAGCGCATGTCATAGGCCGTCAATTGTTCGATCTGCATTTCTATTCGCAGAAGGAAGCTTATAACCTGCAGACGAAAGTCAGTTATCTTTTCCGCGAAAAATTAAAATCTATTCTTGAAAAGCAGCTCTCTGCTGCATCTTCTCCCGGTGTGATCATTCGCATTGATCAGCTGGAATTAGATCTCGGTGATATTCCATACGAGCAGCTGGAAGAAGAGTTTCCGAAACGATTTGAAGAAGCGCTCAAAAAAAATCTCCCCGCGCAGGTTGAAAGTGCATGGCGTCAACCGGGAATGCAGGGAAATATAAAACAGCTCCCGGAAAATATGCTGCTCCTGCTGCAGCTTTTTTTATTGAACGGACATTTACCATGGTGGACGCACTCACAGCAATCAGCAGATCCTGATGAATGGCTGGATACGTTGCTCGGAACATCTCCTTCTGATCTTTCGAAAATGCTGCGTAAGCTTGGTAAAACAGAACCTGTGCACCGGCTTGTGCGGCAGTTCAGCGAAATACAGCTCGAAAAAATTGTGCGCGTGCTCGAACCATCCGAAGCGGCTTTCATTATTGCTTACGCGCATGATGTGGATGTTGTGCATGAACGCAAACCGCTCGTGCAGGAACCTGCGGGAGGTTTCCGGAAAGCAAAATGGCTGGTCATCTTTACTTATCTCCTCATTGAACGTGGATCGCAATTTAACAGGCGGGCTTTTTTAAAGAGCACGATCGCGGGTTTTGCAGCGCATTATAATATTGATTACGGAACATTGCTCCTGCAATTATCAGAAGCCGCTGAAACACTTCGCAAGACAACCGGATTTGAAGGTTCGCTTCCCGGAATTATTCAATCACTGGAGCTGGAATATTACGAAGAACGGAAATCAGAAACAAAAGAAGATCAGGTTAAAAATACGGAGCATACATTAATACAGCAACACTTCCGGATTTTTGCATACTTCCTTTTGCACGGAAGCCTTCCTCCCGGACCATCTGTTTCTCTCCCTGTTTTTGATAAGCTGGTAGCGGATGTTTTATCCGTGATGCCTGAAAATTTTGCAGCGACACTCCGTTCGTCAGCGCGTTTTCCGGGAGTGCTTGAACGTTTTGCGGAACGAAGCAAAGAAAAAACCATCGAACAGGTAATAAAAGTGCTCGAGCCCGAAAACGCTGCGCTCATTATTGATTATTCACACACATTGACAAGCATCCAGGAAAAAGAGCAGCTTGTTCCCATTCCGTTGAAGGAATTCAAAACGGATAAATGGGTATTCATGCTGCGGTATCTTCTTGTTGACCGGGGTTCGCATTTTAATAACCGGTCATTTATCCGAAGCACGCTCACGCAAATGGCGGCGCATTACAACACGGCTTACTCAAAGCTCGTTGCACTGTTCGCCAGTGTTGCGGATAAACAAGCGCGTACCCGTTCCAGGACTTCATCCTTGCCGGCGATTCTCCTGGAGCTTGCCGGCGAAGAAAGTAAAATTGAATCAGAAAAAAAGAAGGAGCAAATTAGTAAGTCCCAAAAAAATAGTGAGGAAGCAGAAGTTTTTTCTGACGTAAATAAAATTTACGATGTGCTGCATCATTTTTTTATGACGGGAAAGATCGCCTGGTGGGGGCGGCCTGCATGGCAAAAAGATGATATAGCGCGGTTATTGATCCGGCTGTTTGATGAAAGCCCGAATCTTGTTTCAACTTTGGTCACCGGGCTTGCAAAAGATGAAAATGCATTTGACCGTTTGCTCGCCACTGCAGGCGATGCTGCTTTGCTGCGCATTCTTCCTCATCTCGCACAAGGCGATGCAGTAGCGCTGATCTCATGGATCACTTCTTTGCAGGGGTTTTTGGAGCAGCTCGGAGGAAGCCGTAAGAAAGCGGAAACAATTACGAACCTTCTTTACCGCCGCTTGCTGTCAGGATTTACTGTAACACGGAAAAATCGTTTTGATGCAGCGGCTTTTATGAATGAAGCGTTGGGCGAAATTGCAGTCCGATACGGAATTACTGCACGGCAGGCGATGGAATTGCTGGCCGATGCCGTGGATAAACAAACTCCTTCAGCGCAGCTTGTGCTTGCGGCTTTATTGAAAAAGGTGCACGAAAGAGCAGGGGCCGGAGTTTACCGGGAAAGCGAAGAACAAGCCCCGGAGACAGAAACAGCTATTGTAAATGCGTGGCTGAAAACAGAAACAGAAAACCAGAAAACAGCCCGCGAAGAATCAGCAGCGTTGAAATCAGAGAAGGAAAAACAAAAGGCAGTCCGTGAAGAATCGACAGCGTTGAATTCAGAAATAGAAAATAAAAAAGCAGCAAACCAAGAAACAGCTGATAACCAAACAGCACATTGGAAAACATACAGTGAAGCAGAATTATGGCTTATGCTTGCAATGGAAGAGGACGAAGAACGGCTTACGCCATGGGTTCCGAAGATTGATGAAAAGCAATTTCTTGAATTGGTGCGACGTCATTTTGCAGGCATTGAGGAAGGGCAACTAAAAATTCTGCTGCATAAATACAGGAATGCAGTAACGGCTTCAAAAAAGGAAACCCAATCTTCGGATGAGCAACTGTTGCTCGAAGCATTACGCGGTCATATACAAATGCAGGCACGAGCCATCGATGAGCTGGTAAAACGAATGCTGCGTAATGATCCTGCTCAGCTGCGGAGAATTTTGTCGCAGGTGCTTTCAATTCCGCAATTACGAAGACGTTTTGCAGCGTCATTGCACGAAACAACTTTTGTCAAAATACTTTCATTACTCTATGGCCCTTCCTCATCCGTTTCGCTGGTGCTTATGTCGGATGTGCTGCTGCTGGTGAAAGAGCTTGTTTCAAAAAATGCAGGAGCAATTCCATTATCTCCCATCCGCGATCTTTGCCTGCTGCTTGCATTGCGCAAAAAAAGCGAAACGTTCACTTCCATCCAATGGCTGCAGGTGATCCTTTCCGCGGCAGGAATTTATTCCGGTAAACAAGCCGATGAGCTTGCGCTTGAATGGAAACGATATCTTGCAGAATTTCCCGGCGACTGGAAAAGCGAATTTCCGGTTTTACTAAATCATCTTTCCGATCCGCTTTACCTGAAACGATTGGGTGACAGGTTTCTTGCAAGGCTTGAAAAAATAAAAGAAAAAGCGGCGGCAGAAGAACGTCGCAGGCAGATGGAAGAACGAAAAGAAAAACAAAAAATGGAGGCAGACATGGATGATGAAAGAGGTGTATTTATCCGGAACGCCGGGTTAATACTAGTCTGGCCGTTTTTACCACAGCTGTTCGAGCGCGTGGGATACGTGAAGGGAATTTCATTTGTTTCAGAATCGGCAGCTTACCGCGCGGTGCATTTATTACAATACATGGTTAACCGCGAAGAGCAGGCGCCCGAATACAATCTTGTGCTGAATAAAATACTGTGTAATATCAGCAAAGCAAAACCGGTAGAAAAAGAAGTTGTTTTAACAGACGAAGAAAAAACACCGGCGAACCAACTTCTTGGCGCTGTGATAAAACACTGGAGCGTTCTCGGCGAAACATCGGTTGAAGGCTTGCAGGAAACTTTTCTTCAGCGTGGAGGACAATTGTTTTTCTTTGAAGCCAAAAATGAATTAAGAGTGGAGCGTAAAGTATTCGACAAGCTCCTGTCAAAAATACCGTGGAGTATCAGCCCGGTAAAACTTCCGTGGATGAATAAACCTTTATACGTCGAATGGAAAACCTGATTAATATAGATACAGAAACGGAAAGCAATGCAGCCGTGCTCGATCGTGATCTTTCGTGGCTGGCAGCAGTGCTCGATGTGCGCTTCCGTTTGTATTTCGGACAGGAATGCGAGTATGATGACATTCATGATCTGCTGCCACCGGATTATAAGGAAGGCGCATCACCATTCAGCGATGTGATTTTGCAATACAAGCTCAATGCGTCAGAACGTCTTGTGCTTTTACTTGCGCTGACGCCATACATCCGGCCACAGCTGCTGGATATTTTTTACACAAAGAACGCGACGTATGATCGCGGCTTTACTGAATTTGGTGGGTTGAAAGGAAATAATCACGGCGGATTTCTTCCTACAACTGAGACAGCTTTGTTTATGCTTGCCGGAATAAATACTTCGCGCCGTTTTGAAGCGATGAAAGTTTTTCATCCCGATGCGCGCCTCATGACTTCCGGCCTTGTGCGTGTGCTGCCTCCTCCGGCGGATGAACCTTTGTCGTGCGGCCAGCTTTGCCCTGGGCGTGAATTTCTCGGACAATTTACAACGGGCAAAATTGATAAGCCCGATTACAGTGCCAATTTTCCCGCGAGGCTTGTGACCACAAAATTAGAATGGGAGGATCTGATCCTTGAAGAACATGTGCTCGATGAAGTGAAAGAGATCCGCGCATGGCTGAAGCATGAACGTGAACTGATGGAGGACTGGGGACTGCACACTGTTCTAAAGCCGGGATACCGCAGTTTGTTTTTTGGTCCTCCCGGAACAGGAAAAACACTTACTGCAATGTTGCTCGGCAAAAATACGGGACTTGATGTTTACCGGATCGATTTGTCGATGATCGTGAGCAAATACATTGGTGAAACTGAAAAAAATCTTGCCAATGTATTTGACCAGGGATTGAATCACAGGTGGATACTTTTCTTTGACGAGGCTGATTCGCTTTTCGGAAAACGTACTTCTGCCAGCAGCGCGCATGATCGTTATGCAAACCAGGAAGTAAGTTATTTGTTACAGCGCATTGAAGATTATCCCGGCGTCGTTATTCTCGCGACCAATCTCAAATCAAATATTGATGAAGCGTTTGCAAGACGTTTTCAGAACATGATTCATTTTCCGATGCCCGGAACCGAAGAGCGTTTGAAGCTTTGGAAAAATGTTTTTTCTAAAAGCAGCAAGCTCGATGAAAGTGTTGACATGTTTAAAATTGCCAGCGATCATATCCTGAGCGGTGGTGCAATTATAAATGTGGTCCGCTATTGCTCGCTTATGGCAATTGAAAGAGGAAGCAATGTGATACTCGCTGCTGATATTGAAAATGGTATCAAACGGGAATTTAAGAAGGAAGGGAAAATAAAATAAGCAGCAGCCAAGAAGCTGTTTGTTTTATTCAGTAGAAATTTTTAAGGAGTCCTACGGACCTGCCGCTGCTACTTTTTTCTCCTGCCGCTTTAGGATCAGCAATAGTGTAGTCCATTTCAATATTTATAGATAAGTTCGGATCAGCTCATTTTTCAGGCCTTCGCCGCTGCCGCCTTAGCGCCCATCGCATCCGCTTCTTTTTCAAGACTGCGATCATCATTTACAGGAAGCCCGTTTACAGAAGTTGTTGCCTTCACGCGCCCCTGCCGCTGCTGCACCACATGCGCGAGTTCATGCCCGAGTAATGATTGTCCGTCGCTGGTATTCGGATTGAATTTTCCCTGCGCAAAGTGAATATCGTTTCCCTGCGCGTAGGCCAGTGCGCCCACAGAAGAAGCTTTGCTGCCTACATGAATATTCACATCAGAAAAATCGGCATTCATGGTGCTTTCCATTTTTTGCTGCACGTGTTCAGGCATTTTATTCTGGATGGTTATGCCGGAATCAAGTTTCATGGCTGCCGGCTTTTTCTTTTTGTCGGCCGCCAGCTGTGCGTCTTCTTTCATCGATGCAGGCTTCTTTTTCTTGTCAGCAGCGAGCTGGGCATCTTCTTTCATCGAAGCAGGCTTTTTCTTCTTGTCAGCAGCCAGCTGCGCATCTTCCTTCATGGATGCCGGTTTTTTCTTTTTGTCAGCAGCGGCTTGCAAAGGTTGAACATGGCTTAACGGAGCTGCCAGCTGTTTTCCAGACCTGCCGGTTTCATTAGCATTTGATCTGTTGGCCGGAGCATTCGATCGGAGAGAAGTCTGCTTCATGATGCGAAATTCTTAATTATTAGATAACGAAAGGTAATAATACTATTTAAAAAACGTAATTATTGAGAGATGAATGTGATTTTATTTTTCAACATATTTCCGAGACCTATTTAAATATTACCTGGATAGGCTATTTTTGGCGGCATGGATAGGAAAACGGTAATAAAATGGTTGGTAGGAATACTTGTCAATCTTGGTGCGCTGATTGCCGTTTATCTGACAGCAAATCCACAGGTACTTTCTAAATCAGAAAAGGTTAAAAAACAGGACAGCCTGGATAAAATTGCTTCAGCGCGTTTTGTTCCTTCCTATTCGAAATCGGCCACTCCCGGACTACTCAGTAATGTTGTAAACCAGGTAAACAATTACACCCTTACCGAGCAGCGAAAACGGGAGGCGCGTGAACGGAAAATGGACCGGCGGGATTCGATCGATAACCGAAGCAAAACATCCGTACATCTGCTACAGCAACTATTTTTCGATTCCCTGAAAAAAGATGTTGATGCGCTTGGTGGTTTCGTCTTTTCAGGAAACAAAACCACACCTGCAGTTTCAGGAGAAGCGGAGTGGGATGAATTTAGTGGCATTAAACAGACTGGCGGATTTGAAGGAACTTACAGGCTCAAAACAGGCATACAGGTTTTCGGTTGGCATCCGTACTGGATGGGTTCCGCATATAAAACGTACAATTTTAGCTTGTTGTCTACGATTGCATATTATGGCGCGGAAATCTCTCCTTCAACTGGCCTTATCAAGACTACGCATGACTGGGAAACTACTGGTTTGTTCAAGACCACAGGCGATTCCATCCGCGTGGAGCTTACCGTGATTAATCTTGGTGAAGACAACAACACAGATCTGTTTACATCGCCCGGCGCAAGCGAAACTCTTATTTACGAACTGCTCGAGATAGTAGCGAAAAAAGGCGATGGAATCTGTCTTGACTTTGAAGGTGTGCCGGAAGAATTGCGCGATAGTCTTACAAACTTTGTAAGCGTTCTTCGCGACAGCCTGAACTCGGCAGAGAAGACAAAATCAGAAACAAATTCAAGCTGGCTTACTGATTATTCCATTACGATGGTGCTGCCTTGCTTCGACTGGACAAATGGATACGATGTAAAAAAGCTGGCTACGCTCGTCGATCGTTTCGTAGTGACGGGTTATGATTATTACGGTGCAGAAAGTCGTGTGGCGGGTCCTGTAGCGCCATTGACCAGCGGCCTTGAATGGAGTGCGCCGAATATTGAACGGTCGGTGAATGATTATCTTAAAAAAGGAATTCCTCCTTCGAAGCTGCTGCTCGGCCTTCCGTATTATGGAACGAAATGGCAATCTATAAATACCAAAATTCCTTCAGCAGGCGCGGAGTTTCTGGGATTCCCGTTGTATCGCCGTATCAGGAATGATCTTGCGTTGAAAGAAATTAATTATGATACGGCAAGCGTGACTGGTTTTTATATTTCAAATTCTACTTTGCCGATTCAATATTGGTTCGACGATACGGAAACGCTTGGTGAAAAATACCGGTATGTGCTTCGCAATAAGCTGGGTGGTGTGGGAATATGGGCGCTTGGATATGACAATGGTTATCCTGATCTCTGGAGAGCATTGCGTAATAATTTCGGCCGCGATCTTTTAGAGGAAGATACAACCTACGCAAGCAGATTTCCGATTGCATACCGTGATACCACCGCGCTTGCTCCCGACAAAGAATGGGGCATCGTTGCCGCGAATGGCCACTACCTGATCTTTGATAATCCGTATGTACTGCTCTTCGGAACGCTCGCCGTTTTTGCAATCATTCTGCTCCTGCAGGTGATGCTTGATGATCAGCCGTTCAATGAGTTTTTCAGCAGGCGTTTATTGCTTTTTATTGCCAGCTCGCTTGCAGGAACAATCGCGATCTTATTTCTTGGACTCGCTTTATGGAGCAGGGTGCCACACCGCGAAATATATTTATTGCTCGCAGGGATCATAGGAGGCTACCTGCTTTTCCGGCTAACCCAGCGTATTGTCGGCAAAAAGGAAAAACTACCCTGATTTTTCCGGGTAGTTTTACCTGCATGAAAAATACAGGGAAAACTATCCGATTTTCATTTTTGCTTTTCCATCCGCATCCAGCCTCATCCGAATACCCGTTTTGAAATAAGTTAACGCTGTTTGGACGGTTAATTTTAAATAACCGCACGGATGGAATTAGCTCTCCGCATTTCTATTTGCATCGTTTCCTGTGATCCGCTTTTTCCCTTACTTGGTTTTGAATTTCCGGATTTCAAATTTCAAATTCCGATTTCAGTTATTTTGCGCTCATGAATTGTATTATACACACCGAAAATGAGTTTAAGTATTTTGTCAATTTCGGAAACTCATTTTCATTGGCATAACCAAGACTAAATGGATTTTACGTTCCTTACATCCATCAAGTCTTGGTATATCGTTGACGATAACAAGCTGGAACGGCATTGCTCAAGGATTAACTGAAGCGTGGGAAATTGGAGAGCTTGTTAAGCACTGGCAAAAAAAAAGCACCTGGAAAAATCAGGCGCCTCTCTTTGCAGGGGTTTTGATATAAATTATTGCTGTGAAGCTTTTGCGAGAACAAACAAGCTGCTTTTCTCCTTTATTTTAATGTAATTATTTCCCTCGCCTTTTACTGTAACGACGCAATGCCATGCCGGGTAAAAATTTGATTTGTGCTGGTTATTTTCCCATTGCAAAGGCTGCAGGTTTACCAGCTCATCAGTGCCACCCAAAGCAAGCGGCTTGATATGGTCAATTTCCCATCCTAAGGAAAGTCCGGGTCGTGATTCACCATAAAAAGCCCTGGCGATCATTGCACCGCATTTATCTTTTCGCAGGTAATCAGGGTCGAAGCCCGGAACGATCTCTGCTTTTTCCCAAACCATCTCTACGATATCGAAGCTGAAGGTTTGTCCTGTTCTACTTTTATTTGCCATTGATAGTTTTTTTTCTTCTGTTTAATACCAGGAAATCGTCGACCATTTTGGCAGAGTTACCGATGCGTTGTGTAGCGCCAAGCAAATCTTCTTTTTCGCATTGGAGCACTTTGCACCAATAATTAATCTCACCGGCATCGCCGATATTTATGACTTTGCCAGTCAGGTGTTCGTTGTTGTCGTATTCAGCTTTCATATTTTATTTCTGATTTTCAAATCTATTGCGATGGTTCGCCTCAGACAAGGGGTGAAACACCCTTTTCTCATTTACAGGTGTTTTCACCCGTTTGTGCAAGTTGAATTACCTGTTATTTAAATCCCTTATTCGTATAACAGCTTGAGGATTCGATCTTTATTAAAATGTTCGACAGAATTTATTTACATGTATCACGTCAACTTTCTATTTTTAGGTAAGGTTTTATCAACTCAATTACCCCCAAATCACTGAGTACCCACCCCCTAAACCCACAATTATGACAATGTTTACAGGAGACGAAGGAGAAGTAATTTCTCTTTCAACAGGTTCTGACTGGACCGCAAATTACCGGGCAGCTAATCCAGGCCAAACCAAAGCATTTTTTTACGGACAAGTAATTCTTAACGACATCCTCGCCCAGGCGGATTGCGTTGGAATAAGAATTTATTACGCCATCGACGAGGAAGGAGACAAACAATTGGTCATCGTCGGTGTAGATGAGGATGGTAACGACCAAACAGCAGGAATTGTGGCTGATCGCGCAAAACCTTGTCCAACGTATTGTGATACGGGAGGAAGCACACTCAATGACAACAGTAGTAAGTAACCCCGGCTGATCCCTATCATGAAAAGGAGGACTTGTTCCTCCTTTTTTTCATTTGTACTTTCGTCATCCTAAATATTAAAAACTTGAAAAACGACTACATGTACGATGTTCTGTCAACGATATCTGCTATGTGGGTAGTACTGCCATTATTAATCGGGTTCATCAAAAAAAAATACTTTAATAATGCAGAAAAAGTTTTGCTTTGTTTAACGGCATTGTCCTTTATCACTGAAACCATCGCGTTGATTTTAAATGAGCGCAACATGAATAACATGTATGTATATCGTATATATACTGTTCTTGAATTCGCGCTTATCAGCTTGTTTTATATACTCATTCTTTCTTCATCGCGTTTTAAACCTTTTATCATTGCTACGATTAGTTTTTTTACGGTATTCGGAATTTATGACTTTTTAAACCATTCGGATACAATGGACAATATTGCAACTACCATGGAATCAATTATAGTAATTATATATTCTATTCTCGGATTTCATTCCATGCTTAAAAATCCCGTCCACACTCGTGTAAGATCCATACCCTTATTCTGGTTTAATTCGGCCTTTCTTCTTTACTTCGCAGGTAATCTTTTTCTGTTTATTTTCTGCAGTTATATATTACGGCATCATCACCGTACATTTAATGAACTCTGGGGAATTCACTCTGTTATGAATATTCTTTTTTATGTATTAATCAGCGTCGGATTTTGGAAAACGAAGGCACGTTAAATATTGTAACGTTAGTGGTTGTGGGAAGCCTCGGGATGCTCATTCTCGCTTTTTCCATCATCCTGTTTGTGGTGCTTTACCAGAAAAAAATTCTTGCCCAGCAAAATACAATTCAGCTGGCGGAGAACAGGCATCAGAAAGAATTATTAAAAGCAACAATACAGGTTGCTGAGCTGGAACGTGAGAAAATCGCAAAGAATATTCATGATGATATTGGCACGATCCTGAATGTGATCAAAATGAACTTTTCAAAAATGTCACGCAATCCTACCGACAGAGAGCTTTCCGAACAGCTGATTAAAGAAAGCATGGATCTGCTCGATAATTCAATTCAGAATATCAGGGGAATTGCGAAAGACCTGATGCCGCCGACATTGATAAAATTAGGTTTTGAAAAAGGTATTTCAGAATTGTGCAGGCAGATCAACGCCTCGGGAACGATCAGCGTGAGCCATGAATTCCGGTTTGGAAGCACCCGCCTTCCCGCGAAAACCGAATTGCAGCTTTACCGTATAATGCAGGAAGTGCTCAACAATATTATCAAGCACGCGAACGCAGCTCATATTATTATTTCCGCACGCTCAGATAAAAACGGATTTCATATTTCGATTTCACACGACGGTACAGGTATCTCCTCTGAAATGATAGCGCAACTTACCGAAGCGGAAAAAGGAATTGGTTTGAAAAGTATTCAGAGCCGTGTACAGCTGATCAATGCGTCTATTCAATATGTAACAATAGGTCACGCGCAGGCAGAAATAGCATTAGAAATTCCATACCCGGTATATGAAGAAATCTATTAAGCTGGCGGTTGTTGATGACCAGCATCTTTTCCGGAAAGGTCTTATCTCGCTCATCAAAGAGTTTGAAGAGCTGGATATTGTTATAGAAGCCTCCAATGGAAATGAGCTGGTTGAAAAGCTAAAGACCAAAAGACCCGCAGTCGTTCTGCTCGATCTCGAAATGCCGCTCATGGATGGCATCGAAACCACCGAATACCTGCAACGGAAATATCCCGAAATAAAGATCCTTATTCTCACCATGCACAATGAAGAAGAGATCATTCTTCATTTAATTGAAAAAGGCGCGCATGGATTTTTATTAAAAGACCAGCCCATCGAAACGCTTGTCGACGCAATTTATGCTGTGATTGAAAATGGCTATTATTTCAATGATCATATTTCGAAAGTAATGGTAAAAGGTCTTGTGCGCACCAACAAGATAAAGCCAAGCTTTCATGAAGCGCGTTTATCAGAAAGAGAAATTGAAGTCGTCAAGCTCATCTGCAAAGAATACACGAATAAAGAAATCGCGGATAAATTATTCATCAGCGTAAGAACAGTAGACGGGCACAGGGAAAAGATCCTGCAGAAAACGAAAGCGAAAAATACAGTCGGAATTGTGATGTATGCGATAAAGAATAATCTGCTGGATTAACGTATTTTTTTGGAAATGACTTCCCGGGTTCAGATTTCTTCTCTTCGTGGCTTTCTTTGAAGATCTTCAAATGCCGCACCCGCATGCTGATTTGTCTGCCATAATATGTTGCGGGAAAGAGGATTTTTTTAATTTTGAATTAAATCCGTTGACGGCTGCTTGGAATGAATGATCCTGAAGTCATATTATACACAATAGGAGACAAGCTGACGCAGCTCAGAATAAAGAGCGGACATGCCAGCTACGAGACCTTCGCGATTGAACACAAACTTTCGCGTATGCAGTATTGGAGGATGGAGAATGGGAAAACCAACATGACTATTAAAAGTCTTGTCCGCATTCTCAAAATTCATAACCTCACTCCTGCGCAATTCTTCAGGAAAGAAAAATTTTGAACCGTTGTTATACCTGTCGCAGATGGGCCTGAATTTCCGTAGACAAACTGGTTTTGGAAACTACCGAAAAAAAACTAACTTTCATATCTGAAAATCAGGCACCGGCAAGCGCCTGACCTCATATCGCCCATAAACCATCGACGCATGAAATTGAAAGCTACGATCTTTTGTCTTTTTGCTGTAGTGTTTTCTCTCTGTGCCCAGCAACCAACGGTATTCAATTCGTATGTCAATGACGCGGGCGATACGATGCCTTTTTCTTCCGGAAACCCGCTGACTATTTATCCGGCGCCTTCTCCATTGGCTTGCCCTTCTTCCAACAATCTTCCACTTCCCTACAATACCAATAATGCGCAGCGCGGAATTATGTTTGACATTACCGCGTTGAATAATATCACGATCAATTGTTTTGAAGTAAACCTCGCACCAGGCACAACGAACATCGAAATCTATTATAAAATCGGCACTCATGTTGGTTTTACAACTACTCCCGGAGCGTGGACCCTTATTGGTAACGCGACAGTAGCGAGCGCAGGCACCAACGTTCCGACATCGGTACCGATCACCTTGAATGTGGCTGTGCAGACCGGATGTACGGTAGCGTTCTATGTGACCAGAACAGTTGCAGGCGGGCCTTCAGTAAATTATACAAACGGTACAGCAGTAGGTTTTGTGTTCGGGTCGAATGCTGACCTCCAGGTAAAAGATGGCACCGGAAAAGATTATCCCTTCGGAGCCAGCTTTACACCACGCCGTTTTAACGGAACTGTTTTTTATACCTTAAATTCTCCTTCGCCGACAGGCACAGTTTCCGGTCCGCTTTCTGTTTGCGCAGGATCAACCCAGACTTATACCTATAGCGGAACCGGCTGGACAACTTACAACTGGACTGTTCCGGCAGGCACTACGATTACTGCAGGACAGGGAACAAATACGATTACGATTACAGCAGGAAGCACACCCGGCCAGATTTGCTGCACACCATCAGGCGCTTGTGGACCCGGCCCAATCGCTTGTCTTACCGTATCGCTTGCCCCTGTGCCGACAGCAACAACAAGCGTGACGAATGTAAATTGTTTCGGTGCAAATAACGGAAGCGCAACCATAAACCCAGCACCTGCAGGAACTTACACTTACACCTGGAGTCCGAACGTAAGCACAACACAAACCGCTACAGGATTATCGCCCGGCTCCTATACTGTCACAGCAACGAATAGCGGAGGTTGTTTTATAACACAAACCGTTACTATCACACAACCGACTGTTCTGGGCGCGCTGCAATCGCAAGTAGATGTATTATGCAATGGCGCGAATACAGGTTCCGCTACTGTTAATGTCGCCGGCGGAACTCCCGGATATTCATACGCATGGTTTCCTTCAGGTGGAAATGCAAACACCGCGACAAATCTTGCGGCAGGAACTTATACATGCACAATTACAGATGCCAACGGCTGTACAAATTCCCAGACAATCACGATCACTTCACCTTCCGCCATTACACTGGCTACATCCGGCACACCTTCCATCTGTGGAAGCCCGAACG
>JALYQL010000051.1 GCA_030855855.1 Bacteroidota bacterium | reverse complement strand
TCAAGCCACGAATCGCTGCCGGGAATTTTAGTCGTTAACACAAGGGCGAACGCCGGCACCGCGACGAATAATTTCGGTTTCTATTCGTTGACGCTTCCTTCAGATACCGTGGAGATCACCTGTTCGTTTGTCGGATACAAAACAGAGCGGAGAAAATTTTTCCTTGACAAAAACATCACGCTCACATTTGATCTGGAAACAATCGTGCAGGATGAAGTGGTGATTAACGCTACGCAGGATGAAAAGGTGAGCGATAATACGCAAATGAGCCAGGTTTCTATTCCTATCGAGCAGATCAAGCAGATTCCGGCTTTGTTTGGTGAAAAAGATGTTCTTAAAGTAATTCAGCTTATGCCGGGTGTGCAGAGTGGGAGCGAAGGAAGCAGCGGGCTGTATGTGCGTGGTGGCGGTGCCGATCAGAACCTCATCATTCTTGATGACGCGACCGTGTATAACGCATATCACCTGTTTGGATTTTTCTCGCTCTTCAATGGCGATGCATTAAAAAGTGTGGAGCTGACCAAAGGCGGTTTTCCTGCAAGATATGGCGGCCGGTTATCATCCGTGCTGGAAATGCAGATGAAAGACGGCAACCAGGAAAAATTCAGCGGAGAAGCGGGAATTGGAATAATCTCTTCGCGCTTATTGCTGGAAGGTCCGCTGAAGAAAAAGAAATCTTCCTTTATTGTTTCCGGAAGGCGTACTTATATCGACGCATTGGTTTATCCTTTTTTGCCTGACGATAATAAAGCAGGCTATTATTTTTATGACTTTAATGCAAAGGTGAATTATACGGTGAACGATAAAAACCGTTTATTCCTAAGCGGATATTTCGGCAAGGATAAATTTTATGCGAATTATAAAAACGGCCCTGATTATAAAGAGAAAGTAGGCCTTGACTGGGGAAATGCAACGGGTACAATGCGTTGGAATCATTTATGGTCCGACCGTTTATTTTCTAATACCGCGTTTGTTTTCACCAATTATAAATTCGGAATAAAATACAGCCAGGAAAGCCCCGGTGATTTTACTTCGCTGAATTATTCTTCCGGCATCCGTGATTTCAGCATTAAGCATGATTTTGATTTCAGCCCCGTGCCGGATCACTATTTAAAATTCGGATTTATTTCTACTTACCATCGTTTTACACCAAGCGCTGTTGTATTAAAAAGCTCGTACGGTCCCGACAATTCCTCCGAAGTAAAAACGCTCGAAGCTTTAGAAAGCGGAATTTACATTGAAGATGACTGGAGAATAAGTTCCCGGTTGAAAACAAATATTGGTTTCCGGCTTAGCCATTTTAATACGCAGGGTAAATCGTATGTGCGTCCTGAGCCGCGTTTTGCTGCCCGCTACATCCTGCGCGAAAATCTTTCTCTCAAAGCCAGCTACGCGCTGATGAATCAATACCTCCATTTGCTTTCTAATACCGGTATTGGATTGCCTACAGATTTATGGGTGCCTGCAACAAAAAGGATCAGGCCGCAACAATCGCAGCAGGTTGCATTAGGCGGGGCAATGGATATTCCGAAATACAAGCTGTTGGTTTCGCTGGAAGGATATTATAAATGGTCGAAAGATGTGATCGGCTATCAAGAAGGCGCCAGCTTTTTGCTTGTAGATGATCCAGGCGGCAATGAAGAACCGGTGAACTGGGAAGATAATGTGACACCCGGAAAAGGATGGAGCTACGGACTTGAATTTTTAGTGCAGCGCAAATTCGGAAAATTTACCGGGTGGATCGGCTATACACTTTCATGGTCGCAGCTGCAATTCGATTCGATCAATTACGGAAAGAAATATTATGCAAAATACGATCGCCGTCATGATATTTCAGTGGTCGGCATTTACAAAATCAATGATCATATCACCCTTTCAGCAACCTGGGTTTTTGGTACAGGCAATGCGATCACGCTTCCGCTTACAGAATATTCCTTGCCGGATCATGATCCTGCCGGCGGGACACCTCATCAAACCCATGCCCAGTTTAACCGCTGGTTTGTGAACGATTATGGCGAGAAAAACAATTTCCGCATGGCGCCTTATCACCGCATGGATATTGCGCTTCAGTTTCATCGTAAAATGAAACACTGGGACCGCACTTTCGAATTAGGGTTTTACAATTTGTATAACCGTAAAAATCCATTTTTCTATTATGTCGGATATGATAGTTCAGGACAACAGCGCAAGCTCAAGCAGATCTCGCTGTTCCCGATCATTCCTTCTGTTTCATGGACCATTAAATTTTAAGCTGATGAAAAAGATATTTTATATCCCTTCACTTTTATTGCTCTGCCTGTTTTCTTCCTGTGAAAAAGATGCAGATGTCGAATTGCCGGAAGTAAAACCCAAACTTGTGCTTGCTGCTTTTATTACCCCGCAGGATACTTTATTGACGGTTGATGTTACCCGCAGTCAACCCATCTTTCAATCTTACAATGTTAATACCAGTGCCGCCGTTACAGACGCAACCGTTATCATGTCCGGCAATTCAGGTTCTGTGCAGCTGAATTTTGACCCGGATCATCAGCGCTACCAGGCTCCAGCTTCTGCGCTTCCTATTATTCCCGGAAATACGTACACACTGACAGTAACAACACCGCTGGGCGAATCTGCTCATGCTGAAACAACAGTTCCTTATCACAATGGTGTAACCGGGTTTTCTGTTGACATGCAAGATTCGCTAACAGGCGATCCTTTCTATTCTGAGCTCCACACTACTTTGACTTACTACGTAACTGATTATGGCGGAGAAGAAAATAATTACAGGTTTTTCTCTGCAATTTTGGTCCGTGATACGCTTACAAATGATACAATCTCCGTGCGTTTTATTAATCAGCTTTTCACAGATGGCAATAGAGATGGTCAGCAAATTCAGTCCACTTTGGATGGCGGCTGGTCTGACTATGATCCGGCAGGCAGCAGCAGGAAAGTAATTGGCTATGATTACTGGATGTTTAATGTCAATAATGATTATTACCAGCTTCACAATTCTTTTAATAACTACGCTGGTAGTGATCCGTTTTCAGAGCCGACGCTTATTTATACGAATGTGTTTGGCGGACTCGGTGTTTTTGGTGCGGCGAATGGAACAAAGATCAGGATTTACAGGTGAGTTAAATAGTTTTGAGTTCGGGTTATAGAGTTTCGGGTTTAAAAAGTTTCGGGTTACGAGTTTCTGGTTTCTGGTTTCCGGGCTGTCAAACCACTTCCGTAACTATTTTACAACTTTAAACCCGAAACTTTTTAAACCCGAAACTATCAAACCCGAAACTTTTCAAACCCGAAACTCTTAAACCCGAAACTCTTTAACTAAAAACTATAAAACTCCGAACTATCTTTGCCCCATGGCAGGCAATTCCTTCGGTACACTTTTTCGGCTCACTTCATTTGGCGAATCACATGGCGCAGCAATCGGCGGTGTGGTCGATGGTTGTCCCGCAGGAATATTGATCGATGCGGAATTTATCCGTTCAGAAATGCGTCGTCGTCGTCCCGGTCAATCGAAAATTGTGACGCAGCGTAAAGAAGATGACGAAGTGGAATTTCTTTCCGGTATTTATGAAGGAAAATCAACCGGCGCGCCGATCGGATTTGTAGTGCGGAATGCGGATGCGAAATCCAAAGATTATGACGCGCTGAAAGACGTTTACCGTCCTTCGCATGCTGATTTTACTTACGATGCGAAATATGGTTTCCGGGATCATCGTGGAGGAGGAAGATCATCTGCACGGGAAACAGTGGCAAGAGTAGTAGCAGGCGCAATTGCAAAATTAATCCTTATTCAAAGTGGCATCACTATCCAGGCTTACGTTTCGCAGGTCGGTGAAATTTCATTGACAAAACCAGTGCAGGAGCTGGACCTTTCATTGACAGAAAAAAATATCGTGCGTTGTCCCGATCCTGTTCTTGCCAATGAAATGATCGCGTTAATTGAAGAAGTGCGTAAAGACGGCGATACTGTTGGCGGAGTGGTCAGCTGCATCGCGAAAAATGTGCCTGCAGGAATCGGAGAGCCTGTTTTCGATAAGCTGCACGCCGACCTTGGCAGAGCGATGCTCGGAATAAATGCTGTGAAAGGCTTTGAATTCGGTTCCGGTTTTGCCGGCTCGTCCATGCGTGGCTCGGAACACAATGATCTTTTTATTCCCGGTACAGGAAAACGGAAAATAATGACTGCCACCAATCGCTCAGGCGGAATTCAGGGTGGAATTTCCAATGGCGAAGAAATTTATTTCCGCGTAGCATTCAAGCCCGTCGCTACCATTATTCAGAAGCAGCGGACGGTAAATGCGAAAGGACAAGCTGTGGAAATGAGTGGCCGCGGCCGCCATGATCCGTGTGTAGTGCCGCGCGCTGTGCCGATCGTAGAAGCGATGTGCGCGCTGGTGCTGGTGGATCATTTATTGAGACAAAAAGCAATAGCGTAATTCAGCTAAGAGCTGTTTTACAGTTTTAACGGGTCTTTTGCTGAGCAAAAGGTCGCTTTTGTCAGCCAGCGCACCATTTCCTGAAATCAGGCATTTCGTCGAAAGTTTATTTCCGTTTTCTAAGGTTTGTCGCAACTTTGCCGGCTGAATAACGTAGATGATTTCCGGCAAGCTCCATGATAAATACTTTTGATTAACGGATGAAACTAAAATTACCAATAGTCATTGTTGGCCTTTTTCTGTTTGCGATTTCCTTCCGGGTTTTTGCCCAGACTCCTGTTAACTGCTACGCGAAAATTACTGCTATGGCGGGTAATACACTTACACTGAATAATGTTAACCAGGTCTACGCCTCCTTTACAACCGGCCAGTATGTGATTGTGATGCAGATGCAGGCAGATGTGATTGGCGCCAATACGACCAATACTGCCGCGTTCGGTAATCTTTCTACTATCCAATCGGCCGGACTTTACGAAGTTGCGCAGATTTCTTCCATCACCGGAAGTCCTACGCCTACAAGTATTACGCTCACAACCGCATTGACAAATACTTATTCAACTGCTGCAAATACTTCGCTGCAATTAATTTCATATCCCACATTAGGTTCACCGAATTATACGACCACTGCCGATATTTCTGCTGTGCCATGGGATGGAAATGTAGGTGGCGTAGTTGCTTTTCTTGTAAATGGAACGTTGACGCTGAATCACAACATCACATCCGACGGCGCGGGTTTCAGGGG
>JALYQL010000181.1 GCA_030855855.1 Bacteroidota bacterium | reverse complement strand
AACAAGGAAAAAGGTGTTTTTTTCTTTTGTGTTTACTTCTTGCGATAGCCATCCCGGTTTTTTCGCAGCAGAACGTTGCTGACAGTCTCAAAAGCAAGCTCGGGTTTGTAAACGATTCCAATAAAGTCAATCAGCTGCTAAAGCTTTCAGACGCTTATTCAAAATATTCATCGAAGAAAGCGCTTGAGGCTGCCGAAGAAGCGAGGGTTCTTGCCCATCAATTGAATAATGAACAATTAGAAGCACGGGCTTTGCAGACGTTGGGAAAATTAAATTATAAAGCGGGAAATTCGGAGGATGCGCTCAGATATTTTGAAGCCGCAAGAGCCTTACATATAAAGACCGGGAATAAATCAAGCGCAGCCAATTGCCTCAATTCGATTGCTGATGTTTATCTCGGTATCGGGAAATATGATAAGGCGTTGAATAATAGCTATGCGGCTTATAAAGAATATGAGCAGATCAACAGTAAAACAGGAATGGCTTCAGCGTTGGTCGGATCGGGCAGGGTTTTTTATGTGATGGAAAATTATAATAAAGCGTTGATCGATTATGAAAAAGCGCTTGTTATTTCCAGGGAGGTACAAGATATTACCATTGAAGCATCCTGCCTGAATAATATGGCAAATGTTTATGGATTGCTGGGTAAGAACGATACTGCAATCAATTACCTGGAAAAGTCGGGCGCCCTCTATAACAAGATGGGGGATCAGCTGAATTATGGAAAAGTGCTGAATAATATCGGCACGGTTTACCAGGATATTTCTCAGTATGAAAAGGCAGAAAGCTATTTTCTCAAAGCGCTTGAGGTGAGAAAATCGGTGAGTGATATTCGGGGAATTGCAGTAACGCTTGAAAATCTTGGCGGGCTCATGATTGATAAAGGCGAGCTCGACAAGGGAATTGATTATCTGACGCGTGCGCTTGGCTACGCGAAAAAATGTGGCGCAACCGATATTGAAAGAGTCAGCTATGAAAATATTTCTGAAGCCTATAAACAAAAAGCGGATTTTGAAAAAGCCCTTGAATTTGCCACACTCGCATCGGATTTAAAAGATTCTCTTTTCGACGAAAATCTTACCAAAGGACTTTCTGAAGCGCAGGCTAAATTCGGAGTCGAAAAAGCGGAAGCAAATGCACGGGCCGTGGAAAAAGAAAAAAAGCTTATCGCATGGGCCTCCACTATTGTCGGAATATTGCTGGTCATCTTTGTTTTCTTTTTGTGGAATCGCGCAGTTACACGTAAGCGGGTCAATACAAAGCTGAACCAGCAGAAAGAAGAGATTGAAAAGAAAAACTCCGCCCTGCACGAAGCGAATGTAGAAATTGAATCCAAGAATAAAGACATCACCGATTCGATTCAATACGCGCGCAGGATACAGGAAGCGATATTGCCGGAAGTGGAATTCAACGCGACATTCGGCAATTCCGCTTTTGTGGTTTACCGCCCGAAAGATATTGTGAGCGGTGATTTTTACTGGATGGCGCAGACTGCCGATCATTTGCTTTTCGCAGCGGTGGATTGCACAGGCCATGGAGTGCCGGGCGCGTTTGTAAGCATAGTCTGCAGCAACTTATTGAGCCAATCGGTAAAAGTGCACGGCCTTATCCGCCCCGATGAAATTCTGAACGATGTAAATATCCGCCTGAGCGAAACGTTGCGTCAGCGGCAGGATGAATCGCGTGTGCGTGACGGAATGGATATCGCTTTATGCTGCATTCATAAAAAAACATTGCACCTCACCTTCGCCGGCGCGTTTAATCCCGCGTGGATCATCCGTGGTGATGTGATGACGGAATTATTGCCCGATAAATTCCCCGTTGGATTGTTTGAAGAAGAAGAGCTGCGCAAATTTACCTACAAAGAAATGCAGCTCGAAAAAGGCGACCGCATCTATGTATTTTCCGATGGATATTCCGATCAGTTCGGCGGCGAATTAGGAAAGAAATACAAGCGCAGCACTTTCCAGGCCTTCGTAAAAAACCTCCAGTCCAAACCCATCAAAGAACACGGAAGATTGCTCAACGAAGAACATCTCCGCTGGAAAGGTGTGAATGATCAGATTGATGATATTCTTGTGCTTGGAATGGAAGTTTGAAAATTCAAATATTCAAAATTCAAGGATTGAATATTGAGTCAGCACGTTTAAGCTGGTTAGCTTTAATTTCATTTTCCTCTTTCTTCTTAGGCTCTATGATTTTCAGTTTTTGAATATTTGAATCTCGAATATTTGAATCTCGAATATTTGAATTTCGAATCTCGAATTTCGTATCTTTAAGTTCCCCCCCATGACAATGAGCATAACCCGCTTTATTGCCTTCGTGTTTTTTGTGCTTTTTTGTCTGCGGACGGAGGCTCAATCTCTTGCCGCAAATTCCTATCACATTTCCATCGATCTTCAGAATGTTACTCCCGATAAAGACCGGATTAAAATAACGATTCTTACCCCAGCGATTAAGGCGCGGACGATCAGGTATGTGCTGCCGGCTTTTCTTCCCGGCTTTGCAGGTAAGGTAGATGCCGGCCGTTTCCTTCACCAGTTTTACGCGCTTGATGATAAAGGTTATCCGTTGAAAGTATCGAAGCAGGGTGATAATATCATCGTGATGAAAATGCGGAAAGGCGCGACGTTAAAAAAAATTGAATATTGGGTCGATGATACGTGGGATGCGGAAAAATCCAAGCCCGGCCAGTCCGACGCGAAATATAATTATGTACCGCAGGTAGCAGGAACTAATATTGATGCCGGAAATAATTATGTGCTGAATCATGCTTTTCTTTTTGGTTATCTCGACGGTTTTTCAGAGCTGCCGTATCATATCACTATCCATAAGCCCGAAGACCTGAGCGCAAGCACTGCGTTGAAAATTACCAATGAAACACAAACGCGCGATGGGTATTACGCCTCGTCGTACAAAGAGCTGGTTGATAATCCGGTCATGTATTCCCGTTCCGATACGATTGGTTTTATGGCCGGAAACATTTACGTAACAATATCAGTTTTTTCAGAGAACGGAAGGATTTCCGCGAGGCTTGTGCGCAGGCTGCTCGCCACAAGCATTATTTCATCCGCTAATTTTATTCCGGAAATCGGCGGGAGAAATTATAAGATGATTTTTTATTTCACCACGCCTTTCAAAACCATTTTGAATACGCACGGATCCTATGGCGGGCTGGCACACCGTAACAGCGCTTTTTATTTTCTGCCCGAACTTGCGGATGAGGAGGCGCTCTCGAATGAGCTGCAGCGGGAAACTGCCGGCGATCTTTTGCACCTGCTCAGTCCGATTGATTTTCAAAGCATGTGCTGCAATGACGATTTTCTCAAGCCACAGCTGTCTGAATCGTGGTGGTTTTCGGAAGGTGTGAATTTATATTTCAGCTGGCTCGCGGCTATTCGTGATTCTACCGTAAACGAAAATGAATTTATGGGTTTTGTTTCTTCGAAGATCAGGTTAGCCCAGCTTTCACCGCAGAAGCCAATCTCCGATGTCAACATGCTTTCAACCTGGCTGAAAATTCCGCTCAGGCGTGAGGCCATGCGCGCGCGCGCCATGCTGATCGCGATGATGCTGGATATAGAAATCACAGAGCGCACAGGTGGAAAAGCAGGATTGCGTGAAGTCGTGATGCAGATCAGCAACAAACCAATGATGTGCCCCGATTCACTTGAGAGCTGGCTGATTGCTGCAGCCCGTGTTGATCTGTCACAATTTTTTCGCGGGTATGTCGACGGGATAAATACATTGCCGCTGGCAGAAAGCTTCGAAAAAATAGGATGGGCATATGCTCCTGCCGCAATCGATTCGGTGCTCACATTCGGCAGATTCGGTTTGCTGTACAACGATAATCTCGACGCGTTCTTTGTTTACAATTCAGATTCCTCTAATCTTTTCGGATTACGCAACGGCGACAGAATTGTAAGTGTAGACGGAACTATCGTCGGCTCTTCCAATTTTGATGAAGCGCTGCATGCAGTGTATACGCCGTTAAAAGACAATGAAGTAAAGCTGCAATTTATCCGCAATGATCAGAATTTTGTCGCAAAGGCAATTCCTACCGTTCAGGCCGTTCTGATCGAATATCTCATTCGGCCGGATGCTGCTGCATCCACGGCGGCACTCTCACTGCACAGGCGTATTTTTTCGCCTTCTGCTGTCTTGTAAATGCTCTTTACAACTTATTTTTTAGGCTAACTTTGCAGTCCGATCGCTTCGCAATAATTAAATCAACCGGATATGTCTATCACCAAAAAAGAAAATAAGAAAGTCACCACGCGCACATTGCAGGCAATGAAAACTGCCGGTGAAAAAATCGCTATGCTTACCGCTTACGATTACACCACTGCAAAAATTATTGACGCAGCAGGAATCGATGTGATCCTTGTCGGTGATTCAGCTTCCAATGTGATGGCCGGACATGAAACCACATTGCCCATCACGCTCGACCAGATGATCTATCATGCGTCAAGCGTTGTGCGTGCCACAGACCGCGCACTGATCGTAGTAGATCTTCCGTTCGGCTCGTACCAGGGAAATTCCAAGGAAGCGCTGAACTCTTCCATCCGCATAATGAAAGAATCCGGCGCGCATGCAGTAAAGCTCGAAGGCGGAAGTGAAGTAAAAGAATCAGTGGAAAGAATTCTCACTGCAGGAATTCCGGTCATGGGCCATCTCGGACTTACACCGCAATCCATTTACAAATTCGGAACCTACAATGTGCGTGCGAAAGAAGAGGAAGAAGCACATCGCTTAATTGCCGACGCGCATGTGCTTGAAAAAGCCGGATGTTTTGCAATTGTACTCGAAAAAGTTCCTGCAGCGCTTGCAACAAAAGTTGCATGCGAGCTACAGATCCCCGTGATCGGTATCGGAGCGGGTGGGGGAGTAGACGGACAGGTTTTAGTATATCATGATCTTGTCGGACTGACGAAAGAATTTCATCCGCGATTTTTAAGACGTTATTTAAATCTTGCTGAGCAGATAGAAGATGCAGTTGGAAAATATGTTGCTGATATAAAGAGCAAGGATTTTCCTAATGAGAGTGAGCAGTATTGAGGGATTTGGTGATCTGGTGATCTGGTGATCGAGTTGTGCGTTGATTAACCTCAAAGGTCTGCGCCGGCAAGTGCGCGGCGA
>JALYQL010000386.1 GCA_030855855.1 Bacteroidota bacterium | reverse complement strand
GGGCATTGACACGGATAACGACCAGCTCATTGACAGTTTTTTTGTCGATTTCCGTTATCTCGGGCGTAATGCAGTAATCAACGGAAATGCCGCCGGAATGGCCGCGATAGGTCCGAAGACGCCTGACTTTCAACTCTCGGTTAATGACAGCGATTTAGTAATTCATGTTACGCAACAAACGCAATACAATGTTTATCGTGTAGGCGTTCGCACCACTTCGCATGATTGGGATTCTGTTTACACATTCACCGGATCGTTGGATGATACGATTGATGTGCCGTTTTCAACGTGGTATTACGTAAGCATTTGTTCTGTTGACACGAATGGCATTGAAAGCATTTTTTCGCGCGAATACAATACGACACCGGTTGGCATCGCAGAATATCTTAAGCTGTTTCCGGGAATAAGCTTGTTGCAGAATCATCCTAATCCATTTGATGAAGCCACGTATATGGTTTTCCAGGTGGATAAGATTCCTGCTTACAAAAAAGCATCGATGCGTATTACTGATGCGAATGGAAAATTACTGCAGGAAATCCCTGTTGATCTTCAGCAGGGAATAAATGAAGTGCTGTACGAGCATGGTTATGGCGCAAGCGGTATTTTGTATTATTCGTTGGTAATCGACAATAAACTTATTGACACCAAATCCATGATCTTCGCAAATTAAAAAAAAGTTCCCGGGTTTAAAGTTTCGGGTTTCTTGTTCGCTGTTCTATCTTCATAATTTACTTTGTCTATATCATCTCCAACTTTTTTTAACCCGAAACTCGAAACTTTTTAACCCGGGAACTGACAAGCTGAAAACCCAGAACTTGAAACTTTTGGACCCGAAACTGACAAACTGAAAACCCGAAACTTTTTAACCCGAGACTGACAAACTGAAAACCCGAAATATATTTTATGAACGAGTTACAATTAGTAGAATGTCCACGTGATGCGATGCAGGGAATTCACACCTTTATTGAAACGGATAAAAAAGTCACTTACATCAATTCGCTTATGAAATGCGGATTCGACACGCTTGATTTCGGGAGCTTCGTTTCGCCCAAGGCAATTCCACAATTAAAAGACACTGCAGAAGTTTTAGAAGGTCTTGATCTTAGCTCTTCCAATACAAAGCTGCTTGCTATTATCGCAAATGTACGTGGCGCTGAAGATGCGTTGAATTTTGAAGAGATCGATTATCTCGGCTACCCGTTTTCAATTTCCGAAACATTCCAGCTGCGCAATACGAATGCGACCATTACCGAATCGCTGGCGCGCGTGGAGGAAATTCAAGGATTGTGCGTGGAAAAAAAGAAACAGCTTGTCGTTTATATTTCCATGGCATTCGGTAATCCGTACGGAGATCCGTGGAATGCGGAAGTAGCTGTTCAATGGACCAAGCGGCTTTCTGAAATGGGAATAAAGATCATTGCGCTGGCAGATACAATCGGTGTTTCAAGCAAGGAAAATATCACTTCGCTTTTTTCAACCATCATCCCGGAATTTCCCGGTCTGACCATTGGAGCACATTTACACACCACACCGGAAAGCTGGCGCGAAAAAATGGAGGCTGCATGGAATGCAGGCTGCCGCAGATTCGATCACGCGATAAAAGGATTCGGTGGATGTCCAATGGCAGCAGACGACCTCACAGGAAATATGCCCACGGAAAAAGTGCTTGAGTTTTTAAGAGAAAAGAAAGTTGAAACCGGAATCAGCATTGATCAATTTAACGCCGCAATGGCAGAATCAGGAAATGTTTTCTTCTAATCAAAATCTCTCCGCCGGGATTTTTGATCAGCTGATTTTAGATTTTAGATTGAATCAAATGAACTGATCTGGAATCATTCCTTAATTGAAAATCTGTGTGCCGGATTATCAAATCATTATTCCGGAAAATATAAATTCCGAAAATGTTTTTTGTTTGCCATCCTTACCCGGAATTTTTTTGTTTGTCATCCTGAGCGACAGCCGAAGGAGGACAAAAAAAAATCCCGGCTCATCACCGGGATTTCTCTTCTCAAAAAAAATATATTTTACCGGTTTCCCAGGTCTTCAAAATTTACATCATTCACCGCATTCACATGATTGTGATCGACATTATGATTGGTTTCAGCGATGTGATTGCTGTGCTGCTCGCCATTTGAATGATGGTGGTGTTGTACCGGCGGTCCTCCGGGATTATTTTGGTTAATGAAATTGACTGCTTCCATCAATCCGTCCGCAAATTTTTCAAAGTCTTCTTTGTAGAGGAATAATTTGTGCTTTTCGTAATGAAATTTTCCATCATCACCGAAGCGCTTTTTGCTCTCTGTGATCGTCAGGTAATAATCATTCCCTTTGGTTGCCTTCACGTCAAAAAAATACGTGCGTTTGCCCGCTTTTACCGGCTTAGAAAAAATTTCCGGTTGGTCATTGTACCTGTTGTCCTGGTTTCCGTTTCCTTCGTAGTTCATGCTTTGATTAGGTGGTTGTTAAGCAAAATTATAAAAAAAAGAATACAACCAACATCGGGAGCGTAGCAATTGTAGGTGTTTTAGTTACTTTCGCGACTGTAAAGACCAAACCAACCCAATACATGAAAAAACACTACTTAATTGCTCTCGTTTTGATGTTTTCCGCTTTTAAAGCGTATGCACAACCGGCAGGATGGAATTTTTCCGCTCCTTACCAAATCGTTAATAACGTGGCAACTACGGTAACAAATTACCAGGCCAAGCTCACTATTAACACCCAGTCGCTTGTGTCGGCCGGAGTAATGCTTGCCAGCGGTAATGATATCCGTTTTGGAAAGGATTGCGCCGGAAATACCCTTTATAACTATTGGATCGAGTCCGGAATGAATACGGCGACAACAACCATCTGGGTGAAAATTGACTCCCTGATGCCTTCCGCTACCCGTACGTTTTATATGTTCTATGGAAATGCTTCCGCAACAACCGTTTCCGCTATTCCAGGCGTATTTAACGGACCGATGTCGGCTACCGATAGCACTGCAAATACATCGCTGAGCGGTTCCGCCAACGCACAACGTGGATTCCGTTTTGCGCCTACCGAAGATATTCTTGTCACGGCTTTCGGTAAATCTGAACCAAGCTCAAATCCACGGTATGTTACACTGTTTAACTTTTCTACGCAGGCAATCCTGTCTCAACAGCAGGTAAGCGGACCATCGGCGCAATGGTCTTATCAGAATATAGCATCGCCACTCTGGATGACCCAGAGCACTCAATACCTGCTTGAAATTTTCTTTCCTGCAGGAGACGATGCTTATTATTTCGGAGCATCCCCAACGGTCGGACAGCATATCCAGTATTTCGATATGCGTTATTGTAATGGATGTACTCAAAATACATTCCCGACAAACTCGCTCGGCGGAATGCTTTATGGCTATGTAGATATGTGGTATTGGACAAAAAACAACGTTTCTCCTGCACCAACAATTTCCGGCGGAAACAACCTGGCCTATAATGCGCCGAATGTTTCTGTTTGTATTGGCGATTCAGTCATGGCGGGTACAATTGCTACAGGTGGAACAGGCCCTTACACATACTCATGGTCGCCATCAACAGGTATTTCTAACCCGACAGCCGGCATGTCAAATGCAAATCCGACTGTGACAACAACGTACACCGTTTCTGTTATTGACAATACAGGATGTACAACAACCGACCAGCTTACGATTACCGTAAATCAGCTGCCGGTTATTGCCGCTGCTGCTGTTAACGATTCTATTTGTCCCGGCGGAACTGCATCCATGAACGTCACAGGTTCAGCTTCCACGTATCTCTGGCAGCCCGGCAACATAAATACAATGACATGGACCGCAACTCCGGCAGTTACCACTACTTATATTGTTACCGGAACAGATGGTAACGGATGTACAAGTACTACTATGCAAACCCTGACTGTTGTAACACCGCCTACAATTGCTGTCACCGGAAATTATTCATCCATCTGCGATAACGCTGTAAGCACATTGACAATGACAGCTACAGGTGCTTCGACTTATGACTGGAATGCGGGCGCGGGAACAGGTACATCTTATAGTGACACACCTTCCGCAACGCAGACTTACACTGTTATCGGAACCGATGGTCTCGGATGTTCTGACACTGCAAATTACACAGTTACATTGCTTCCTCATCCTTCTGCTTCCGCATCTGCTTCAAACGATAGCATCTGTGCGGGAACATGCGTTACAATTACAGGAACTGCAACCGGTGGAACACCTGCTTATACTTATTTCTGGGCATCACCGCCAATGACAACGCCTGTGGTAACAGTTTGCCCGACCACTACAACCTGCTATACATTATCGGTAACCGACATCAATGGTTGCGCAGATGCAATTACCTATTGTGTGAATGTTAATCAGCCACCGCTGATTTTTACCACAGGGCAAAACGCGATTTGCCAGGGCGATTCTGCTACATTATTCGCAACAGGAAATAATATTGCTTCCATCAACTGGTCGCCGGCTTCAAGCGTTAATCCATCAACGGGATTTACTGTTGTCGCTTTTCCGACCGCAACAACAACTTACACTGTCGTGGCTACTTCACCACAAGGTTGTATGGATTCAACGACACAAACACTGGCCGTAAATTCATTACCAACCGTAAACTTTACTTCAACGC
>JALYQL010000180.1 GCA_030855855.1 Bacteroidota bacterium | reverse complement strand
AAGAGTACGGTCTTTCCATTGAGCAGATCAAAGAAGTAGTGTTAACGCCACGCATTGCAAAAATGCCACAGACGGCATCGTATATCAAAGGTGTGGCCAACATCAGGGGAAATATTATTGCTATTATGGATCTCGAGCAGAAATTCGGACTTATAAAAGCTGATTTATCCGCAAAATCTGATCACGCGAATTACACGTTGGTGATGGAAAGCGATGAATATAAAGTAGGCATCCTTGTAAAAGAAGTTCCCAATACCTTATCTGTCGGGATAGCTGATATTGATACAGCGTCTAATTTCATTCAATACACATCACTCGATACAGACAGCGTGATTGGTGTTGTGAAATCAGGAGAACGGATGATTATATTAATTGACATAATAAAACTAATCACCTCAGAAAATATCAATACTTCTATCGTGTAGTTTTTCAGAACTATTTCCAACACCAAACAAAAATGAGCAAAACAATATTAATAGTAGATGATTCGCTGTATATGCGGACTATGATTAATGAAGCGTTAAAAAATGCAGGATATATTATTGTGGGACAAGCTGCGAACGGCGAATCCGCAATTGATATGGCACTGGATTTAAAACCGGATCTGATCACACTTGACAATATTCTTCCTGACATGATTGGCACTGACATTCTGAGAGTTTTAAAACAGGATGAAAAGATCGGATCAAAAATTATTATGATCAGCGCGGTCGGACAAGAATCCGTGATCCAGGAAGGAATGAGCCTTGGCGCTTCCGATTATATTGTTAAGCCGTTTACAACCGAAGGATTGGTTTCAGTTGTAAATAAAATAATGAGCGCCTGATCGGGAAATCTCAAATGGAAAACAACGGGATAACGGTATTGATCGCAGACGACTCTATGTTTATGCGAATGCTTATCAGGGATATCCTGCAGGAAGACGCGTCGATAAAAGTGGTGGCTCAAGCGAAGGACGGAAAAGAAGCTTTTGAATATTGTGACAAATTCCGACCCGATGTTGTTTTACTTGACATGAATATGGGTGAGTACGGCGGCATTTACGGAGTAAAAAAAATAATGGAAGAATGTCCTACTTCTATAGTCATTTTAAGTGCGCTGGGCAATACAGATATGAGCGGTATTATGGAAGTGCTTGCACTTGGGGCGGTAGATTATCTGAACAAGCCTGCAAAAAACAATACCAATCTCCGTGAAGTTGGTGCGCCATTGATTCAGAAAGTGAAAGAGGCTGCATTGATAAAACCGAAGCAGAATGTCAAAAAGAATATAATTGTAAATACAAACCCCCATTCTTTTTCGGGAGATCTGAATTATGATATTATCGTAATCGGTTCTTCTACCGGCGGACCAACAGCAGTAGAAAAAGTCATTACACAATTACCCGGGAATTTAGCGATACCGGTATTAATTGCACAACACATGCCGGCAAATTTTGTTCCGTCATTTGCAGCACGTCTCGATGTGCTTACGCCTTTGACAGTAACAATGGCAAGAAAAGACGACACGGTGGAAAAAGGGAAAATCCTGATTGCTCCGGGCAGCAGAAATATTCTTGTAAGAAAAGAAAATAATAAAGTGGTCATTGATTACACCAGCAAAACTTTTAAAGAATATAATTATCCGTCTGTCAGCTGCCTGATGATGTCAGTTGCAGAAGTGTATGGTAAAAGAAGCATTGGCGTGATATTAACAGGTATGGGAAAAGACGGCACGGAAGGAATTATTTCAATTTCAAATGCCGGTGGATATACTATTGCGCAAAACGAAGAAACATGCGTAGTATATGGTATGCCGAAAGCTGCTGTTGATTCCGGTTGTGTCAACCAGGTTGTGCCTTTAAATGAAATTGGTGGCTTTCTCGTAAGCTGCCTTTCTTAAAATATGAACAATGGGTAAAGAAGACGAATACAAGGAAATATTTCTGGCAGAAGCGCTGGAAAGTACCGAACAGCTTAATAACCTGTTTACAGAATTAGAAAAAGATATCAATAGCAAATCTGCTGTTGATGCTATATTCAGAATTACACATACCCTGAAAGGCAATGCCATGGGAATGGGTTTTACAGAAATTGCAGAATTGGGGCATGTGATGGAGGATGTATTCAATGAAGTGAAGTCGGGCGTAATTAAATTAGAACCACTCATATTTACAAGCCTGTTCAGGGCAAATGATGTGCTCTGCCAGTTGATCAATGCAATTAAAACAGGTGAAGTTGTAAAATTTAAAGGCATCAAAACAAAGCTTGAAGTGGCATTGAAAAATGCAAAAGGAAATAATTCTCCTTCTACATTCCATGAACAGAAAGCTGCAAATGAAGAAACGTTGGAAAAACGTTCTACTGATATAATTGAAAAAAACATCAGGGCCGTAATAAAAACACAGGAAGAACAAGAGGAAGAGGACGCTGAAAACGCAGAGCAAAAAATCAGCATCTCTGATGTGGTACAGGTGCCTGTCAGAAAGCTGGACGCTTTGCTGAATGTTATCGGTGAGCTTATCATTGAAAAAGATACGCTTACTGCTCTAAACATGGAACGCGGCTATCAATCCACAGATCTCGCCAGGCTCAATCGTATCACTTCCGATTTACAATATGGAATAATGGATGTGCGATTGGTTCAGATTGGTTTCCTTTTCAATAAATTTCATCGCATCATCCGTGACGCAGCAGTTATTGAAAATAAAAAAGTGGAATTAATTCTTGAAGGAACAGAAATCGAGATTGACAGAAATATCCTCAAGGTCATGAGTGATTCGCTGGTTCATCTTGTCCGGAATTCCGTTGGGCATGGTATTGAATCTCCACAAAAAAGACTGGAAAGAGGAAAACCGGAAACCGGGAGAGTTACTTTAAAAGCCAGCAATGAAAAAGATACGGTTTTTATAGAGATCAGTGATGACGGAAACGGAATTGATATTGCAGCAATAAAACGGAAAGCTATTGAGAAGGGACTTATTTCGCAGGAATATGCAAAGCTCATAAGCGATGAAGAAATAATGCTATGCATTTTTGAGCCGGGATTTTCCAATGCGGAAACAGTAACAGAAATCTCAGGCCGGGGCGTAGGTATGGATGTAGTGAAACGCGCGGTTGAATCGATTGGCGGAAAAGTTTCTATACAAACTGAATTAGGCAAAGGCTCCTCATTCATTTTGTCTTTACCTTCATCCATGGCTGTAAAAGGAGCTTTGCTTTTTGAATTGCAGAGTCAGACCTATGCCATTGCACTCACACATACAGAAGCAGTAATTTCTCTCCGCAAATCCGACATGCATAAAATAAGCAGCGGTTTGATCTCCAAATACCTTGGAAAAACAATTTCAATCATTTTCCTGAAAGATTTTTTCCAGATGAAAAGCATACAGGATGTTTCAGAAGACGGTGCATTCCACAAATCGTTCGATGAAATCAATTCTCACCAGAAACTTGATGTGGTAATTGTGTCTTACAACAAACACTTTGTAGGACTCGTGGTGGATAAGCTGATGCAGCAAAAAGAGATTGTTGAGAAGACACTTGAGAAACCCATAAATCATGTTACCCTTTTCAGCGGCGCAACAATATTAGGTGATGGAAACATTTGCCTTGTATTGGATGTGGCAGGATTACTTTCAAAATTATTCAGAGACAAAATCAGTTCAAAAAGCGAATTAATACAAGGCTGAATGGAAGATTTAAATGAAAACGAGCTGGCAGCTGCCAGGGAAATCATTACAACAGGGCTTAAAAAAGCAGCAGAATCATTGTCTTTTTTCATGAAGGAAAAAATCACAATTGATAACCTGGATTATTATAAAAATCAGGAAGGCCCTTCATGGGAACTTTTACCTAAAGAGGATCCGAATATTCACCTGCTGCTTACCGAAATCGTTGGTGATCTCAAGGGAATATGCTGTTTTATTTTTTCTGAAAAAGAAGCAAATCTTTTACGCAACGCAGCATTACCTGCTGAAATAACAGAAAACCAGGATTTGATGGTTGAAATGAGCGATGCAATAATGCTGGAGGTTGATAATATCATCACAGCATCTGTAATCACCCAATTTGCAAACATTTTAAAACATAAAATTCATGGCGGTGTGCCGCAACTCAAAAAAATGACTTTTGATCAATTGAACAAGTTTGTGAAGAGCGATAAGAACAAAGATCTTTTCAGCATCAATTTCAAAACACATTTCAGCACATCAAAAGGAAATTTCAATCCTGAATTTTTATGGCTGCTTGATAAAAGATTTACAGAAAGCATAAAAAAATTTACAGCTGAAAAAAATAATCTTGAAAGTTCGAGGGTATAAGCAAGCAGGGAGCACAGGCAATGTCAGAAAAAATTTCCACTAGGGTTGAGATCAATGATGAAGAATTATCTTCTTTAACGAATGCTATTAAAACACGTTATGGAATTGACTTCACTTGTTATGAAGCAAAATCGCTTAAACGTGGTTTTGCGCGCCTGATCGCAAGACACGAGTTGGGTTCATTACTTGGCTTATGGTCAAAAATCCTGAAAGACAGAGAATTCCTCATCAGCTATATTGACGAGCTTCTTGTTAACCTCACGGAATTATTCCGTAACCCGGAAGTATGGGTAAAAATCAATACTGATATTTTAGAAAAATTAAAAGATAAAACCATACTAAAATTCTGGCATGCCGGATGTTCGACCGGCGAAGAAATTTATTCCATGGCGATTATTCTTAAGGAACTTAAATTACTTTCAAAAACAAGGGCGGTTGCAACAGACCTGAGCACTACAGCGCTGGAGCTGGCACGTGAGGGAAAATACAATGAAATGCTTTGGAAAAAATATACGGCTTCATTCCTCAATTGTTTTCCGCGCGGAAATCTGCAAAACTATTTTTCCTTAAATCAAAATAACTTTGTTATAAAAGAAGAAATGCAAAAACATATCCGCTTTTTGCGTCACAATCTTGCGCAGGATAAGATGGATCAGAAATTCGATATGGTTCTTTGCCGGAATGTGATGATCTATTTTGACGATACATTAAAGATGAAAGCTCTTCGCCTTTTTTATGATTCACTTGAAGATGACGGATATTTAATTATCGGGTATTATGATATGCTTCCTGAACAGAGCAAAACACTGTTTAAGCTTTATGATGCCACGACACGCATCTATAAGAAAAATTTATAAAAAGCTTATTTAAATATAAGCGCGGACCGAAATGCCGCACTTATGTTTATTATCATTCTACATCCGTATTCAGCTGCAATACCCCCGAACGCAAAACCGGCGCATCCCCCGGAAACGCGCCAAGCCATCGCTTGCCTGCAGCGAATAAACCTGCTGGCTCACCGGTGTTAACCATTCCCATCTCCCGTTTTTTTCTGCGGGTATTGGCATGATGATCGATTCTGAATTTCTATTTGCGCTTGTGGAAAGATTGCTGAGCAATGGACCGACATTGAATGTGACTGCCATCGCAGCAATGACAGGATCAACAAAACGCGCAGGAATGGTTACTGTTTCCACCGGCAGAATTGACGTAGTCGCATTCACTGAAGCGCGCGGATCCATCAGCATCGTGATGAAAGCGGTGCTTTGCTCATTGATTTGTAATTCCACAAAATTACCGGGGGCGATGAGTTCGGGGTATGGCGGATTTACAGGAACAATACCTGCCGGAATATAAACGCTGTTGAATTCTGCGTAATTCGTTCCGTTGAAATATCCGATGAGACCGTCGGTGCGCAATGCGAGATCACCTAAACGTACTGGGAAATTATAAGTGACAACTTCAGATGCTGCCGGACTAAAAGTATATAGCCATGACGGATCTGAAATCGGCGGGCCTTGCAGATCATACATTAATCTGCATCGCACCAATGCAAGCGGCCGGCCGATCAGCACCGAAAGATTCTGATCATCGCGGTTTCCCATCGGATCAATCGACCACATCGTTGCGTCAATCGATTCGTAAAAATTCTGAAATGCAGACGCGCCTGCGGTGACAAGTCCGTTCAGCATTTCACCGAGATGTGGATAAGCTGCATTCACTAAAGTCAGCGAACTGAATTGCGCCGATGGAGCGCCGGCCCAATTTACCTGCGCATTTCCGGAAGCATTTGTGATCACACTCAGCTCACCGAGCATCAATCCTGTATTATCATAACACGCGAGCGATCTGTCGATATGATTCGTGAGCACCCATGCACAAACAGGATTTTCAGTGCTTCCCGTCAAAATCAATTGCGTGTTATTAAGTGCAGAAACAAAATCGAAATGCAATCGTCCCGGCTGCAGTAATCGCGGTTTTAATTCTACGAACGTGTATGGATCATTTGCCAGCACAGTATTTACCGGCTTCATATCAAGGGCTTTTACCGGCGTGTATTGCAAAGCCGCATTTTCATTTACCACTTCCATCGTTTGTCCGAAGCGATCAACCAGCACAACCCAATTAAATGCAAATTGTCCCGAACGGTATTGCTGAAAATTGGAAGGCTGCCATCCTTCGAACGGCACAGGACCGGCACCGGGAAGTGTCACGATAGAATTATTATCACCAATTAATCCATTCATAACCGGATCGCCAGGCACAACATTGCTCTGCACATCGCGCAATGCAAGCTGCTGCATAAAACCATCCAGCGATTGAGAAAGAAAATCCCAACTGTCTGTTTGCGTAATAAGATTTTCAAGATTCTGCAACGCAGTATTGTCAAGCGACGGATGATTTAAAATGTAATCGTCAATCCGGCTCTTGAACAGATAAAAATACCCGCCTTGCCTCATCGGAAGTTTACATAGTAAAAACAATTACCGGACAAATCTTTCTAACGCTCCACCAAAACCGGAAAATCCTCAAACCTCCCCGCAAATTCCTTCCCGAGCAAATAATCCTTCAAGGAAAAAATAATTGCTTTTGAAGATGCATAGATCTCGCGGTTCGTATTGAGCATGGAAGAAATATCCGTTTCGTTAAGCTTGTCTTCCCCTGCTATTTTATAAATATGCTCTACCCGGAATTTGTATTCTTTCCCGGCATTTTCCAATAAATGTGCAAGCGCGTTAAAACGTTCTTCTTCCTCATCCAGCTTAAAGATGTTGTCAATCTGTTTGTAGAATTCCTCTACGTGCTGCTGAAAATATTTATAGTTCTCGTATTTCGCATCGTTGGCAGAATCACGAAACTCTTTCCGGTTGTGTCGCACATCTTTCATTGATTTGGCTGAATAAATAGCATTTCGCACAGCAGCAACCAATCTGTCGAGACGCTCTGAATCTAATTTATTTTCCTGCGTTTTAAGTTTCAGATAAAAAGCAAGAATTTCTCCTTCCGTATGTTTCAGGTCTTCATACTTTTCTGAATAGGATTTCAGTTTTTTATTTCGCTCTTCAATTTTCCCCATTATTTCATTTTCAGGATAGGCAACAACTTCCCCGTTATGAAAAGCATCAAGGTTTAACGGAATTATGCGGTGAATGAAAATTGAAATTTCTTTTTCCATAGCCTCCATCGCAGATTCCGGAACATCAACGCGTGCGTCGCGGATATAAAATGTGGTGGAATCATTGTCAGATGTAAAACGTTTTTCAAGGAAATCAGAAAAACGATTAAGAAACGGAATGAACAAGACAACGCCGATAAGATTAAGCGCGCTCTGAAAAACTACCAGCGAGATCACCGGATCGCGCACACCCATTTTTTCAATACCATTAATCATGGGGTACATGAAAATATAAGCGATAATGGTAATAACTAAATTAAATATCAGGTTTCCCATCGCTATCCGTCTTTTTGCAGAGATTCCACCGATGGCGCCGATCACAATTTTTATTGATGTACCAAGCTCTGACCCAATGACAACTGCCACAGCGAAATCAAATGGAATAACACCTGTGCTCAACGCACTGAGCGTAATCGCGATCGTTGCCGAGCTGGATTGTATCAACGCGGTGATCACAAAACCGATCAGCACGAAAACGATGCGGTGATAACCCTCATAAGGCGTTAAATCAAAATTCTGCAGCGAAGCTTCGATGCTTTCTTTCATAAAGCCGAGGCCAAGGAAAAGAAAACCG
>JALYQL010000358.1 GCA_030855855.1 Bacteroidota bacterium | reverse complement strand
GTTTGGTGTGTGTTACCGCTATGCCGTTTCGCGTGAGGAGGCGGAAGATTTTCTCCAGGAGACATTCATTACAGTTTTCAGAAAACTAGGTCAATGGAAAGGCGACGGTGAGCTGGGCGCGTGGATCAGAAAGATCGCTGTAAACACTTCACTCAACGGAATCAGGGCACGCCAACGATTCACCGAAAACATAAACATCATTCCGATCGATAATATTTCTTACCACGCCGTTTCCCAGGAGCTGAATTCGGAAAAAGAACTCATGGAACTGATTCATCATCTGCCGCTCGGCTACAAAACGGTATTTAACCTCTACGCCATCGAAGGTTATTCACACGAAGAGATCGGCAAATTGCTGGATATAAAACCGGCAACTTCGCGCTCACAATTTTCAAGAGCGCGGGAATTGCTTATGAAAAAATTAAGTTCAGACCAAATACCCAAAAACAATGACGGACAAGTTGGATGAATTGAACGAAAGGTTTAAAAAGTCGGCGGAAGATTTTTCTTTGCTGCCTTCTGATAATGTCTGGAAAAATGTGGGGCGCGATATCCGTAAACGTGAACGCAAAAGAAGATTCATCATTTTCTTTTTTGTGTTCACAGGCATTCTTATTGGTGCAACAGGTTTATTTTTAAATCAATCAACAGATCAGAACACACTGTCCGGTTCCAAAAAATCCGATTCAGCTACTACAACCAAAAATTCTATTGAGCAAAATAAACCCGTCGACCAGGATAATATTGTAAAAAAGAATAATTCATCCGATAATAATTCCGCAAACAACAATTCAGCTGTTCAGTCTTCTTTTGAAAAAAACAATGCGGGGGTTCAATCATCTTCGCCACAAAATAATCCTGCAAAGCAATCGCATACAGTAAAAAGCAATCCGGAAAATAATTCAGAAAGTGTAAAGCAGGTCATTCCTGCCAAAGTTAAATCGTCTGATTCCATTCCAATGGTGGATGCCGCAGCGATAACCGGAAATAAAAACAGTTTTGCACAAAACAAGCAACTTCAAACAGAACAAACTGTTATTCCTTCACCGCAAACTTCCCTTTATGCAAGCGACAGCCTGAAACAAAGTGATAGCTTACACGCGGCGGTGAAAAGAGATTCATTACTGGCGCAGCAGCTCAAGGAGTTTAAAGAAGATGAGAATGAAATAGCAATCGTCAACCGCTGGACCATTGCATTCGGACTCGCGCCTGCGCTAAGTTTTTCGGATATGGATGAACAAGGCGATTACCAGTTCGTTGCCCATTACCGCGATTCGAGCGACAAAGATCTTCCGACTTTAAATGCACACTTTGCCATCAGCTATAAAATAAATCCGCACTGTGAAATTTTCTCCGGACTTGGCCTGGTAAATTTCCAGCAGGAAATCCTGCACAACCAGGTAGTTTACCGCAATGATACATTGTCGCTTACCGGTCCTGTGATTACACCAGGGAAAGGCTGGTACCACCTCAGTCATGATACGATGCGCCCGGTAAAAACAAAATTTGCTTACTTACAAATCCCGGTTGGTCTTCGCTGCAATGTTTATACACGCAACAAATTCAGCATCTGGATGCAACCACAATTCGCATTCAATTTAATGATTCGTTCCAGCGGCTACACATACGATTATGACAGCCGTACTTACAGAGAATTCATTCGCAAAGAAGATCTGCGCCAATGGAATTTCTCTTATGGCGCCGGAGCTTCATTCCAATATGCTTTCACCGAAAATCTGTCCTTCGCGCTTATGCCCGGTTATCATATTTTCCTTCGCTCCATCTACAATTCATCCACACCTCTCTCTCAAAAATTTCAGCAAGCCGAATTGAGATTTTCGCTTCACTATATTTTACCAAAGTAATATTTGCATAATAATTATGCCGGTTTGATTTCCCGGAAGCAGCGTTTTCCCCTGATCGTTTGTCATTATAATAAATTCTAACAATCATGAAAACGATCTATGTACTTCTGATCTTATCCAGCACATTCGGTGCCGTAAGCTGTAAAAAAGATGAACCCGTAAGCCCAACACCACAGCAAACCCAGCAACAACAAATTCCCAACGGCAGTTTCGAAAACTGGTCTAACCAGCTTCCCGGCAATTGGACCACCAACAGCTTTCCAGCCGCCTGCGTTACCCCTTATGAAACCTACATCGTGCGGCAGGATACTTTCGCGCACGACGGACAATTTGCCGCAAAATTTATTTACAACAATACGTACGCCGCCTGGGCCCACAACGGATTTTCCATCACATCGCATTCTGCACAACTCTCTGCGTATGTCAGATGCATGTTAGTTCCCACCGACAGCGTGCTGATACGCGTGAAGCTTTTCAATAATAATACGGAAGTAGACAACGGCGAATGGTACGGAACTTCTTCAATCGCGAATTATACGCAGATCATTATTCCGGTTTCACAAAATGCTACGATGGTAGATTCAGCAAGCATTTATATCGAAGGGGGACACCGCACCAATCTGACGGGAAACAATACGGAGTTTTGGGTAGATGATATAGAGCTGCAATAAAATTATTTGAGTGTGTGTTCAAATCAATGGAGGAAATTATTCCTTCAGGATGAGAAAGAGCTTCCGTGGTGTGGAAGCTCTTTTTCGTTTCATTGGCCAGGCTTTAGAAAGCCTTCTCAGATTGAGAGGTTTTTTGGTGGCTCATGTCGATCAGATAAGCATGTTCCCATAACGTGTCGATTTTTTTCATTATTTTCGACACGTTCTTGGTATGTGTCGATTGCATGAACATGATTTTTAACGTTAATGTGCTGAAAATGAGTCCATATAACAAAAATGCCCCCTTTTAATGAATTAGCAGACCTTCCTCCAAAATTGGAATTGGAATCGGTTGAAATGCTAAAATTAACCTTAAATGCCAATAGGTTTTTAGCGGAACTGAAAGGCTACCCTCCCAAATCCCAATTTATTATTAAACACAATTGTACTCCAGGAAAGTAAGGAGTCCAGTGCGATTGAAAATATAGTAACAACACAAGACGAACTGTATAAAGCAACAATCGGATTTGGAGAATCAATTAAAAACCCGGCTGCCAAGGAAGTAATACAATACCGCCAGGCAATGTATTGGGGTCTGGAGCAGATGCAGAATAAAGGAGTTATAACCACCAATCTGCTGGTAGGAATAATGCAGCGTTTAAGGGATACAACAGAAAACATAAGGAAGAATCCCGGAACAAAACTTGCCAATCCTTTAAATAAAGAAATCGTTTATACACCTCCTGAAGGTGAAGATGTAATCCGGAAAAAACTCGCGTCGTTAGAGAAATTTATAAATGATGATACGTTTTCTTCGCTCGATCCGCTTATTAAAATGGCGCTCATACATTACCAGTGTGAAGCCATTCATCCTTTCTCAGATGGAAATGGAAGAACCGGAAGAATATTGAATGTATTATACCTGATCAATAAAGACCTCATTGGCCTTCCTGTTTTATACCTGAGTTATTACATCATTCAGAACAAGCCCGATTATTATCGCCTGCTCCGGGAAATAACCGAAAAAGGAAACTGGAAAGAATGGATTACTTTCATAGTTAAAGGCGTAGGAGAAACAGCAGAGTTAACGCTCAATAAGATTAATGCTATTCTTGAGCTGAAAAATAATTCAGAAGAATTAATAAAGAAAACGCTGGGCGCTTCTTATACCCGGGAGTTCTCCGATTTGCTTTTCAGCTATCCTTATATTAAAATAAAAGTGCTTGAGGAAAATAATATTGCTAAAAGACAAACGGCATCTCTGTACCTGCAAAAAGTTGCAAAAGCCGGGTTATTAAATCCTATTAAAATCGGCAAGGAAACATATTATGTTAATCATAAGTTGATGGACATTCTTTCGAAGTAAAAAGTGCGGGGAAGATGGGGGTGGTGATTGTATAATTGGTCATTCCGATATAATTACATTGTCCATAAATTAACATACTCCTATGGAATCAAAACAAACAAAGGACTTCGTTAAATTTTTAAAAGCAAATATTGACCCGTTTGACGATCCCGCCAATGGACCTGGTTATAGAACATCAGTGTATTTGACCGACGGCACTTTTTTGCCATGTGTTATCTTTCGCAATCCAAAAACGATTATAAATTTAGCCATAAAGCGATTTAAAGAGGAACAATCAAGACAAAGCGTCTTTAAACGATCATCGGGACTTGGATATTATGATATCGTTAGGAGTTTTGTGACGACAGGAAACAGCATTAATGATTATGATATTGAACGTATAGAAAAAAGTAGATTTGCTTTTCCATTATCAATTCAACGTCAAATTAAAGGAGAAACCACAATGGGATACACTGGTTTTTCAGCTAAAATGAAAGATGGAACGTTTTTGGGGTTTGGTACAAGCTTTCATACTGAGTTCTTTCAAATACCCGACAATTACTCACCTGATGATGTTGAAGAAATAATCAATCACAGTTTTGTTTTAAAGAGCGGAGAATTACGTTCGCATAGACAAGCAGAACAAACCCGACCTGGCGAATACAAAGACGCGATTGTCTATAGAGAAAAACCATTTTTCGAATGTTATATTGACAGTCTGTAGAGCAATATGAAATCAGGATAAGTTATCGACCGTTCTAACTCAACCAACAAACTCTTGAAACCATTCCGTTTTCTAAAAAGCTTTCTCTCCTTCACAATTTTAACATCATGCGATAGCGCTCCAAGGACTAACGTTGACAGCGCTAATACAACCGCGCTTGAAAAATCTATTGACAGAAAGAAAATAAATCAGTCGCCAAAACAAAACTGGTTCACCACAACCTGCCACACTCTTTGCGACGAGTCGAAAGGCATTTTGCTTGATATGAATAAATACAAACAGCATGGAAAATATCATCCTTACAATCTTACAGAATTCATCACAAAAGATTCCGCAATAATATCATTCGATTTTATCACAGATTGTTGCATGACCTTTGCTGGTGCCGCAGAAATAAAGAACGATGTTTTAAATTTACATTACGGCCCTGATAATGACAGTATGAGGATATGTGACTGTTACTGTGATTATAGGATGACTTATCGCATTGACAAAAAAGGCCGGGAGTGGAAAACAAAGAAAATTACGCATGGACGATAACAACCAAACCCAACAAACCTACAACGCCCTCGCCCAAGCCTACCAGCAAAAATTCATGCATCTGGATCTCTACAACGATACCTACAACACCTTCATCAAACTCCTCCCCGCTCCCAACGCCACAATATTCGAGATCGGCTGCGGCCCCGGCAACATTACAAAATACCTCCTCACAAAACGCACCGATTTTAAAATCCACGCCATCGACTTCGCACCAAACATGATCACACTCGCGAAGGAAAATAATCCAACAGCAGAATTTTCAGTCATGGATTGCCGCGATATCGATCAGCTCACCGCAAAGTCCGATGGCATCATGTGCGGATTCTGCCTGCCGTATTTATCAAAAGAAGGTTGCGCGAAGCTGGTAAAAGATTGTGCGGCATTATTGAACAACGGCGGAATATTTTATTTCAGCGCTATCGAAGGTGAGTATAGCAAATCGCAGTACGAAACCAGCAGCGATGGAAAGCACAAAACTTTCGTCTATTACCACGAAGAAAATTACCTGCAGGAAATGCTGAAAGAAAATGGTTTTGAAGTGGTGGATTTAATCCGCAAGGAATATCCGAAAGCGGGAGAGATTTCTACGCATATTATTTTTATTGCGGGGAAAAAGTAAGCCGCGGAGGCCTCCAGGATTAATTATTCCGCCGGATTAAAACCGACCTTGTCCTGAAAGATGAATTGCCAGACAAGCTGATGGAATATTAAATAGCCGGCAAAACCTGAATGATTTTTTAAAGCTGCATTAAAAACGATTCTATCCGATCATGAAAGCAAGATTGATTTTTCACATTCTTATTTCAGTTATGTATCTATGCTCAGGCTGCAAGGAAGTTCCCGATAAAGCTGCTGTTCATAACTCCATTGACACAACAGAACACAATGCCAAACCAATCCCGCAAAAAAACAATTCATTCCCATCGGATTTTTTCCTCGCGCTGACAGACTATCTCGACAGCCTTGGCTTTTCTTACGACACCGCACGAATTGAAAAAGTATCCTATTACAGCAGCAATAGTTTTCGCTACCACGATAAAACATTTTACAAGATGAATTTCATGAATAGCTTCAGCAACGATGATACGGGTTATGTCGAAGCTGCCTATGCGCTCTTTTCAAAAGCAGAATCTGTAACCGGGTATTTTTACAGTGATAAAAACCCGGTGTCAGCTACTATCACAGATGGTATAATCGAAGAATGGAAATTTGCTTCTCATGCTGATGCCGAAAAAGCCGGTCTGGAATTGAACAGGATAAAACCCTGGGTATATTTTCACACATCGGCTTATGTTGCACGACAAAAGCATACACTTTACGTTTTTCATAACAGGGCCGCGTTTGATCATATTCACAAGCAAACGATCAAACGTTTTGATAAACAATTTGATGTAATTTATCCGGCGTATTCCGACTTGAAGTATTAACACAATGATTTGCCCCGGATCAGTATCTTTCACAAATGGATGACCAGACCACCCGCCTTTCCCGTCTCACAGCCATACTCACATTATTGCTGTCGAAACAACTGTTGACCTCCACCGAAATTTCAAAAAAATTCAACATCAGTGTGCGCACCGTGTATCGGGATATTCGCGCGCTGGAAGAAGCCGGTGTGCCTGTGATCACTGACGAAGGAAAAGGCTACAGCATTTTGGATGGCTACAAGCTGCCGCCGGTAATGTTTACGGAGAAAGAAGCATATGCACTTATTACAACGGAGCAGATTGTTTTGAAAAGCAAAGATGCTTCGCTTGTTAAAGAATTTACAGAAGCCATTGCAAAAATCAAATCCGTGCTGAGAAATTCGAATAAGCAAAAAACAGAATTATTAAGCGAGCGCGTTTACATCGGGAAAAACTGGAAAAGAGAAATCACAAGCGAGAATCTCATAGAGCTGCAGCTGGCACTGACGAATTTTCAATTGGTAAAGATCAGCTATCAACCGCCGGAAGCAGAAGCCACAGAACGCGTGATAGAACCTTTTGTAATTTATAATAGTCCGCAGGATGACTGGACGCTGGTAGCCTATTGCAGGTTGCGAAAAGATTTCCGTTCTTTTCGTCTCGACAGAATGACCAAATTGGAAGTGCTGCAGGAATATTTCGAGCCGCATAAGCTAACGATGAAGCACTACGCAGAAAGATATTCGTAGTTTGCTCTCCACGAGAATTTTTCCCTTCCCCACACCCAGAATTGGTAATCCGGCACGGAAGGCGTCCCCTTGGGATAATCGGTAATTTGGTAATTGTTTTTCCACCCCTGACATACCCTTGACACAAGCCCGTTTCATCTTTGTAAGCAAATCATAAAAACCAAAAAAGATGAGCTTACAAAAATTAATGACCAATTATGCCGCATACAATTTATGGGCAAATCAATCGCTGGTAGAATGGTTAAGAACCAAACCCGCTGAACTATTTAAAGCAGAAGTTCCGTCCAGCTTTTCAAGCATCCTGAAAACATTCAATCACATTCTTGCAGTACAAGAATTCTGGTATTCTGTGGTGAATGAAAGTGAATTGAAAACCAACCGTTATGGCGCAACAGAAATGCAGCTGGAAGAAGTGATCGCTGACCTGATCGCGCAGTCCAACGCACTGGGTGCTTATGTAAACACCCTTTCCGAAAAGGAGCTGGAAAAGAAAGTCCATCTCGACACGCCATGGGTAAAAGGTGAAATGCCACGTTACGAATTTCTGCAGCACGTTTTTAATCACAGCACTTATCACCGCGGACAAATTATAACCATCGGAAGAAACATCGGCCTGACAGACGCACCGATGACGGATTATAATTTTTTCAATATGGCAGTGGAAAAAAGCGTGGCGTAGCGGAATTTCATTGGCATGCTCGCTGGTTTCTCTTTTGAATTCAAGAAAGAATGGTTTCTCTTTATCCCGGTGAAACCGTTTTTTCTTTTAGCAACTTCCTGCTATTATCAATCAAAAGGTAGTTGAGGAACTATTGGTAAGGTTGTAAAACATTTTTCCTGCAACTTTTCTTAAGCAATTTCAGAGAACGTAAAGAACCTTTGAGGCTTTGAGCTTTACGTTGAAGGTTTTGTTTCATCAACATTTCTCCCAATGGGATGGTCGGGTGTCGTTCATAAGATCCACGACAGGATGCCGGAGCCTATTATAGTGAATTCTGAAAAGAACATATAATACCGATAGGTATCTTTTCCTATCTTTGCCGAACAACACCTTCATCATGCCCTCAAAAGCCGAACGGACCAAACAATTCATCATCGAAAAAACCGCCCCCGTATTCAATACAAAAGGGTACGCGGGCACTTCGCTGAATGATATGATAACTGCAACCGGTTTAACCAAAGGAAGCATTTACGGCAATTTCGAAAACAAAGATGAAGTGGCCCTCGCTGCTTTCGATCATAATTTTATGTTAGTCGTGAAGCACATTCGCACAAAAATGGATGCGCGTACTTCCATCGTCGATAAATTGTTGGTGTATCCGAAAACATATCGCAATTATTTGAAATTTTCTTTTCTGCGTAGTGGCTGCCCGATTGCAAATACCTCAACCGAAGCAGACGACACACATCCTTTACTTAAAGCAAAGGCTGTTGAGGCACTACAATTCTGGAGAGGCGCCGTGGAACGCCAATTGAAAGCCGGCATAAAAAACAAAGAGCTTAAAGCGAAGATTGATGTGAATGAAGTGGTGTCTGTACTTGTTTCTTTAATCCAGGGAGGCGCCATGCACGCAAAACTCACAGGGAAAATGAGCTCGTTGAATGCATCAATGGATTTCCTCGAACGACTGATTAAAGAACTGAAGAGGTAAAAAAAATTGAAAACAAATATACCGACCGGTATATTAATAAAACGATACTTCGAATGGCCCAGGACAAAAATTAAAACCAAAAACATGAAACCACTCGAAAAAGTACTTGAAAGTAAAGTAAAAGTAAGATTCCCGGATTGCGATCCGTTTAATCATCTGAACAATTCAAAATATTTAGACTACATCATTAACGCCAGAGAAGATCAGGTTTTGGAGTTCTACGATTTTGACATTCACAAACTCGCAAGAGAAAAAGGATTAAGTTGGGTGGTAGCCCAAAACCAGATTGCATACATGGCTCCTGCCACACTTATGGAAACCGTTCTCATCGAATCGCAATTGCTTTCGTGTCAGGATAAAAATCTGGTCGTGGAAGCGCTGATGTGGAATGAAAACAAAACTGTTTTAAAAGCCATCATGTGGACCATGCTCGTTCATGTGAATCTGCGAACCCAAAAAAGTGAGGTTCATTCAGAAGAGCTGATGCGTCTTTTCAAAGAAGTAGAAAATCCGCACAAGCAAAATCTTAGTTTTGAAGAACGGGTTAAAAGTCTCAGATTTGCAAAACAGCTAAGCTAAAGGCTGATAAAGAAACCTATGAAAAAAAGGGAATACCGCATGCGGAATATTGAATTAAGAACTGGCCCCTTCTGCATTCGGAATTCCTCAACCGATATTCCCCATTCCTTTGTATGTTTGTCTGATTAATTGAAACGAATACAATTATTCCAATTCGTCCCACACGCAGCTTTTCTTTACGAATGAAGTGTTTTCTCAATAAAGGAATGCTGCTTTTCTTTTTGCTTTCGCTTGTTCGCGTGTCTGCTCAACAGCCTGGGTACTTTTTATTAGGTGAAGAACAATTCCGCGGCATTCAGATTTACGATGTCATTCAGGATAAAACTTCAGATTATTGGTTCGCTACCAACAACGGCATTTATCATTTCGATTATTACAACTACACCAAAGTAGAATGTGAAAAATCGAAAAGTAATTCTGTTTTCAATTTTGTGGTCAATAACGAGGGAACTATTTATTGCCACAACCTGAATAATCAGATTTTTCAGATCCGCGATAAAAAATGTTTGCTCTTCTATCAACTCACGAACGGCGAGGCTGCTTCAGATATCAGTCTGGCAATTACCGAAGATGACAAATTAATCATCGGGGCAAAACAAGTTCTTGTCCTGAATAAAAATGGCAGTGTTGCAAACAGATATAATCCTGATAGTTATTTGGGCCCTGCATTTACAACAAGCGAGCGGTCGATACACTATCATTTAAGCGCAACAGATTCTGTGTTGATCTATTCCAAAAATAAATTTTCAAAACACAAACTAACTATTCCCCTTACTAAACTCCCGACAGATTTTGTTTTTAAATTTTACCGCGTTGAAAATCTGTATTACGCGATTGATCTGACAAACAAATCGGTATTCAAATACAATACCGTGAATTTTACGCTACAGCATCTAACAGGCAATGAACTGTTTGCCCGAAGTGAATCAGTTCGGATTTATGAAACGGGAAAAGAAATCTGGGTAGCAGGAACTTTGCCCGGGGTTTTCAAATTGAACAATAGTTTTGCTACAACAAATAACACAATTTATTATCCCGATTATTTTATTTCCGATATCTATAAAGACCACGAAGGAAATATTTTGCTCAGCACTTTTGATAAAGGAATTCTTGTTATTCCTGATCTCAATATGCCTGACGTCATCAGCACATTTGCGGATGATCCTGTTTCATCACTTTATGCTGACGATGATTTGGGGCTGGTTCTTGGCTCTTCGGAAGGAAAACTGATGAGCTATAACATGGGCGCGCTCACAACAATAAACGACAAAGGAAAGCGTCCTGTTGAAAGAATATACGGTTTTCCCGAAAGTGAATTGATTCTGTTCGACGATGGGCAGATTCGCGCGTATAATAAATCAACGAAAGAAGTGGCTGTTGTGACAGATGGTGCGTTAAAAGATGTGGCTTTTGTTACGGAACATTTATTTTATGTGGGAACCAATAGTGGAATTACAAAATGCCATTGGGAATCGGGGCAAACTTTTTCAAACGAAAA
>JALYQL010000350.1 GCA_030855855.1 Bacteroidota bacterium | reverse complement strand
GAGAACGGACGATTCTCAAACCAGCTGAAGTCGCCATAGCTGGTGGAATGACCGGAAAAATTGATGTAATTAAAAACGAGATCGGTGAAAAAATAAGGCTGAAATTTTTTCGTAGCAAAAGAGTGCTGGTAACCCAAGCTCATGCTGATGTTTTTTGTTATTGCCGATACATTATAGTAATAAGGGCTAAAACGCGAGCCAGATGAGCTAAGCTGTGCTTTCTGCGTATAATCGAAAGAAGCACGCAAAGCATACTTGCCAAAATGCCGCCTGTAATAAATGCCGGAAAATGCATTCATATCTCCATTGTAAACACGCTTATCGAGCATATCCTTGTGCATGCCGAAATTTGTAACGGAAAACAAATTTAATCCGACCTCATTCTTATCGGAAACAACTTCCTGCGCGAATGAAAATAAAGGTAGAAAGCTAAAAAGTAAAAGTACCTTTTTCATGTTGATTGGTTTGCTCACCGGTAAGACGCAAGTTTTTTGATCGGTTGCCTGAGGTTGTTTGTTGTTTCTCGTTTGTTGTTTGTAGTTTCTCGTTTGTTGTTTCTCGTTTGCGGTTACCACTGCTTTAAAAGTATTATCCGAAACTTTTTAAACTTGAAACCAGAAACTTTTTAAACTCGAAACCAGAAACTTTTTAAACCAGAAACCCGAAACTTTATTAACTAAGCAAAGGCAAAAAATCCGGCGCATACAGCAGTGCTTTTTTCTGTCCTTCCGGTAGTGGAGTTGCGGCCCAGCCTACTGTTACCTGGTTGGCGATCTTCGTGCCGGTGGTAATGTCGGTGATGTGCGTCAAATCCTGTACACCAAAACGCGTGATGTATTTTTTGTTCACACCGATCTGCAGGATGTCGCGGTAATACGTCACCAGCGCGTCGGCAGCAATCGGAATCTGATTCAGCAGGTCCGGATTATTCACAAGATCCTGCTTGATCTTATTTCCGAATTCAATGTAGCTGCCTTTAAATGTCAATCCGTTAAAACCTCTTCCGCGGTATTTATAGCCGTCGCCCGGCATGTTATTTCCGTAGCGGCCGCCATACACTTTCTCGAAAAAAGCGGCATCATTTGTTTTCAACGCAGTCAGCTGGTCTTCGGTCAGATCAGCCAACCGTTTTCCGAAAATACCACGGATGCGCGCGTTATTGGTATTACCATAACCTACTTCCGGCCGCAATCTGAAATTCGTTTCCTTGTAAATGGTTCCGAGAATTCCTGCAACAAGAAATTTATTGGTGATGCCTGATTTTTTAAGACTTGCAATAAGAAGGTTTGCAGTTTCGGTGATTTGTGGAGTGAGAATTGACATTGGGAGGATTTTAGATTTGGTGATTTTAGATTTTAGATTGTAATCAATGCTGAGATCTAAAATCAATTTGATCTTGCTGTCAATTCCGCAAACATCAACTTGCCGCCTTTAAATTTCAGCATCAGCCTTCCTTTATCGCTTTGAATAACAACGATCGGCTCGTCGATCTGGCCGTAATATTGCCAGTAAATAAATTTATCCTTTTCATTCATGGCAACAATTTTTGCGCCTTTGACATTGTAGGCGGATAAAACATATTCCCAGAAATGCTCATAGTTTTCGCGCGACTGAATAAGCTTGCCGTAGGCATTTATTTTCTCTCCGGTCTCTTTTCCTTTTTTATTAAATTCTGGAGTCGGTAAAGAGAGATTGCTCAAATGCATTACGCGGAATTCTTCAAGGTCTTTCAGCTCCATCCATAATTTCGGTCCGATCCAGAATAATGTTCCGCTGTAGAGCGAATCGGCGTAACCGTAATTTCCGATCATCGTTTGTGTTTTTACTTCAGCCGCTTTTTTATCTGCGCCGCTTGCCTGCACAATTTTCGCGCTGTTAGCGATTGCAACCGTATCCTGCGCATGCAGATTTCCGAAGAAGAACGATGCGATGATGAACGTAAAAAATAATTTGTTCATTATATTTTTTTTAGAAAATTAATCAATAAAATCAGCACCGGGAATTAATCCGCTGAATTCACCTTCATCAGGCCCCGGCATATCATCGCCCGTAAGTCTTGAAGATCGGAAAACCTGCTTATCTACCACACGCTGCAGGCAAATATCGATCAGGGTTGTGCTGTTCGGAACAAGCGCTTTCTCCAGCATTTCAACGCTCGCTTTTATCCGGCACGGAATGTAACGCACAAATCCTCTTTCAGGACGCGGACGGATTTCCAGCCCGAGCATTTCAGATCCTTTATGCGCCGCGCGGATTTCTTTTCCATTATGAAAAACAGGTGGAGCACCTTTCATCACATCGTAATTAAAAAAGTACGTGATCATATCATGGTGCAGCGCGTTCTTCTGTCGATCGGCGCAAAATCCTTCAGGCAAATGATCGGGATCGCTTTCAGGTCCCGCTGTTAAAATCAAATCGAAATCGGTGAGTGGAAAACCTTCGTGATCATGCACGCGAAAAATGACCATGGAAAAACGATCATGAATAAAATAACGTTCCTGCGCAAAAACGCCGCCATCCTGCACTTCTACCAATTCATCGCGCTGCACTTGTGCTGTTTCTTCCGCGAATTGTTTGTAAAGCTTCTGATAATCGTCTTTCGATCGTACACGGATGCAATCGATGATCGCTTTTATCGTTTCGGAGCTTCCATCTTTCGCCGGCGCTCTTTTTGTGCTTTTCATAATTCCCATTTCATTACCCGAATGGGATTTATTATGCACCACGCGAAACGGAGATTCAGGCCCTTCTTTTACTTCGTCAACAACCTGGAAATCGCCGGTGGTGAGTATTCCTTTTTCATTTTTCACCGGAGTTGGTTGTGCCAGCTTTATAATTCTTCCTTCCAGGTTGGCAGCAGCAGCACGCACTACTCCATCCGAACCGAGCTCGCCGGTATAAGGATTCAGGTGATCGTAAAATTTTCTGTCAATATCCTGGCCGGTGATCACGAATGGAAAAATGCCTTTTTCACCAATAGCGCTTCCATCCGATTCGATCCAGCTTTTATTTAGTTCCCACGCTTCTTTGCTTCCGAGCGCCAGCCAGTTCAGCACGCCCACGCCAGGCTCCACTCCATTCCACCACGATTTCAAACGACTGAGCCGTCCTTTTCCCAATTGCGCCAACGCCGAACCGTAATTAGCAGGCGCAAGCATAATGAGATGACTCATCGGGCAAACGTCATCGCTCTCCTTGTAATATTTATTCCACCAGTCGCGCACAACAGGTCCGCCGGTTGAATGAGTGATGCAGATAAACCGCGAGCCTTTTTCCAGCAAAGGATAAAGTTCGGATTGCACTGCATTTTTAAACGCGCGTGAAATATCATTGACACGTACTTCATCATGAAAGCTGATGTAGCTTCCAAGAAAAATTTCTTTTACAGAAATGTCAATTCCACTTAAAGCAGCTTCTGCTTTCAATCGCAATGGAAGCTGACCATACGTGTCGAGATTTGTAGCGCTCCAGCCGTGAACAAAAACTAATGTAAGTGCCATTTTAAAAAATTTACGAGTTACGAATTACGATGTACGATGTGGTTTTTGATTTTTTTAAATAGTAATTCGTACATCGTAAAAAGAAATGGATACGTCCATGTCTTTGACGATGATGGTGACGTTGGGGTTTGTGCTGTTTATCATTGTGGGTAAAATTGAACTTTTGGGGTGAATTGTATTGAGTCAAATATCCTAAAATATCCCGTACGAAATTGGGGAATAAAACTAAAAATCATTCATTCATTAATTTTCACTTGCATATCAACTGATTTTAATTGATGTTTGCTAAAGTCAGAATTTACTCTTTACAATTCCGTATATCTTCATAACCACTTTTCATAACCCCTATGATGCACAAAAATCCAAAAAACACTGACGATTACCAGCAAGTTATAAACGCTGAAAAAGAACGTCTCGAGCTTGGTGATAAAACTTCCGGGTTTGCAATTTCCGGTGGTGGAATCCGCTCGGCTTCTTTCGGACTTGGCGTAATGCAGGCGCTGGTTGGCGATAACAAGCTGAGCAAAATGGATTATTTGTCTACCGTTTCAGGCGGCGGTTATATCGGCGCGGCATTGACCTGGGCCTTAAAGCAAGGCAGGGAAAATGCAGGAACAACACCTGGAAATTTTCCGCTGGGAACTAAAGGCGCTTCTGCACGGCCTGACAAAAAAGAAGAACAGCACACACATAAGCCAAACGGACTGCTCGATTTTATCAGGCAGCACAGCAGCTATTTATTACCAGTCAATAAGCTCGGCGCGGTTTCATTTGTCGCAGTGGCGTTACGCAGCATTTTACTTTCGCTGTTTTTCTACATGCTTTTTCTGACGAGCCTGATGTTTATTGTAAATGCATCCGGATTATTCGATAAAATCTGCTTTGATCATGGCGGTAAAAATTGGTTCAGTCCATTGACGTTCAGTGAAAAATTTATTCCTGCGTCCATTTTTCTCATCGCGGTGTTGCTGCTCCTGAATCTTTTGTATTCGCTGCGCACTTTTTTCAAAAGGAATTCTATGAAAAATTACCGCGCTTTTATTGCCGGACAAAAATTTCATGGATTTGTCTGGAAAGCGATTTTCCTCTTTTTGTTGTTTGGATCGCTTCCGTATGTGCATAATTTATTGGATAATTATATGAATGATCTTGCTGCAGGTGGAACTTCTACCCTGTTCGGAACAATTGTCGGCGCGTGGCAATATGTAAAAGCGCAGAAAAAAGAAAGCAGCAACGGGGCAATGTCAGGTATCATGATCTACCTTGGCGCGTTTGCATTGGTCTACGGACTTTTACTTATTGCTTTTGCCTTCGCTACCGGCTTCGCAGCAAAGGAAGAGTCGGGCTGGACAATATTCATAGGTCTTGCGGCGCTCACACTTATTTTCGGAATTTTCGTCAATCTCAACCAGGTTGGTCCACATCGCCTGTGGCGCGATCGGCTGATGGAAGCGTTCATGCCGAACAAAGACGCTGTAAAGAAAAATGTCTGGCAGCCGGCAACTGAAGCGGATAACGCAATGATGGAAGATATGTGTGATGTGCATAATCGCAGACCGTATCACATCATCAACACAAACATCATTCTTGTCGATTCGCCTACAGTTAAATTCCGCGGGCGTGGTGGTGACAATTTTATTATTTCACCTCTTTATTGCGGCAGCGATTCTACCGGCTGGCGAACCACCACTACCTTTCAGAAAAAAGACGGCAGGGGAATTACTTTGGCTACAGCGATGGCTACTTCTGCTGCCGCATTAAATCCGAATGCGGGTTGCTCGGGCGAAGGTGTCACACGTAATTCGGTGGTCTCAATCCTGCTTTCAATTCTCAATCTCCGTTTAGGCTATTGGACCACGAATCCGAAAAACGATCCGCTGCCTTTTCCACCAAACTTTTTTGTTCCCGGACTGAGCAGTGAAGTCACACGCAGAGGTTTGAAAGAATCGTCGCGCAACATTCAGCTTTCCGATGGCGGACATTTCGAAAACCTGGCGGTCTACGAGCTCATCAGAAGAAAAGTGAAGCTCATCATTCTCTCGGATGGTGGTGCCGATCCTGAATTCAATTTCGATGATCTCGCCAATGCGGTAGAAAAAGTGCGCGTTGATTTTGGTGTGAAGATCTGCTTCGAAGACAAAGACCTCAATTCGATCTTAGGCGGAACAGCCGGCGAAAGTCTATTCGACAAAAAGTATAACATCGCCAAACAAGGATACGCCATTGCTAAAATTTATTACAACGACGGCAGCGAAGGAATGCTCGCCTACATAAAGCTTTCCATGATCCCGAACCTGCCCACAGATATTTACAGCTACAAAGGCCTCAACCCTACTTTCCCTCACCAGTCCACCGCTGACCAGTTTTTCAATGAGAAACAGTTTGAAGCATACAGGGAATTGGGTTATAATGTGACAAAAGCAATGTTGAAGGATGAAGGAGAGAAATTGTTTGGGGGGGAATAATTACCAATTACAGAATTACCAATTATCCCAAGGGGACGCCTTCGGTGCCGGATTACCAATTACAGATGCGAAATAAGAAGAACTATTGTATTGCAATACAGTAATTATTTTATGCGGGTCTGTTTCCTAACGCAAAACAGGATTTAACAATTGGTAATTCTGTACTTGGTAATTATTTAGAAACAGTTTGAAGCGTACAGGGAATTGGGTTATAACGTAACGAAGGCGATGTTGAAGGATGAAGGAGAGAAATTGTTTTTTTTGGGGGGTAATTACCGGATTACCAATTAGAGATGCGAAGTGAGAAGAGCTTTTGTATCGCAATACCGTAATTATTTTATCCGCGCGCCAATGGGCAAAACAGAATTTAACAATTGGTAATTGGTAATCCGGTAATTGGTAATTATCTTTATTATTCAATTCTCCCTGTTCGAAATGGGCTTCTTCACTCAATGCTTCCTCACGAAACAATTTCGCTGGAAGAAAGAGCCTCTGGATTAAAAAATTTGGATGAGGTTAATAATAAAATATGCATTATATCTGAAGACTTTTCAGAATATTTCGCGAAAGCCTGTGATGTTGTTCTGGAAAAGATAAAGAACGGAGACTTAAAACATTCTAAAATGACTTCACCCATACTTTTCTGGTAATCGCAGACAGAGAAATATGTATTCTAATAGAAACAACAAAAGCGCCTCAAATTGAGACGCTTTGTATTTCTAAGTAGCGAGGGGGAGGGTCGAACTCCCGACCTCAGCATTATGAGTGCTGCGCTCTAACCAACTGAGCTACCTCGCCAATTTTGAAATGGGAGCGCAAATATAGCATTTTAGATTAGTTGCAAATTCGAATAGCGAAAATTTACGTTCTCCTTTAAACCAATCAGAGTAACATTTTGAAAATGAAGGAATAAGTGCTTGCTTCCCCCTACTCCCCCTCAAAAACCACAACCACCCGCACATCCTTCCCCTCCCTCAAAAAATCATTGCGCGATTTCGTAATAATGATCGTGTTGCCTTTTTGCTTCACAAACTTTTGATTCTTCTCAATGCTTTTGATCTTTCGCTCAGGAGTAATGTTGATGGAAAATGTGCACGTGGCATATTTTCTTGTGTAACTAAATGGCGGACCATTTCCATCTGTAATTACCAGCGTATCCTGGTTATAGCGAAACCGGAAAAAGCCTTTATTAAACTTCGGATATAAAAAATTGCCAAGCGAATCAATGCTTTTCACGCCGTAGGTCACAGACAGCTATCGGC
>JALYQL010000344.1 GCA_030855855.1 Bacteroidota bacterium | reverse complement strand
CATTGCGGGCCGCGCTGTGTTTTTTATTGGTATTGTAAATGCCGTAAATAACGTCCGCGTTTTTTGCATAATGTGCGGCAAGCATTTTCGGAATTTCCGATGGCGGATGCTGCAGGTCGTCATCCATCGTTAATACAAGATCGCCTTGCGCGAAGCTGAAGCCGCACACCAAAGCATTATGCTGACCAAAATTCCTCGAAAGCTGTATGCCGCGGATCTTATCAGGATGATGACTTTTCAGCTTTACAATTTTCTCCCAGCTTTGATCCTGGCTTCCGTCATCAACAAAAACAACTTCGAAAGCCTGTGTTCCGGTCAACGTAGCGTTAATGGAATTAAAAAGTTCATCCAGCAATTCTTCGCTGTTGTAAACCGGGATGACGATAGAAAGTAGCTCTTTATTCATTGTATTTATGCGCCAAGTAAATATCCGCCATCCAAAATAATATTTATTCCTGTCACCCAGCGAGAAGCAGGCGAAAGCAAAAAGACAACGGTGTTCGCAACATCTTCAGGCAGGCCGGCACCAAGCGGATATTTGCTCACATGCTTTTCCATTTCTTCGTGCGACATTTCTTCCGAAGCTTTGTCGTACATCGGCGTTTTTACCATGGCAGGAGAAATATAATTCGCGCGGATTCCCTGCGGGTAAAGCTCGAGCGCAAGCACTTTTACATACGCTTCGATCGCCGCTTTTGATCCGGCGTAAATTGCGCCGCCTTTGTGCGGATGCTGTCCTGAAATGGAAGACAGGAAAACAAGTGAAGCGTCGCGGTTTATTTTTTTCTGCTTGAGAATGGCGGCCATCATCAGCACCGGTGCTTCGAAATTGATGTTGAGCGTTTCGTCAAGCTTTTGCTGGTCAATAAATTTTGCGGGAAATGGTTTTACAATTCCTGCGCAATGCACAATTCCATCCACGCCCGGCATTTCTTTCGCGAGCTTTTCTCTTTCACTTTGCACGAGAAGATCAGCAGTGATAATGGAATGATTATTTCCCGGCAATTGACCTAACGTTTCTTTTAATTCCTTTTCATTTCTTCCCGATAAAATAATTGACGCACCCATCTGTGCCGCTGAAACCGCGACTTGCCGTCCGATACCTGAAGAGGCGCCTGTGACGAGGATTTTTTTATCGTTAAGATGGAAAGGAGTTTGTTCCATAATGGTTTGCTAAATGTACAACACCTCCGGACAAACGATGCTTTCTGTTTCGAGGTAGCACGATGCCCATGAAAGCCCGACGCCGAATCCTGAGAAGATCCATTTTTGCGGCGATTTTGCCTGTTCATTAAGACTTGCAACGATTGTGAGCGGGATAGAGGCGGAGCTGGTATTTCCGAATTCTCTCAGCGAATAAGGAACTTTTTCAGGGCCGATCTTTGTTTTTTTGCGGATGGTTTCATTCATTAACAAATTGCCCTGGTGAAAAACGAAATAATTTACATCGTCCGCATTGATCTTTGCAAATTCCATCAGCGTTTTAATATTTGCAGGAGCTTCCCTTACCGAAAAATTAAAAACATCAAGCCCGTTCAGCCAGAGGTTTCTCCTGTGGCGGACAATTCCTTTTTCAACTTCTTCAGTAACAAATGTTTTTTCATTGATCGGAGTGCGTAGTCCGCCATCGGGAATAATAATGGCTTGCGCACCGCTTCCATCGCTCTGCAAATTGAAGCTGGTCTGTGCATCCGCGTCATAGGAAATTGCTGTGGCCGTTCCTGCATCTCCGAATAAAGGCCACGTGCTTTTATCGTCGGGGGTCATGGCGTGACTGGAAATATCGCCTGCGAGCAGCAACGCTTTTCTGAATCCGCCGGTAGAAAGCATTCCGGCAATCACGGAAAGTCCGTAAACGTAACCGCTGCAGCCAAGACTGATGTCAAATGCAGCGGTTGTTTTTGGCAATCCTAATTTATCCTGGATAAGAATAGAAGTGGCGGGCAGAAAATGGTCGGGCGATTGCGAAACAAAAATGACAAGATCAATTTCGGACTTGTCCCATTTCAGCTCAGCGATGAGTTTTTCCGCGGCGGCCTGGCAAAGATCGCCTGTTGTGATACCGGGTTGGGCAATGTGGCGTGTAGCGATTCCGGTGGTGCGGATGAAAAGGCTGCGTTCGGCTTCGGTAATGCGATCGTAATTAAGATTGTCCTGCTTTCCCTCGGGAACTGCAGCTGCAATTCCTTTGATACGCATTCCGGTGGCGGTAAATAAAGCCATTCAGGAACGGCTGGAAATCAGATTATGAAGATCGCGGACGGTTTTACACTCACGAAGATCCTGGCCAGTAATGCTGACATCATAGTCCGTTTCTGCTAATGCAATAATTATCAACGCATGCATGGAGCTCCATTCCGGCAATTCACGGAAATTAGAATCAGGAAGGAGCGCACCGGGAGTCAGCCCTTCAATCTCACCTTCAATCTTTTTGATGAAAACAGAAATGTCTTCCATTTTTTGTCGTTCGTTTTAACAGCATTCAAAAGTACAATTCCTTTTTGGATGTGTTAATATGTGAAACTGCTGAAATTGGGCTGAATAAATAGTGCAGGCGCGAATACTAATAATGTATGATGGCGCCCGACCATGAAAGCCCGACACCGAAGCCGGCCACCAGCACTTTCATCCCGCGCTTTAAACGTCCGTTCTGAATTGATTCATATAAGGCTATTGGAATAGTAGATTGAACGGTATTCCCGGTCTCAGCTATACAATGCACAAATTTTTCTTCCGGTATTCCTATTTTCTTGCGGATGTTCTCATTCAGAAAAACATTCGGCTGATGAAATACATATAAGTCAATATCTTCTTTTTGCAATCCGGCTTTTGCCAATACATCTGCAACAAGTGCCGGAACCCGTTTCACAGAAAACTGGAAAACGCCAATGCCATCCATAAAATAATTCGCGTCACAGATCACTTTGCCATAGTCATCAGTGATTTCAGCGTAGGATTGCGGATTGAGAGGATTACGCGATCCTCCGTCACGGATGATTATTTTTTCAAATTCATCTCCATCATTCCCGAATACAAATGAATCGATTTTTCCGCCTCCTTCTGAAGATATTAAAGAAGCCGCCGCCCCGTCGCCAAATACAAAACGTGAGCCCCGATCTTTGGGGTGGAGTGTATTGGTAAGGGTAGAAGACGTTAATAAAAGTATTTTTTTAACGCCCGCAACCGCAATCAGTCCGGAAGCGACGCTTAAACCATAAGAAAAACCGCTACAGCCAATCTCCATATCCAATGCCCCGCAATTGCTTCTTAATCCAAGCCGTGAATGCACAATTCCGGCGGTTGAAGGCATATAATAATCAGGTCCCAATAGTATGAGAAGCAGGAAGTCAATCTCGTTGCGGTCAATTCCGTGTTCTGCGAATAATTTTTCGCCGGCCAGCACCGCTAAATCAGAAGCCGTTTGCCCGGGAGCGACAATATGGCGTTTCATCACGCCTGTTTTTTCCATATTGGCTGTTTTTGCCTCTGGAAAATCAATAAAAAAATCTTCGTTAGAATAAATTTTTTCGGGGAGAATATAGCTGAGCGCTTGAATGGTCGACATCGGGCCAAATTTAAACAAAGGGGTGATACTTCTTACTATCTGGAAAAACGCGGCTTATATCCTTTCGGATGAGATTTTTCTGTTTGAATTTTGTTTCAGACTTCAAAAAAAACTACAGGAGATTTGAGAAACCACATTTTTTCTAAAATTTCCTGTAAGCAGATTAGGACATTTCGTCGGACTTTTCGGCACATTCCTCCGGTTTTTAGGCTGAATACAGAAAACGGGGCCAGCCAGGTGCAATAAAGACGGCCCGAAAACCCTGATAATCCTGAAAATCAACAAAAATAATTTTCACCAGATGTTGTTTATAACGAAGTATTTGTACCTTTGCCCTCCCCAAAAACCGGACGGGGTATATACTTTTTTGCAAAATCAATTGATAATCAACAAACTGTAAAGTTCTCATGCCAACGATTAATCAACTCGTACGCAAAGGCCGAATCAAGATAACCAACAAGAGTAAATCTGCTGGTTTGAATAGCTGCCCACAAAAGCGTGGTATTTGTACTCGCGTGTACACAACTACACCGAAAAAGCCAAATTCTGCACTTCGCAAAGTGGCCAAAGTACGTTTGACAAATAAACTCGAAGTTATCGCATACATCCCGGGTGAGGGACACAATCTCCAGGAGCACTCAATTGTGCTTGTTCGTGGTGGTCGTGTTAAAGATTTACCAGGAGTGCGTTACCATATCGTTCGTGGCGCTCTTGACACCGCAGGTGTTGAAGGTCGTAACCAGCGTCGTTCCAAATACGGAACCAAAAAGGCCAAAGCAGGAGCTAAGCCGGCAGCAAAGAAATAATTGTACTAAAAAAGATAAACTCTCACTAACATGAGAAAAGCAAGAGCAAAAAAACGCCCACTTCTACCTGATCCGAAATTTTCGGACATCCTGGTTACACGTTTTGTAAACAGCCTGATGTATCAGGGTAAAAAGTCTACAGCCTACATCCTTTTCTATGATGCGATCGAGATCGTTCAGAAAAAAGCAGAAGCTGACGGACTGGAAACATGGAAAAAAGCATTGACCAACGTTACACCAAACGTTGAAGTGCGTAGCCGCCGCGTAGGTGGTGCAACTTTCCAGATCCCACAGGAAATTCGTCCTGAGCGCCGTACAGCTCTTGGAATGAAATGGCTCATCAGCTATTCCCGTAACCGTAACGAAAAATCAATGGCTGCACGTTTAGCTGCTGAAATCGTTGCTGCAGCGAAAGAAGAAGGTGCCGCATTTAAAAAGAAAGAAGACACACACAGAATGGCTGAAGCGAACAAAGCTTACGCACATTTCCGTCTGTAATAATAAAGTAAGCAGGGAAAATTATCATGAGCGATTTAGCATATACAAGAAACATCGGGATTGCAGCCCACATCGACGCAGGAAAAACAACCTGCACCGAGCGTATTCTTTATTATGCCGGTGTGAATCACAAAATCGGTGAAGTTCACGACGGTGCTGCCACTATGGATTGGATGGTGCAGGAACAGGAACGTGGTATAACCATCACTTCTGCTGCTACAACATGCTTCTGGAATTACCGCGATAACAAATACAAAGTAAACATCATCGATACACCTGGTCACGTTGACTTCACAGTAGAAGTTAACCGTTCCCTTCGTGTATTGGATGGACTGGTTTTCCTTTTCTCTTCAGTTGATGGTGTTGAGCCACAATCTGAAACCAACTGGCGCCTTGCCGATAATTACGCTGTTACCCGTATTGGGTTCGTTAATAAAATGGACCGTGCAGGAGCTGACTTCCTTAATGTTGTAAAACAAGTGAAGGATGTTCTTGGTGGTAATCCTGTTCCGCTTCAGTTGCCGATCGGTGCTGAGGAAAATTTCAAAGGTGTTGTCGATCTGATCAACAACCGTGGAATTGTCTGGAACGATGATGATAAAGGAATGACATTCCAGGAAGTTCCGATTCCGGAAGATATGATCGCTGACGTTGCAGAATGGCGCGAGAAGCTTCTTGAATCCGTTTCTGAATTTGATGATTCATTGATGGAAAAGTTCTTTGAAGATCCGAATTCTATCACAGAAACGGAAATTCTTACAGCGCTTCGTAAAGCATGTGTTGCAAACAAAATCGTTCCGATGGTTTGCGGTTCAGCTTTCAAAAACAAAGGTGTTCAGACCATGCTCGATTACGTAATGGAGCTGATGCCTTCACCAATGGACAAAAAGGCTACGATCGGAACAAATCCTGATACAGGAGAAGAAGTTTCCCGTAAGCCAGATGTAAAAGAGCCTTTCACAGCGCTCGCATTCAAAATCGCAACAGATCCTTTCGTAGGACGTTTAGCATATTTCCGCGCTTATTCCGGACGTTTGGATTCCGGTTCTTATGTTCTGAACACCCGTTCTGGAAACAAAGAGCGTATCTCCCGTATTTTTCAGATGCACGCCAACAAACAAAATCAAGTTGATTTTATTGAGGCTGGTGATATCGGAGCTGCGGTAGGATTTAAAGACATTAAAACAGGTGATACCCTTTGCGCAGAAAATCACCCGATTGTTCTGGAAGCAATGAATTTCCCTGAGCCGGTAATCGGAATCGCGGTTGAGCCAAAAACTCAGGCCGATCTTGATAAGCTCGGAATTGCACTCTCTAAATTGGCTGAAGAAGATCCTACATTCCGTGTCCGCACAGATGAGGAAAATGCACAAACCATCATTTCCGGAATGGGCGAGCTTCACCTTGAAATTATCGTTGACCGTCTCCGCCGTGAATTCAAAGTAGAAGTAAACCAGGGCGCGCCTCAGGTTAACTTTAAAGAAGCATTCACAGGAACAATTGAGCACCGTGAAGTTTACAAGAAACAAACCGGTGGTCGCGGTAAATTCGCTGACATTAAATTCACAGTATCTCCTGTTGATGCTGACTTCGTTCCGGATCCTAAAAACGGCGGATTGCAGTTTGTTAACGAGATCAGCGGAGGTAACATTCCACGTGAATTCATCCCTGCTATTGAAAAAGGATTCCGCGCCTCTATGGTGAATGGTGTTCTCGCAGGATATCCTGTTCAAACGATGAAAATTGTTTTGACAGACGGTTCTTATCACGATGTCGATTCTGACGCTCTTTCTTTCGAGATCTGCGCAAAATCAGCTTACCGCGAAGCATTACCAAAAGCAAGACCTGTTCTTCTTGAGCCGATCATGAAAGTGGAAGTGCTCACGCCGGAACAAAATATGGGTGATGTTGTTGGTGACTTGAACAAACGTCGCGGTCAGATTGAAGGAATGGATACCCGTAATGGAATTCAGGTTGTTAAGGCAAAAGTTCCATTGTCCGAAATGTTCGGATATGTAACTCAGTTGAGAACAATCACTTCAGGACGCGCTTCTTCAACGATGGAATTCGATCATTACGCAGAAGCTCCGAAGAATACAGCTGAAGAAGTTATCGCGAAAGCAAACGGAAAAAAAACACAAAAGGCATAACCACGTTCTTTTAATTACATAAAGCAGAAATGAGCCAGAAAATCCGCATCAAATTGAAATCGTACGACTACAACCTCGTTGATAAGTCGGCCGAGAAAATTGTTAAAACTGTAAAAAGCACAGGTGCTGTAGTAAGCGGACCAATTCCGTTGCCGACACACAAGCGCATTTTCACAGTATTGCGTTCCCCTCACGTTAACAAAAAAGCACGTGAACAGTTCCAGCTCTGCAGCTACAAACGTCTTCTGGACATCTACAGCTCAACTTCCAAAACAGTTGATGCGCTTATGAAGCTTGAATTGCCAAGTGGAGTAGAAGTAGAAATCAAAGTGCCATAGTCATCAGAAGAGAATTTAACAAGTAAACAACAATTCACACATACAATGTCAGGCTTAATTGGTAAAAAAATCGGAATGACCAGCATCTTTGGTGCCAATGGTAAGTATGTACCATGCACGGTAGTGGAAGCAGGTCCTTGCGTTGTCACGCAAGTAAAAACCAAGGAGAAGGACGGTTACGAATCGCTCCAGCTCGCCTTTGACGAGAAAAAGGAAAAGAACACTTCAAAATCAATGTTGGGTCATTTCGCTAAGGCAAACACAACGCCGAAAAGAAAGCTCGCTGAATTTGACAGTTTCAAAGAAGAGAAATCAAAAGGAGACGTAATCACTGTTGAACTCTTCGCTGAAGGGGAATCAGTAGACGTAACCGGGATCTCAAAAGGAAAAGGTTTCCAGGGTGTTGTAAAGCGTCATGGATTCTCAGGAGTAGGCGGACAAACTCACGGTCAGCACGATCGTCAGCGCGCACCTGGTTCTTTGGGTAACTCTTCTTACTCTTCACGTGTTGTACCGGGTATGAGAATGGCCGGCCGCACAGGTGGAAACACAGTTAAAGTTCAAAATTTAACGATCCTTAAAGTAATGCCGGAAAAAAATCTTTTGATCATCAAAGGTTCAATCGCAGGTGCTAAAGGTTCTTACGTCCTGATCCAAAAATAGAAATGGAACTCGCAATACACAACACAGACGGAAAAGCTACGTCGAAGAAAGTAACGCTGGATGAATCGGTTTTCGGAATCGAGCCGAACGATCATGCGATCTATCTTGATGTGAAGCAATATCTTGCCGCTCAGCGCCAGGGTACAAGCAAATCCAAAGAGCGTGCGGAAATTCACCGTACCACAAAGAAATTGAAGCGCCAGAAAGGAACAGGCGGAGCACGTGCAGGTAGCATGAAATCCCCTTTATTCCGCGGTGGTGGAACAGTTTTCGGACCAAAACCACGTGATTACGATATGAAACTGAACAAGAAAGTAAAAGCACTTGCCCGCAAGTCTGCGCTTTCTTACAAAGCCAAAGAAAATAATATCATCATTCTCGAAGATTTCAACTTCGAAACACCAAAGACAAGCCAGTACACAGCGATGCTTTCAGCTTTGAAAGTAGCTGACAAAAAAACACTGCTTATCCTGGGCGAGCTCAACAAAAACATTTATTTGTCCTCCCGCAATTTATCGCGTGCTAAAGTTGTAACAGTTTCCGAACTGACCACTTACGACATTCTTCACGCCGGTAACATCCTGCTCTCAGCAAGTTCGGTAGAGACTATTCAAAACCTGCTTAAGAACTAAGGCCATGAACGTTTTAATAAAACCGATCATCACCGAAAAAATGACATCAGGCGCAGATAAAAATCCGCGTTATGGTTTCGTAGTCGATACTAATGCCAACAAATTACAGATCAAATCTGCAGTTGAAAAAATGTATGGTGTTACTGTTGCTTCTGTTAACACGATGAATTACATTGGCAAAGTTCGCTCGCGTTTCACACGCGCCGGCATGCAGGTGGGCATCGCTAACCGTCACAAAAAAGCTGTCGTGACACTCAAACAGGGCGACCTGATTGATTTTTACAGCAATCTCTGATAATTAATAAACCTATAGAGAGAAATGGCACTTAAGAAATTCCGTCCGCTAACGCCCGGACAACGACACAGGACAAATGTTACCAACGGTGACATTACCTCGTCGACACCTGAAAAAAGCCTGCTAGCACCGATTTCAAAAACCGGCGGCCGCAACAACACAGGTAAAATGACCATGCGCTACATCGGTGGTGGACACAAACGCATGTATCGTATTGTTGATTTCAAACGCGACAAATTCGACATTCCTGCAGTTGTAAAAACAATCGAATACGATCCGAACCGTACAGCACGTATTGCTCTTCTCGTTTATTCAGATGGTGAAAAGCGTTACATCATTGCTCCGAACGGCCTCAAAGTAGGCATGAAGATTATGTCAGGTAAAAAAGCAATTCCTGAAGTAGGAAACGCACTTTTCCTTTCTGATATTCCATTAGGAACAATCATCCACAACATTGAATTACGTCCGGGCCAGGGCGCGAAAATTTCCCGCTCAGCAGGATCTTTTGCCCAGCTCAGCGCACGTGAAGGCCGTTTCGCAACATTGCGCCTTCCTTCAGGTGAAACACGCAGCGTGCTCGTAACATGCCTTGCTACGATCGGAACAGTTTCCAATTCAGATCATAACTTACAAAGTGATGGAAAAGCTGGTCGTAACCGTTGGTTAGGCCGCCGTCCACGTACACGTCCTGTAGCAATGAACCCTGTCGATCACCCTATGGGTGGAGGAGAAGGTCGCGCATCCGGCGGACATCCACGCTCACGTTCCGGCAAGAAATCAAAAGGCCTCAAAACACGCTCACTGAAAAAAGCTTCGAACAAGTATATCATTGAACGACGCAAAAAATAATTAAAAAAAGAAAATGGCACGTTCGCTGAAAAAAGGCCCATTCGTGGAGCCAAGTCTTGAGAAAAAAATCGTCAACATGAATGCTGGCGGGAAAAAAGCTGCAATCAAAACCTGGTCACGCCGGTCAATGATCACACCTGATTTCGTAGGCCACACATTCGCGGTACACAACGGAAATAAATTCATCCCTGTGTATGTAACTGAAAACATGGTTGGACACCGTTTGGGAGAATTTGCTCCGACACGTACCTTCCGTGGTCACTCAGGAAACAAAGACAAAGCTTCCGGAGCTAAACAGCCCGGCAAATAATAATTGATTCTAACGACAAGATAATATGTCACGCAGAAAAGAACTTGTAGCGAACGAACGCAAAGAAGCGATGAAGACCACTTACATCGCGCGCCTTCGCAACGTACCAACCTCACCGCGCAAAATGCGCCTGGTTGCCGATATCATCCGTGGCAAAGAAGTTTTCAAAGCCCTGAACATTCTTCGTTTTACCGACAAAGAAGCAGCAGGTCGCCTCGAAAAGCTCCTTCGCTCAGCTATCGCGAATTATGAAAAGAAATCAGGAAGCACAGCGCAGGCTGATGAGCTTTTCATCAAAACGATCATGGTCGACAGCGGAGCAATGCTGAAAAGGATTTCTCCGGCACCACAAGGTCGCGCGCACCGTATTCACAAGCGTTCAAATCACGTGACCCTTATCCTTGATCAAGTTACCAACGCATAATTATCACAACAGAAATAAGCACCTAATGGGACAAAAAGCAAATCCGATCGGCAACAGGCTGGGAATCATACGTGGTTGGGAATCCAACTGGTATGGCGGCAAACATTATGCTGACAAATTGGTGGAAGACGAAAAGATCCGCAATTACCTGAAAGCACGTCTGTCAAAAGGCAGCATTTCAAAAATTGTGATCGAACGCACAATGAAGCTCATCACAGTAACTATCCATACAGCACGTCCCGGTATCATTATCGGAAAAGGCGGTAAGGAAGTTGACAAGCTGAAAGAAGAGATCAAGAAGCTGACCAAAAAAGAAGTTCAATTGAACATCTTTGAGATCAAGCGTCCTGAACTTGATGCACGTCTTGTTGCTGACAGCATTGCACGCCAGATCGAAGGACGCATCTCTTTCCGTCGCGCGGTTAAAATGTCGATTGCTTCAACCATGAGAATGGGTGCAGAAGGAATTAAAGTAAAATGTTCCGGTCGTTTGGCAGGAGCGGAGATTGCCCGCGTTGAAGGCTACCATGAAGGTCGCGTTCCGTTGCACACACTCCGTGCTGATATCGATTACGCGCTTGCTGAAGCACACACTTCATACGGCCGCATCGGGATCAAAGTATGGATCATGAAAGGCGAGCTTTATGGCAAAATCGATCTTTCTCCGAATGCACAGGCTGCAACACGTGAGAAAAAAGCTCCGGCAAATGCAGGTGGCGGTCGTCCAAACCGTCAGCGCAGAAACAATAACAATCCAGGGAATACCCGCCGCGAAGGTGGATCTAACGAAAGTAAATAATATAAGGACGGTTAACGTCGTCCCGCTATAGAACAACTATCATGTTACAGCCGAAAAGAACGAAGTACAGAAAGATGCACAAAATGAAGATCCGTGGCAAAGCTACGCGCGGAACCCAACTTTCATTTGGCTCTTTTGGTATCAAAGCAATTGAAGAATGCTGGATGACCGGCAAACAAATCGAAGCAGCCCGTGTCGCAATGACCCGTTTCCTGAAACGTGAAGGCCAGGTTTGGATCCGTGTATTTCCTGATAAGCCGATCACCAACAAACCTGCAGAGGTTCGTATGGGAAAAGGTAAAGGAGCTCCTGAATATTGGGTAGCTGTTGTAAAATCAGGAACAATTTTGTTCGAAGCTGAAGGTATCCCGATGGAAACAGCGAAAGAAGCCCTTCGTCTTGCGGCGCAAAAATTGCCAATCGCAACAAAATTCATCGTGCGTAACGATTATTCAGCAGATAACGCATAAAATCACATAGTGATGAAACAGAAAGAAATCAGCCAAATGTCGGTGAGCGAGATCAACGACAAGCTCAATGAAGAAAAAGGAGTCCTGGTGAAGCTGGAGCTTAACCATACCGTTTCTCCGATTGAAAACCCTTTGAAGATCCGTGGTTCACGCCGCATGATCGCTCGCTTGAAAACAGAACTCCGCAAACGCGAAATCGAAAGCACTAAAAACTGATTGTTCGCATTCAGGACAACAACAATAACCAATGGAACAGACCACCATCACTCGTAGTGACCGCAAAGAAAAAACAGGAACTGTCATCAGCAACAAGATGACAAAATCAATCGTAGTTTCTGTTGAACGTAAGGTGAAACACGAGAAATACGGAAAATTCGTGAAGAAGACGTCAACCTTCATGGCGCATGACGAAAAGAACGAGTGCAACATCGGCGATACCGTACGTATCATGGAAACCCGCCCGATGAGCAAAAGCAAATGCTGGCGCCTCGTTGAGATCATCGAACGTGCGAAATAATTTTTTGACGAACAGTAAACAACCAGAACAATGATCCAACAGGAATCCCGGCTTGCAGTAGCCGACAATAGCGGAGCAAAAGAAGTACTCTGTATTCGTGTGCTCGGTGGTACAAGAAAACATTATGCTTCTATCGGTGACAAAATCGTTGTCACAGTAAAACATGCGCTTCCTTCCGGCAACACTAAAAAAGGAACCGTATCGAAAGCAATTGTTGTGCGCACACGCAAAGAGATCCGTCGTGCAGATGGCTCTTATATCCGTTTCGACGACAACGCTTGTGTATTGCTTAATGCACAGGATGAGCTTCGCGGCACCCGTATCTTCGGACCTGTTGCACGTGAGCTGCGCGATACCAACTACACAAAGATTATTTCACTGGCACCAGAAGTGCTTTAATTCATACAGTGCAAAATGAGCAAGTTCAAAATCAAAAAAGGCGACACCGTAGTGGTAATCTCAGGAGCTCACAAGAGCGCTGATACCAAACGTAAAGTAGTTTCAATTGACACTACCTCAAGCCGCGCAACGCTGGAAGGCATTTCTGTGAAAAAACACACAAAGCCATCTGCAAAACATCCACAAGGTGGAATTGTAGACATGCCGGCAACTATTCACATCTCCAACCTTAAACTGGTTGGCCCGGATGGAACTCCAACACGTGTTGGTCGTCGCCTGAACGAAAAAACAGGTAAACTCGAACGTTACTCCAAAAAATCTCAGGAGGCAATCAAATAATCATGGCAACTGCAACTTACGCACCCCGAATGAAAAAGCATTACCGCGAACTAGTAGTTCCGGCATTGCAGAAAAAATTTAATTACAGCAGCCCGATGCAGGTTCCCCGTTTGGAGAAAATCTGTATCAACCAGGGTGTTGGCGACGCGGTTGCTGACAAAAAACTGATTGAAGGCGCTTTGAAAGAAATGGCAACTATCACTGGTCAAAAGCCGGTAGCCACCATTTCCCGTAAAGATATTTCCAACTTCAAACTCCGCAAAGGCGTTGCAATCGGTGTGAAAATCACCCTCCGCGGCGACAGGATGTATGAATTCCTGGATCGTCTGATCGCGGCTTCACTGCCACGTATCCGCGATTTCCGTGGAATTAACGCAAAAGGCTTTGATGGACGTGGAAATTACACCCTCGGAGTGACTGAACAGATCATTTTCCCTGAAATCGACATCGATAAAGTGAATAAGATCATGGGAATGGACATCACTTTCGTTACAAATACCGAATCAGATGAAGAAGCTCGCGCTCTTTTGACAGAATTTGGCTTACCATTCAAGAAATAAGAAAAAAATAACTATCTTCGCACCCCCAATTAGGGAAAAGACATGGCAAAAGAATCAATGAAGGCCCGTGAAGTGAAGCGTCAAAAGCTTGTTGACCGCTACGCTGAAAAACGTGCCACACTTAAAAAAGAAGGAAAATGGATGGAATTAGCACAGTTGCCACGCAACTCTTCTAAAGTCCGCCTTCGCAATCGTTGCAAGCTTACAGGACGTCCCCGCGGATACAACCGTCAGTTCGGACTTTGCCGCAACATGTTCCGTGATATGGCCCTCAACGGCAAGATCCCGGGAGTAACGAAATCCAGCTGGTAAGCACGACCAGACAGACATATACGCCTCGGCTAAGCCGGGACGTTTTGTATAATTATCCTGCGTGCGGGGTAAAATATAAAACACTAAGATGACAGATACAATCTCCGATTACCTGACCCGCGTCAGAAACGCTATCAAAGCAAATCACCGTGTAGTGGAAGTTCCGGCTTCCCGCATGAAGAAAGAAATCACCAAGATTCTTTTTGAAAAAGGATATATCCTGAACTATAAGTTTGATGATGCTGCCAATGCACAGGGCATTATCAAAATCGCCCTCAAATATCATCCTGAAACAAAGCAGTCTGCTATCCGCGGATTGTTGCGTATTTCTAAACCTGGTCTGCGTAAGTATGCCGGTGTAGACCGCATTCCACGCGTGCTTAACGGTCTCGGAATCGCGATCGTTTCTACGTCAAAAGGAATTATGACGGATAAAGAAGCCCGCAAGGAAAATGTAGGCGGCGAAGTAGTTTGTTTTGTTTACTAAACGAATCTGAAGAAGAAACGATCATGTCACGTATAGGAAAATTACCGATAACATTGCCAAAAGGAGTTGAAGTAGCTGTCAGCGAGAAAAACGTTGTTACAGTGAAAGGCCCTAAAGGCGAGCTCAAACGTACACTCGATCCTGCGATCACAGTAAAAAATGATGCAGGAATCCTGACACTTGAGCGCCCGACCGAACAGAAACGCCACAAAGCTCTCCACGGCTTGTACCGCGCGCTGATCAACAACATGGTTACAGGTGTTTCAACAGGCTACAAATCCGAACAGGAATTAGTAGGTGTTGGTTACCGTGCCGTTGCAAAAGGGCAGCAGCTAGAGCTCACACTTGGTTATTCACACAATATTGTGTTCGAATTGCCGACAGAGATCAAGCTCACCACCACAGCTGATAAAGGGCAGAACCCTAAAATCATCATGGAATGTTCAGACAATGAACTTCTGGGACTGGTTTCTGCAAAGATCCGCTCGCTCAGAAAACCGGAGCCTTACAAAGGAAAAGGTATCAAATACACCGGTGAAATACTCCGCCGCAAAGCAGGTAAATCAGCAGGTAAATAATTAAAAGTCTGACTCCGGCCAAATCCGGATCATTTAAAGACAAATAAAGAAAATGGGAATCACAAAAATCCAACGCCGCAAACGCATCAAGATGCGCATCCGCAAACGCCTCACAGGTGTTACGGAATCTCCACGCCTCAGCGTTTTCCGCTCCAATAAAGAGATCTACGCCCAGATCATCGATGATGTAAAAGGCGTAACCGTTACCGCAGCATCATCCCGCGATAAAGGATTAGAAGGTAAAAACGTTAACAAAACCGAACAGGCAAAGCTTGTAGGTGAAGCAATCGCTAAAAAAGCAACCGCTGCAGGAATCACTGCTGTTGTTTTTGACCGCGGAGGTTACCTCTACCACGGCCGTGTTAAAGCGCTTGCTGATGCAGCACGCGAAGCAGGTCTCAAATTCTAATAAACATCTCACACTGAGATAACGATAAGCAAAATGACAAACGTCAACGTAAAACGAGTTAAATCAAGCGATATCGAGCTTAAGGATAAATTGGTAGCGGTAAACCGTGTAACCAAAGTAACCAAAGGCGGACGCGCATTCACATTCACTGCAATTGTTGTTGTAGGAAATGAAAAAGGCGTGGTAGGATACGGACTTGGAAAAGCAAAGGAAGTTTCAAACGCGATCACAAAAGCGATTGAAGACGCGAAGAAAAATCTTGTAAAAGTTTCTATTGTTAACGGAACTGTTCCCCATGCGCAGGAAGGCAAATTTGGCGGATCGCTGGTATTTCTCAAGCCTGCTTCACATGGTACAGGAGTAATTGCCGGTGGTGCGATGCGTGCGGTGCTTGAAAGCGTTGGAATCACAGACGTTCTCGCGAAAAGCAAAGGATCTTCCAACCCGCACAACGTGGTGAAAGCTACAATGGACGCGCTCATGCACATGCGTGATGCATTCGCAGTAGCACAGCAACGCGGAATCACAATGGATAAAGTATTCAACGGTTAATAATTAATCAAATGGCCAAGGTCAGAATCACACAGATCAAAAGCAAAATCGATTATCCTGAATACCAGAAGCAGACTTTGATCGCTCTAGGTATCAAAAAGATGAACGGTTCTGTTGAAAAAGAAGCTACACCACAGATCATGGGAATGTGCGCAGCCGTACATCACCTTGTTAAAGTGGAAAATATTTAATAATACTAATAGCAAAAGACAATGAACTTATCCAGCCTACAACCGGCAAAAGGTTCTACTAAAAAAGAAGGCAAACGCCTTGGTCGCGGACAGGGATCAGGAAAAGGCGGCACCTCTTCTAAAGGACACAAAGGCGCGCAGTCACGTTCCGGTTATTCATCCAAACGTGGTTTTGAAGGTGGGCAGATGCCACTTCAGCGTCGCTTGCCGAAATTCGGATTTACCAACATTAACCGCAAAGAGTTCAAAGGAATCAACCTGGACGCATTGCAATTGCTGGTAGAAAAGAAAAATCTTACTGTTATCGACACAGCGGCCCTTATCGCAAACGGACTCGTATCTAAAACCGACAAGGTGAAGATTCTCGGTCGCGGAGAGTTGAAAGGTAAAGTTGACGTAAAAGTTCACGCATTCTCAGCAACAGCAAAAGCAGCCATCGAAGCGCAAGGCGGTTCGGCTACAACGCTTTAATATGAAAAAGTTTTTCGGGACCATAAGAAACATTTTTGCAATCGAAGAATTGCGTCAGCGTATCCTGTATACGCTCGGATTCCTCCTGATCTACCGCCTGGGAAGCTATATCGTTCTCCCGGGTGTTAATCCTGCAAAATTGCTGGAATCGCAATCAGGCGAGCAGAGCGGTATTCTTCAGCTCATCAATGTTTTTGCCGGTGGAGCATTCTCCCGTGCATCAATTTTTGCATTGGGCATCATGCCTTACATCTCGGCATCCATTATCCTTCAGCTTCTCACCATGGCGCTTCCGCATTTTCAGCGTTTGCAGCGTGAAGGAGAATCAGGACGCAAAAAGATCAATCAGTACACCCGTTACCTCACCGTAGTCATCACCGCGATGCAGGCAGTCGGATACCTCGCTTCCCAGGTTCAGGGAAAACCGGGAGTAGTGCTCGATGCGGGTCCGTTCTGGTGGTTTGAATCTGTGCTTGTGCTTGTTACAGGTACTGTATTCGTCATGTGGCTCGGAGAAAAGATCACAGACAAAGGAATCGGTAACGGTATCTCCCTTATTATCATGATCGGAATCGTCGCACGACTTCCTTTTGCACTCAGCTCTGAATTCGGCTCACGTCTCGAATCAGCTGGTGGCGGACTCATCATGTTCCTTGTTGAACTTGCAGTATTGCTCATGGTAATCGTAGGATGTATCCTTCTCGTACAAGGAACGCGCCGCATCCCGATCCACTTTGCAAAACGAGTAGTCGGAAACCGTCAGTACGGCGGACAGCGTAACTACATTCCATTAAAAGTAAATGCATCCGGTGTAATGCCGATCATCTTCGCACAAGCCATTGTAATGATCCCGATTCAGCTTGCAGGATTCGGAAGCACAGGGGCAGACGCAAGCTGGTTTGTCCGGGAATTCGGAAATACCAATGGAATATGGTACAACCTTACCTCATCGCTTCTCATTATCATATTCACCTATTTCTACACCGCGATCACTGTTAATCCAAACATGATGGCTGAAGAGATGAAACGCAATGAAGGCTATATTCCCGGTGTTAAGCCAGGAAAGCGTACTGCAGAATATATTGACCAGGTAATGTCGCGCATCACGTTGCCGGGAGCGGTTATGCTCGCATTCGTTGCGATTCTCCCTGCTATTGTCAGCAACTTCGGAGTATCAAACGAATTCGCACAGTTTTACGGCGGAACAAGCATCCTCATCCTTGTAGGTGTTGTGCTTGATACGCTGCAGCAGATCGAAAGCTATCTCTTAATGCGTCATTATGATGGACTGATGAAATCAGGCCGTATCAAAGGTCGTTCAACAGTTGGTATGCAGGGGGTTTCTGCTTAGCACTATTGAATCGCCATGATCCATTATAAGACAAAAGAAGAGATTGAATTAATACGACTAAGTTCTTTACTTGTTGGCAGAACCCTCGCAGCAGTTGCACAGGAAATCAAACCCGGTGTCACTACTGCAGCTATTGATAAAATAGCAGAGACGTTCATCATGGACAATGGCGGAAAGCCTGCGTTCAAAGGCTATCGTGGATTCCCTGGCACACTTTGTATGTCGCCGAATGCGCAGGTGGTACACGGAATCCCCGGAAAATATGAGCTTCGCGAAGGAGACATTATTTCAGTGGATTGCGGAGTGGTGATGAATGGCTTTTACGGAGATTCAGCATTTACTTTTCCGGTAGGAGAAGTAAAGCCCGAAATTCTGAAGTTGCTGCGTGTAACCCGTGAAAGTCTCTATAAAGGACTTGAAAAGGGAATTGCAGGCGGTCGCATCGGAGATATCAGCGAAGCAGTTCAATCGCACGCTGAGAAAAACGGTTTCTCGATCGTTCGTGAGCTGGTAGGGCATGGTGTTGGAAAACATCTGCACGAAGAACCTGAAGTTCCGAATTACGGAAAAAAAGGCAGCGGACCGAAACTCGGAGAAGGGCTTGTAATTGCAATCGAACCGATGGTGAACATGGGTAAGAAAAATATCCGCCAGGAACGCGACGGATGGACAATTACAACAGGAGATGGGATGCCATCAGCACATTTTGAGCACACGATTGCAGTGGGAATAAACAAAGCGGATATTCTGTCATCGTTCGAAGAGATCGAACAGGTTTTAAAAGCAAAAAATCAGAACTTCTGGGAACAGGAGAACTAAAAAAGATAAATGGCAAAAACACCAAGTATTGAGCAGGACGGAACGATCCTTGAATCATTATCCAACGCGATGTTTCGTGTGGAGCTCGAGAATGGTCACGTGATCACTGCTCACATTTCAGGCAAGATGCGGATGCACTACATCAAGATCCTGCCGGGAGATAAAGTGAAAGTTGAAATTTCGCCTTATGATTTGACAAAAGGCAGGATTTCATACCGCTACAAATAGAAAATTTAATTCGCCCAAGCGAAAAACGATTAATAACAACGAAAATGAAAGTCAGAACATCAATAAAGAAAAGAAGCCCGGAGTGCATAGTAGTGCGCCGCAAGGGTCGTCTTTATGTGATCAACAAAAAGAACCCGAAATACAAACAGCGTCAGAAAAACTGATTCTTTTCGGTCACGGATTAACGAATAAAATAAAACACGATAAATGGCACGTATTGCTGGTATCGATTTACCAAAAAACAAAAGAGGCGTAATAGGTCTTACCTATATCTACGGCGTAGGCCGCAGCACAGCCCAGAAAATTCTAACTGAAGCGGATATCGATTGGGATATCAAAGTTTCTGAGTGGAATGATGATCAGCTCGGAAAGATCCGTACGCTTATCGGCGACAAAGTAAAAGTCGAAGGTGCGTTACGATCTGAAGTTCAGCTGCACATCAAACGTCTCATGGACATTGGTAGCTATCGTGGTATCCGTCACCGTCTCGGACTTCCGGTTCGTGGCCAGACAACCAAGAACAACTCGCGTACCCGTAAAGGAAAACGCAAAACTGTTGCCAACAAGAAAAAGGTAACCAAATAAAAACCCGTTCGCTGAGCTGACAATCCATTGCGTCAGGGCGGATACTGAAAACAAATCATGGCTAAACAAGCAGCTACTACAACAGGCAAAGGTGCCGCGGCAAAAGCTCCCGCAAAAAAACGTGTTGTTAAAGTTGAGGCAGTTGGTGAAGCACACATCAATGCAACCTTCAACAATATCATTATCACTTTGACCAACATGACCGGTCAGACCATTTCATGGTCGAGCGCTGGTAAAATGGGGTTCCGTGGTTCTAAGAAAAACACGCCATACGCTGCGCAGACAGCTTCTTCAGATGCAGCGAAAGTTGCTTTTGAATCAGGTCTTCGCAAAGTGAAAGTCTACGTTAAAGGACCGGGCGCAGGTCGTGAATCTGCCATCCGCACACTTAATCAGGCCGGAATCGAAGTAACTGAGATCATCGATCTTACACCGATCCCACACAATGGCTGCCGTCCACCAAAACGCCGCCGCGTATAATTTTCCAATCACTAACATTAATTCAAGAAGAGATAACAGATGGCAAGATACATCGGTCCAAAATCAAAGATCGCCCGCAAATTCAAGGAACCTATTTTCGGTCCTGATAAAGCGCTCGAAAAAAAGGCATATCCTCCGGGACAACACGGTCCTAACGCAAAACGCGCTAAGAAATCGGAATATGCTGTTCAGCTGACAGAAAAGCAAAAAGTAAAATATACTTACGGAATTCTCGAAAAGCAATTCGCATTGACTTTCGATCGCGCATCACGTGCTAAAGGAATCACAGGGGAAGTTCTTCTCCAGTTTATCGAAGCTCGTCTTGATAACGTGGTTTACCGTATGGGCCTCGCACCATCACGTTCCGGCGCACGCCAGCTGGTTTCTCACCGTCACATCACCGTTAATGGTGAAGTGGTAAACATTCCATCCTACTCACTTGAACCAGGTGATGTAATCGGAGTGCGTGAAAAATCAAAATCCCTCGAATCTATTTCCGGTTCCGTTGGAGCAGGAAGTCAGTATTCCTGGATCGAATTCAACCCGACATTGCTCGAAGGAAAATTCATCGGTTATCCTGAGCGCGCGCAGATCCCTGAGAACTTCAAGGAGCAGCTGATCGTCGAGTTGTACTCGAAGTAATAATTGAAAAGCGCCGGGCAGGGGCCTTAACGCCTGCTGATGTTAACTTTAGATTCAAACGAACAAGCATAAACCACAATGGGCATCCTAGCATTCCAGAAACCCGATAAAGTGATAATGATCCAATCAAGTGAAACTGACGGACTTTTCGAATTCCGTCCGTTGGAGCCTGGTTACGGAATCACCATCGGAAATGCACTCCGTCGTATTCTCCTTTCGTCGCTTGAAGGATATGCAATCACCACACTTCGTGTTGAAGGTGTTGAGCATGAATTCTCGACCGTCAAAGGCGTTATGGAAGATGTAACGGAAATCGTCCTTAATCTTAAACAAGTCCGCTTCAAACGCCAGATCGAATCAACCGACAGCGAAAAAGTGGTGGTAAATATCACAGGCAAAACACAGCTTACAGCAGGAGATATCGGCAAATTCACATCTGGTTTCCAGGTTTTGAATCCTGATTTCGTGATCTGCAACATGGAAGCAAGTGTGAAGCTGAAAATCGAGTTGACAATCGAAAAAGGACGTGGATATGTACCTGCTGATGAAAATAAGCC
>JALYQL010000343.1 GCA_030855855.1 Bacteroidota bacterium | reverse complement strand
GCCGATATCACTGCACGATTAAAGGGTAAAGCAACGTTATTGGTTACTGAGCAGCCCGGCCTGGCGAAAAAAGGATCTGCGATTAATTTCGTTGTCGTGGAAAATCGTCAGAAATTTGAATTGAACCAGAACAACGCTGAAAAAAATAATCTCAAGGTAAGTTCATCACTTCTTGCGCTTGCAATACCCGTGGAAAACTAAGACCCGAATAAATGAAAAAGTTAATTCGCATACACACAATGATTCTGCTGGCGGCCCTGCTGCTTACCGGCATGACTTCATTGCGCGCGCAGACTTTGTTTCATTACAATGCGGCTTTGCTTTTTGTACAGGCAGGTGAGCTCGACAGCGCCAAGAAAGAAGTTGACCTGCACATGAAAGAGCCTGGCGCGGAAAAATCTGCCGATAGCTGGTACCTGCAGGGGGTTATTTACAAAGAGATGTACAAAAAGTACGAGAATGAAAACAGGCTTTCTCCTTACCGTGCAAAAGCGATGGAGGCATTCAAAATTTCACTGACCCTCGACACTATAGTTGAACATCAGAAAACAGTCCGCGACAACCTGCGCTACCTGGCACAACGTTTTTATAATGACGCGGTAGCAACCCTCGATACCGTCAATCATGAAACTTCACTGACTTGTTATAAAAATTACCGCGAGGCCGCATTGCTTGCCGATCCGGGAATTGACATCAGGAAAAAAGACGAGCAGTTTTATGTTGCGCTTGCATCTACTTATTATACAATCTACAATCTCAACAAAAAAGCGAACGCAAAGTTCTTCGACAAGACCCGCGAAACATACCTGCTCGTGCTTACATGGAATCCTGATAATTATACCGCGAATTATAATCTCGGTCTTTTATTCTGGAACAAAGGTGTTGACCTGATGTACGAGATCGATTATGATATTAACCTGGACAGCGCGATGGACGTGCAGGATCATTCGGTTGAACTCTTCAAAGAATCTTTACCATTTGCCGAAAAAGCATACGAAATAGCACCGAAACGGGAAGAAACACTCGTTGTGCTTTCCGGAATTTACTACAGCCTGAATGAATTTCAGAAATCAAAAGCTTACCAGCAGATGCTTGAAGATCTTCGTAAACAGGGCAATTAGCATAAACCAAAAACTACTCCGCGACACTTTTCTATGAAATTTCGCTTTACGATTGGTCGTAAGATTTTACTTGGTTTTGGAGCGCTCATCTTCCTGGTGTTGCTTGCTTTTTCGTTGACCCTTCTCACCATCAGGCAGGGACGGGAGATCAATGATAAGATCGCGAATTTGTACACGCCTTCTGTCGACAAGCTGCAGGAGATGCGCCTTATGATTACGCGCTCGAAAATGTTCCTCACCAATTGGGTAAATATTGAAAAGGAATCGCAGGATAAAGACAAGCTTAAAAACCTGATTGATGTTGAATATCCGAAGCTGAAAAAAGAAATCCAGTCGCTTTCTTCAGGCTGGGATCAAAAAGACAGCGCGCTGATCAAATACATTTTCAACAGCACTGATTCACTCTGGGTAATGCACCACCAGGTGATGAATAATCTAAAGACTTTCGAAGATTATAAAGACGCGATCGTGATCTTTGAAACCCTTCCCCGCGTTCTTGACGAAGATGGCGATGTAACGGCACAGACACGTAACATCAGCGACCTGCTTGATAATCTTATCCGCCGTCAGTATGATGCAGCTACAGCCAAGAGAGAAGAAATGCTTGAGTCATTCAAGACACTTTCTTTTGTGGTGGTATTGCTGCTTATAGTACTTCCTGTGGGCGGAATTGTCATCGCATTCCTCACGGCACGATCTATCACAAAACCGGTTCAATACATTAAGGATATTCTGCTTTCAATGGCCCGTGGAATTCTGCCTGCGAAAAAAATGAACAACAGAAATGACGAGATCGGCGAAATGTCCGTGGCATTAAACAGCCTTGTCGATTCAATGAAGCTTACCACTGAATTTGCCCGCGAGGTCGGAGGAGGGAATTTCGATTCGTACTACAAGCCGCTTTCCACGCAGGATTCACTCGGCCACGCGCTCATCAAAATGAGAGAAGATCTACGCGAAAATGAACGTGTGCTGGAAGCAAAAGTAATTGAGCGTACAGAAGAAGTGGTGCGCCAGAAAGAAGAAATTGAAATTCAGAACCGCAAGCTCGAGATCGTTTACAAGCACATCACCGATAGTATCCGTTACGCGAAACGTCTGCAGGATGCAATTCTTCCGCCGGCTGCTTTTGTCAACAGGTTATTACCCGAATCATTCATTCTCTTCAAACCAAAAGATATTGTCAGCGGCGATTTTTACTGGATGTTTGAAAAAGACAATCGAGTGTATGTCGCTGCTGTTGACTGTACAGGTCATGGTGTTCCCGGCGCTTTTATGAGTATTGTCGGAAATAATATGCTTAACCAGATCGTAAAAGAACGTCCGGGGCTCAATGCAGGCGAGATGCTGAATGAATTGAATATTCTCGCCGGAAAAACCATTAACCAGCATTCGGAAGAAGGCGCTGTGCGCGATGGAATGGACATGACGCTTTGCATCCTCGATAAGAATAACGGATCGATGGATATGGCAGGCGCTAACAACTCACTCTACCTTTTCCGGCAGGGTGAATTCATTGAATATAAAGCCGATAAAATTCCTATCGGTTATGTCGAAGGCAATTCGCGCAGCTTTACCAATCATAACATCGTGCTCGAAAAAGGCGATTCCGTTTATTTATTCTCCGACGGTTATGCCGACCAGTTTGGAGGCCCGAAAGGTAAAAAGTTCATGGTCGGACAATTCCGCACTTTCCTTACTCAGATCCATAAATTGCCTCTTGCAGATCAGCATCACACGCTCGACTCAACGATTGAGCAGTGGAGAGGAAATCTCGAGCAGGTTGATGATATTCTCGTGATCGGCTTCCGGGTAAATTAAGGCTAATTCTGCCCGATTTCCCTGGCATTAAACCGGTAATTGGTAGTTATGTAATTGTTAATTTCCATTCATCCTGCTTTTTTCCGGTTTCGTGCTGCTTTTTTCTGCGTTTCATGCCATTTTTTCTGGGTAGTTGTATTGCTCTTTTTTGTAATTTGCCGGGGTGCTGGCCGATCGTGCCAGAGACCTAATTCCGCCGGATGCAACACTCTTTACAAAAGCTATTCTTTTTTGCTTTTTGCTTTTTTGCTGTCAATAGCATGAAGGCCAACAATCCGCCTGCAAACGATTCAGATGCTCATGCAATTGATCTCGGAACGATGGATGCTCCCGGATTTTGTCCCAATGATACTTACGGTGATTCAATCAACGTATTCGGCTCTACAAATTTTGCGACCTACAATGTGTTTGAATTCTCCGCTACACATTGTTTTCCTTCGCCTTCTCCGGATGTCTGGTATAAATTCCGTGCAACAGGTTCATACCTGTACATGGAAGTGACTGGCTCCGGTGGCCTGAATAATTTTTTCGTAAAGCTCCACCATAGCCAGGGAAGCAATCTCAGCCTCGTGCCTATGGATTGTTTTACATCCACAGGCGGTATTCTTTATGCGATCTTCCCGACACCGGTAATGAACGGTGAATATTACCTGCAGATCGGTGGATCAACGACTTCGGAGACGGGAGATTTCCTGCTCGCGATGAAATCTTACAATGAATGTAACAGTTGCGTAAAACAAGGCGATGTGGAGCTTTCTCCCGCGCCTACAATGGGAAGATATAATCTCGGTGAAACAGTAATGATGTGCGCGACCGTTTCACGATGGGAAGTGCTTTCAGGATCCTCCCTGCATTCTATCGTTCCTGAATTCGGACCGGATTGGGATCTTACAACATTGGCCCCGGTTTCCGTTCCATCAACAGTTTCTTCGTCAACAAATAATTACTGGCAATGGATGACGAATATTTCCACACCAACTGGATTGCAATCCGGATTTTTCTTTGACGGCGATGGCGATGGTGATCCGACAAATAACCCGGGTGATGGTGGCAATGTGCTTTCTTCCTGGAAGGGCTGCTGGAAAATAAACACAAAAGCACAATGCCTCACCAATGATATTTCAGCAGATGTTCATTTGTACAGCGATGCGGAAACAGGTTCATCATCCGCCACTTTCATCTGCGATCCCTATAGCACCATTCACATCAGCACTTCTACATCCTGCTGCCCTGCACCGTATGTTTCTGTCGTCGCATCATCCTGCTCTTCCGGAAATGGATCCGTGTATGTAATCGGAGATCTTGCAGCACCGGCCGATCCTTATAATTATACATTAGTGGATACCGGCATGAATGTTCTCCAATCATTTTCTGTTGTAAATGGAGGCGTTACATTCAACGGACTTTTCCCGGGGCAGTATACGATTTACGCGGAGCACGACATAAATAGCTGCATCGGCTTTCAGGCAATTACCATCCAGGCCGGCGTTACACTTTCTACTGCACAATCAGTTATCAGCTGCACACCCGGGCAAGGTGAGGCAATTGTTTCTGTTGTAAATGGAATTCATTATCCCTACACCTACAATTGGATAAATGTGCCGGTATCAAATCAAAATGATTCGCTTGCATTTAACCTGCCGGATGGCTGGGTTGTAGTTTCAGTAACAGATAATGTGATCGGATGCACCGTCATGGATTCGGTTTTTATTACTTCACAGGCAACACCTGATGCAACATTTGATTACACGAACCAGGTATATTGCTCCAATCAGGATTCTGTTTTTGTACAGGTTCCCCCGGCTTCTCCTGGCGGACAATTCAATCTTGTAAGTCCGCTCACTGCCGGAATTAATGTTGACAACGCCACCGGAACAATACTGCTTAATAATACAACTTTTGCAACGCCATTCTGGGTGATTGTGAAATACATTGTCGGTGGAAATTGCCAGGATGTATTTATGGATTCCGTTGAAGTCGTGGCAGTGCCGCCTGCACCTGTCCCGACTACAAATGCGACGCAGAATTACTGCATCGGTGGAATAGTTCCTGTGTTTTCTGTTTCAGTTCCCAATGGAATGTTTGCATTCTGGTATGATGCACAAACCACAGGATCTGCAGTAGGCAGCACATTCACCCCCCCGTTAAACGCCTCATCTACGCCCGGCATTTATTATTACCTGGCTACAACCTTGTTTACATTGACAGGCGGATGTTCAAGCGCACCAACATTTTTTGTAGTGAATGTTACCGCTTCCCCATTGATCACTACTTCAGCCGATGTGCTGATCTGTTCCGGTGACACTGCAAGCCTTTCTGTAAATGGTTGTCCATCCTGCAATGTTGTTTGGAGCCCCGCTCCGACAATAGGTCCGCTGACCACACAGTTTACGCAAACGTCTCCGGCTGCAACTACTACTTATACACTGGTAGCAACTGATCAGCTGAGTGGTTGTTTCGCTATGGATTTTACCATTGTCAATATCGATGCTTCTTCAAACTGTGCCGGCACAGATGCAGTTACTTTTTATACCGGCATCACCCCGAACGGCGACGGACATAATGACAACTGGGTCATTGACGGAATAGATTCACTTGCAAATACAAGTGTCGAAATTTTCAATCGCTGGGGAAAATCCATTTGGCGGGCAACTGACTATGATAATTTAAATTCAGTCTGGAGAGGAACTGACCGCAATGGAAATCAGCTTCCTGACGGAACATACTACTACGTTATTACTTTCGGAGATTTTTCTAAAACCGGCTGGATCGAATTATCGCATTAAAAAATAAATCAGGTAAATGAAAAATACATCGTGTATTCTTTTTGTACTTCTATTGATTGTTTTCTCCCCGGAAAAATCCTTCGCACAAGCCCCCACGCGCGGAATAAATTACCAGGCCGCTTTAATCAGCACAGTTCAGAAAACGATTATGGAAACAGTATTACCAGTGCCGGAAGACACACGTAAGCCAGAATCCTGTTCAGCAATAGCAAACCGTTAAACCGTATTAAAGCAATTCCCCAAATACATTAGCACACAATGAAAAAAAATCTTAGTTTATTTTTTATCCTGGTTACAGTTATTGCATACGCACAAGCCCCCCCGCAGGGAATAAATTACCAGGCTGTTGCACGCAACACTTCCGGTTCTGAAATTCAGAACGCGCCGCTCACTGTTCGGCTCGGAGTATATACAGATGCTTCTGCATTACCGGCATTTCTCGCCTATGAAGAAACGCACGCTATAACCACAAACGCGTTCGGATTGTTCAACGTGGTGATCGGGCAGGGAACACAAACTTCTCCTTCCGCATTCAATACAATTCTCTGGGCCAATTCCGCGCATTACCTCAAAGTAGAAATTGACGGCGGCACCGGATTTACAAACATGGGCACCACACAATTAATGTCGGTTCCTTATGCACTTTTCGCAGGTTCATCCGCAGGCGGCCCGACCGGCCCCCAGGGAGCAACAGGTCTGCAAGGCGCAACTGGCGCACAAGGTCCCACAGGCGCTGACGGAGCAACAGGACCCCAGGGAATCGCCGGAGCAACAGGTGCGGCAGGAGCAAACGGAGCAACAGGACTAAATGGAGCAACTGGCGCAAATGGAATTCATTGCTGGGATTTGAACGGTGATAATATCAATGATATTTCAGAAGATATCAATGGCGATGGCAATTGGAACTCGCTCGATTGTATTGGCGCAACAGGCGCTACAGGAAATGCAGGTGCTGTGGGCGCAACAGGAGTTCAAGGTGCAACGGGAGCCACAGGTGTTGATGGCCCAACGGGAGCAAATGGAGCAACAGGTGTAGCAGGCGCAACAGGCGCCGCAGGTCCGACCGGAACAGCAGGAGCAAATGGCGCAACAGGTGCAGCAGGTCCGACCGGAACAGCAGGAGCAACAGGTGCAGCAGGCCCGACCGGAACAGCAGGAGCAAATGGCGCAACAGGTGCAGCAGG
>JALYQL010000170.1 GCA_030855855.1 Bacteroidota bacterium | reverse complement strand
TTCCATGTCTCTGCTATCCATCCCGCATCACTGTAATTTGCAGTGATATAATAATCAAGATCTTTTTCGGCAGAAAATAAGGGCGGCGTGTCTTTGTATTTTATCCGCTGAACTGCTGTTTCATTTTCGGGCAGGTAAAAATAGCGAAACAGCCGGATATGTTTGTCAGTCATAATCGGAGATAATAAAAGCGCGCCTTCAACACCCTTGAATTCTAATAGCGGGCCATGTAAAGTTTGTTCTCTTGACAGATCAGAAAAATCGGAAAGAAGAATTGTTCCGCGCGGATGTTGTTCAAAAAAAATCTTCATCCTTCCTTCATCACCATTATGAGGAGCAACAGGCGAGAGAATGTTTATATGGCTATTGTGAAGATCAGATTGCTGGGCAAAATAATAACTCTCGCACCACCCGCTGAAGTCTATAAAATATCCATCGCCGGCAATTGTATGTTTATTCGCTGCGTTTACGATCGTTGTAATTCCGGGCCGGTGAAAAGATGGAATAGCTTCCGATTGCCAGAAATTAGTCGCCACGATTTCGGCTACCACTTCTTGTTTTATCTCCGATGCAAAAAACACTTTGTGCCAGGGTAATCGTTGCCATGCGTATGACCATGGAATAAGCAGCACGGCGATAATTACAGCAAAACTGTTCTTGAATTTTTCTTTGCCGGAATTTTCGAACCATAAAGCAAAAGACGGAAGAGAAAGCATGATCAGGGTAACAGTATAACGAGCCTGGTCGGCAAGTGATCCTGTGATCGATTCATATACAAAGAATGGAAGAAAGAAATAGAAGAGACAACCAAATGTAAATTGCAAACGGGTAATTTTTCTTTTAACGATTGCACGGACAAAAAACCAAACGCTCATTATGGCAACGATGGGAGTGACTGAAATAAGCCATTCAAACGGAAAATAGATCACCCGCCGGAAACGTTCGATCTCTGTCATATTTTCATTCACCTTTCCGACCACAAAATTCTGCCATTCCACCATTTCAAGACTGATGAGCGGATGACCTGTCATGCGATAACAATAGATCAGCCACCATACCGGAAAAATTGCTGCAGTCAATCCGAATGCGAACATCATTTTCCATTCTTTCAATACGATAAGAATAATTCCAAGCAATCCGATCAGCACCCACGCTTCAAATCTTCCTCCTGCGGCAATCGTTGCTGCCAATCCGGCCAGCATTCCCCATTTCCATTTTTTGTCTTTTCTGATCAATCCTTCAGAGAGGCACCATAAAGCTGTTATACAAAAACAAACATGATAAATTTCAGAAAGGGGAACAAAGCTCAACCTGAAAATAAGCGGTGAAAAGGTAAAGATGAGCGCAGTATAAAAAGCACCTTTCTGACTGTAAATATTTTTGGTGAAGAGATAAAAAGGAACGACAGCAAAAGCGCCCATCAGTAAAGAAAGAATAACCGGGCCCCATAAAATATCTCTTGAAATAAACTGCGCGAGTGACAGAAAATAAATATGCAAAGAAGGCCATTGCAGACTCGCCAGCTCGCCTCCCTGGTGCAAAGCGTGGTCGGCAAGAAATAATCTTGAGGTCGCATCCGATTCCATTGCCTGCGAAAACGGAAGCGCAATTAGCCGTGTAATGAGCGCGAGCCCGAACAGGAATTTTGCTTCATTACCACGGATCTTTTGCGCTAAAAATGCGAATGAAAAAATCTTCCTTCGCATTCCTGGCTGTGTACTTGCAATTAAATTTTCCATTCAGAAGTATATGATTAGCTCCCGTCACCGCCAAAGATATTGTCATTCGGATCTTCAAAGATAGGTTCGCCGTCATCGAATTTAGGACAATCAAGATCCATCATGATCTTGCCTTTCGGTTTCGGAAAAGCCCCTTTGGAAATTTTAATCGTCTTATCCGCATATACCTGCTGGAAAAATTTCGCCCAGATCGGAAGCGCCATCGACGCGCCTTGTCCTTCTGCCGTGCGGTCAAAATGCACGCTCCTGTCTTCACCGCCAACCCATACACCGGCAACAAGATCAGGCGTCAAGCCCATGAACCAACCGTCAGAATTGTTTTGCGTTGTTCCCGTTTTACCGGCAACAGGATTCATGATCTTATACGTTCCGCGAATTCTTCCGCCAGTACCGCCATCTACAACACCTTGCATCAGGTTAATCATGAGGTAGGCTTTCTCTTCGCTCAACGCTTCTTTTGTTTTCGGAATAAATTCTTCGAGCACTTTTCCGTTCTTGTCTTCGATGCGCGTGATGAATGTCGGCTCGATCCATTTTCCTTTATTGACAAATGTGCAATTCGCCCCAACCATTTCACAAAGAGAAATGTCCGCTGTTCCCAGACAGAGTGATGGAACAGGTTCAAGCGGCGAAGTGATTCCTACATTGCGCGCAAAATCAACCACTGCATGCGGACCGAATTGTTTCATGATAAAAGCGGAAACATAATTGATCGATAACGCAAGCGCTTTTCGCAACGTGATCATCTTGCCGTTGTATTTCGCCTCTTCGGCTTTTCCCCATGAATTATTCGGGCACCAATCTGTTTTTCCATCTTCACTCGGAATGCAGGTGCGGATGCATGGAACCTGGTCGCAGGGCGAATAACCTTCCTGTATGGCGAGCGCATAAATAAATGGTTTGAACGTTGAGCCTACCTGGCGTTTGCTCACTTTCACGTGGTCATATTTGAAATGTCGGAAATTAATTCCACCCACCCACGAGCGGATGTATCCTGTCTGCGGCTCCATCGCCATGAAACCGGTTTGCAAAAATGATTTGTAATAACGGACCGAATCCATCGGCGTCATCATTGTATCGATCTCGCCTTTCCAGGAAAAAACACGCATCCTGACTTTTGTGTTGAACGCTTTTTCAATCTCTTCCTTAGATGCTTCGGCCTTTTGCATATGATGATAACGGTCGGAACGTTTTTTTCCTGAAGCGAGAATCTGGTCGATCTCTTCTTTTTTAACGCGATAGCTGAACGGCCGGTTCTTTTTTCCTTTGAGCTCCACGTCAAAAGTTTTTTGCAGCGCCGCCATGTGTTCTTCCACAGCATTCTCGCCATACGTCTGCATGCGCGAATCAATTGTAGTATAAACTCTCAATCCATCGCGGTACATATCATAAGGCTTACCGTTTGGCTTGAGATGTTCCGTACACCATTTCTTCAGGAAATTGTCGCGCAGGTATTCGCGGAAATAAGGCGCAAGACCTTCGTTGTGCGATTCAGGATTAAAATGTACAACGATCGGCAACGCTTTGAGCGAATCATATTGCGTTTGGCTGAGGAATCCGTTTCGCTGCATCTGGTACATAACAAGATTGCGGCGTTTCAATGCGCTGTCAGGATAAATTAAAGGATTCCAGCGCGATGGATTCTGGCACATTCCGACAAGCACTGCCGCTTCTTCAATTTTTAAAGAATCGGAAGTCGTGGAAAAATAAACTTTAGCGGCTGAATTAATTCCGACAGCATTATAATTGAAATCGTATTTATTCAGGTAAAGCGCGATGATCTCATCTTTGGTAAACAAGCGCTCAAGACGAACTGCGATGATCCATTCTTTCAGCTTCTGAAACGTACGCACCGATTTTGTCGAACGGTCTGCTTCCCGGTGAAATTGCATTTTTGCCAGCTGCTGCGTAATGGTAGATCCGCCGCCTGAGCTGCGATCACCTCCGACAAATGTTTTTACAAATACGCGTCCGAGACTTCTTGCATCAATACCGGAATGTTCACGGTAACGTTCATCTTCCGTCGCGATCAATGCATTGATAACGTCCTGGTCTATTTTACTGTATTGAACGGTAACACGGTTTTCAAGATAAAATCTTCCAAGTTCTTTTCCATCGGAAGAATAACAAACCGTTGCAAGATTGCTTTCCGGATTTTGTAACTGCTCAATGTCCGGCAGGTCGGCAAATAAAGCGATGCCGCTTATCAGCACCACAAGTCCGATCACGGGCGTTAAAAGAACGATCCAGAATAAGCGGATAAGTCGTTTGTATTTTGATTTTGTTTTGCCGGAATCTTTCTGATTCTTTGCGGGTTTTTCTACCGGTTTTTCGTCTGCCATGATGGATCAAAAGTAATGAAAAATGGTCGGGGCTAAGAATGAAAAGGATAAGTGTGGGAGGAAAATGAATAAATGTGCTTCACGCAAAACCTACCGCAAAATTTCCGTCATCACCTTTCCAGCTGTTGCCGGCATTGGAAAACCCAGCAGCTCGGCAATCGTACGCGGAACATCTACTTGTCCATAAGTAACAGAAGTAGTAAAATTCCTTTTGAAATCCGGACCAGCAGCTACAAAACCGATATGGCGGCAACCTTCGCAATTATCGCCATGACTTACAAAACCATCCGCAACCGTATCAAGATGGCGGCCGTGATCGTTGGTGACGATGAGCGTAGTTGTTCCTGCGTAATACGGATCATCCTGCAGCGCATTCCATATCTGAGAAGCATATTGATCGGTGCTTGTAATTCCTGCGAGATAATTATTCCAGATTCCGCTGTGGCCGCTGTAATCCGGCTCACGGAAATTCACCAGCAAAAGATCGGGATGAAATTGTGAAAGCGTGGAAATAACATGTGCAGTTGTAGTGGAATCATCCCTGTAGCCGCTGGATGCGCCATTGATCCCGCAATCATAACGCGGCGTCCATTTGTCTTTAAATTCTGAATCTGCAGTATTCGCCAGCACGTACAATTTATCTTTCGAAGTTATCACCCACGCTTTTTCAGCAGGCTTTCCTGTGAATTTCCGCCAGTATTGAAAGAAAGACGGATTCGCAGGATATTGATTTCCTCCATTGTCAAGCGGCTCGTACATTCCTGTTGTAAGCGCCGTATGACCTGCGCTGGTCCACGTATTTCCGTCATTGCGAAAAGAGGAAATCATGCAGCCTTGCGGAAGCAAAACAGAATTCTGAAATGGAATGCGGAAACGTGTGCTGTCGCCCCATGTTTCGGAATAACGCGCACCGTCCACAACGATGAGCACCACATGTTTTGTCTTGTACGTTTTTTTAATTCCGTCTACTTTGCAGGTTGCACAGCAAAAAACGACTGCGGAAAAAAACACAACAAGACGAAAAATATTTTTCATGGATGAGTATTCCGGGTTCAGTTTCTGTGTTAAAAATTACGACAAAATTTAGTATAAAAAAACCAGCGCAGGAATAATTGTTCTTGCTAAAGCCCTCAGTAAAAAATAATTTTTCTCAAAATATAAACACGAAACCCGAAACTATTCTTCCGCACGTTCAATTCTTATCCCTGCACTCAAAACCCCCGGCAATTGTTCCATACGCATAGCCTGCTCCACTTCCATATGATAATTACCCGGTAATGCAAAACGCACCCCCTGGCGAAACACCAACCTGCAATCGTGCACATCGCCCTGGCCTTTACCGTACCAGCGGCCGTCAACAGGATCAGCGAGCGGAAATTCTACGGTATCAACACTTGTTTTTCCATTGGGAAAAGTTGTTTTGAAAAACACGTAGATATTTCTGAATTGGTAATCGTCGGTGTTACGGATGTTGAAATACAAATTGTATTTCGTCACCGTATCCGGCACATCAAAATCGAACGAAAGCTTCTGATTCATGTCCCACACGCCTTCGTTTATATCACGGTTTTCATCGTACAGGCTGTTATCCTCACAGGAAGAAAAAGAAACCAGCGCGAGGATCAATCCTGCAAAAATAAAAAACCTTGACCGTAACATATTAAACAGTTGGTGGTGGTGTGGTATGTGGTGGTGCCTGCGGCGGACCTTGTGGCGGACGCGGACCATTATCATTTCTGCGTGGCGGACGATTCCGGTTCTGGTTAGGATTGGGTTTTTGATTCGGAGCCGGTTTATTTTGCTGGTCGGGATTTACAGGTTTGTTCTGCGGATTCGGTTTTTGATTCGGATTCGCGCTTGGTTTGTTTTGCTGGTTAGGATTTGGTCGCGCATTCGGCTGCTGACGATTTACATTCGGATTGCGCGGCTGCGGTTTTTGCCCCTGTGGTCGCGGACCTTCCGGCCGTTGCTGAGGAGAACGTTGCTGCTGCCCGGTTTGT
>JALYQL010000168.1 GCA_030855855.1 Bacteroidota bacterium | reverse complement strand
CAATACCGTTGTAAATACAGGATCAATCACTGTACCTCCGGGAACTACATCCGGACCAAAACGTATCCGGGTAATGTGCCGTTATGCACTTGTTCCTGCGATTACAGATGTATGTGCTACTACCCTCAGCTTCGGTGAGGTAGAAGAATATACGCTGAATGTTTGCACACAGTGCGCCAGCTCACGTGTTCCTGTTGTGGCCACTGTAACTACTCCTCCTTCTATTTCTGTATCGGCTGTTGATTCTTCACTTTGCGGAAATGACACAACGCTCCTCATCGCAAACAGCAGTAACGCTGGCTATGCATACACATGGTCGCCTTCAGCAGCATTGAATTCAACCATCGGTGATTCTGTAATGTTCATGCCAACAGCTCCCGGCACTTACACTTATTATGTAGATGCTAATGACGGAGTATCAGGCTGCAGCAACCGTGACACAATTTCTGTCATGATGAGCGCTGTCCCGACAGTTACCGCTTCCGTGGACGTTACACCTATCTGTTCAGGATCAAGCGTAAACCTTGCAGCGGCACAGCCACCGTCATCTGCACAGATTACCAATGGAAATGTCATTAATACTGCATCAGGTTATCCTGCACCATACGGACAATTCTACGGCGGATCCCGTCACCAGATGCTGATCCTTGCGTCAGAATTAACTGCTGCAGGATTATCTTCAGGAAACCTCTCAGGACTTGCCTTCCAGGTAACAAATACAAATGCTTCTGCTCCGCTGACCAACTTCACTATCCAGCTCGGATCAACAGCAGTGACAGATCTTTCAGCAGGTTTCGTTACCTACACCGCATATACAGTTTACACCAACGCGAGCTATGCGCCTGCTGTGGGCATTAACACACATACTTTCTCTACCCCGTTCTTCTGGGATGGTGTATCGAATATTATTGTGGAAACCTGTTTTGCGAACTACACTACTCCGCCAAACACAACTTTCACAAACAATGCAAGCATGAGACAGATTGCAACTCCATTTGTCTCTACCGCTTATAACCGTTATGACAATACCGCGAATATCTGCGGCATTGCACACCAGTTCACAGCATCACAGCGTCCGAACATCGCGTTTATCCAGAGCTACGGTTCATGGACTTACGGATGGACACCTTCTGCGAGCATTGCTACACCAAACATGCAGAACACTGCAGCAACACCGCCGGTAACAACAGACTTCATTGTTACTGTTACTGACTCAACAAGCGGATGTTTCTCCAGCGATTCAGTTCTTGTAACCGTAAATCCTTCACCTGCACCAATGCTCGGAAACGACACAGCGATCTGTTCAAACACAGTATTGCCGCTTGACGCTTCTTCTGGTCCATACACATACCTGTGGAGCGATTCTACTACTAACCAGGTATTGCAGGTGAATGTGTTCGGAAACTACGATGTATTGGTTACTGACAGCGTAACAGGCTGCACAGGCAGAGACACGATCCTTGTCGGAATTAACGCTGCGCCTTCTTTCTCGCTCGGTTCTGATGTATCGATATGCGATGGTAACTCTGTAACGTTCTCCGGCCCTTCTGGTCAGTTTGATTATCTCTGGAACACTACCGATACCACACAGGCTATCAATGCCGGTGCTGGTGGAAATTATGAATTGATTGTAACGGATACAATCAACGCATGTTTCAACAGCGATACAGTTGCATTGTCGGTAAACCCGCTTCCTGCAGTGATGCTTGGAAACGACACTGCAATCTGCAGCATGAACCTGCCGTACACGCTTAGCGGCCCCAATGGAAATTACAGCTACAACTGGAGCGATGCATCTGTTGCGCCTTCATTGAATGTAAATTCTACAGGCACATATTACGTAACGGTAACTGACAATCTTACAACCTGTTTTAGCGGAGATACAGTAGTGGTAACCATCAATCCATCACCACTTCTTTCACTCGGAAGCGATACTACTTTCTGCAGCGCTTCAGGTCCGTTCACGATCAACGCCACAGCAGGGCCATACAATTACCTCTGGAGCGATCTCTCTTCGGGAATGTCCATCACAACCAACACCACAGGAACATATGATGTAACGGTAACCGATTCCATCACGGGTTGCGCGGCGATGGATTCCATCACTGTAACGGTGAACGCTTCGCCGGTTGTCAATCTCGGAAGCGATACTTCAATGTGCGGTGGAACAATCACCCTGGATGCACAAAACGCAGGAGCAATGTATGTGTGGAGCACAACTGATTCTACACAGACTATCCTTGTTTCTTCAACAGGTAACTACGCTGTTGATGTAACAACCGCAGCGGGATGTTCAGCAAGCGATTCGGTGATGGTAACCATCTTCACACAACCAACGGTAACGTTCTCGATGCAGAATTCAGCTTGTATCGATGATGCAACAATTACACTGAGCGCTTCACCTGTTGGCGGTGCTTTCACAGGTGTGGGCGTAACAGGAAATATGTTCTCTCCATCGGCTGCCGGTGTCGGATTACAAACTGTTACTTATTCTTACACAGACGCGAACGGATGCTTTGGTTCTGTTGACGAAACGATTGACGTGCTTGCATGCGTTGGGGTTAATGAGCCATTCGTAGCTGCCGGAATGAATATTTTCCCGAACCCGAACAATGGTTCATTCACACTCACGATCAACGACGCTGATTACAACGAGATCACCGTGGAGCTTGTGAGCGTTGAAGGTCGTGTGATCTACAGCGACAAAGCTTCTGATGTAAAAGGTGTTTATGTAAAACAGCTTGACCTGAGCACACATGCAAACGGAATTTACTTCCTGCGTGTAACTGCAAATGGTCAGTCGTACATTGAAAAAGTTGTGAAGCAGGAATAATCCTTGCATACCAATTAAACAGGCAGTCCTGCTCCTTAACGGGCGGGACTGTTTGTTTTTCAGAAGTCTTGTTAAGTAAGGTGCACGGATTTGCCCTGAATCGCGGCCAGCTTATTATCTTTACGTGCCTTGAAAACACTTCAGAAGTTTATTTTCAAATCCTACCTGCCGCCATTCGCGCTGACCTTCGTGATTTCAGTGTTCATCCTTTTCATGCAGTTCTTATGGAAATGGATTGACGAGCTGGTAGGTAAAGGATTGGAATGGACCATTATTGTCGAGCTGTTTTCATTTGCAGCGTTACAAATGATTCCGCTTGCATTGCCAATGGCCGTATTGCTTTCCTCGCTGATGGCATTTGGAAATATGGCGGAGCATTATGAGCTTGCCGCGCTGAAATCAGCAGGAATATCACTGGTGCGTATTATGCGTCCGCTCATCCTGTTCACCGTTTTTATCACGGCCGGCGCATTCCTCTTTTCAAATTATGTATTGCCTTACATCAACCTGAAAGCTATGTCGACGCTTTACGATATTCACCAGCAGAAGCCTGCGCTGAATATCAAGGAAGGTGTATTCAACAGCCTTGTTGACGGCTATAGTATACGCATTGACAAAATAGAAGAAGACGGACAAGTGCTGAAAGGCATTATGATCTACGATCACAGCGCACAGGCAGGAAATGTGCTGCTTACAGTGGCAGAATACGGTAAGATGAGCACTACTACCGACAATAGTTTCCTGGTGATGGAATTAAAGAACGGTGAAACATACCAGGAGATGTGGTCAGCAGAAAACGCGTCTGTCACAAAACCATTCGTAAGAATTAAATTCAAAGAGCAGATTGCGCGCATCGATCTTTCCGGTTTAAAGATGGTGCGCACCAATGCCGAATTGTTCAAGGAAAACGATAAGATGCTCACAGGAGGCCAGCTGCTGAGCTATATCGATACAATGAAACAAAGTGTGCGTGACGATAAAAGCCGCTTTTACGTTGCACTGAGCAGCGCTTACCTGCCCAGGACAAAATTGTACTGGAAATCGCTGGACACGGTAAAGGCAAAAACGAAGACGGGAGATTTCCTGCAGGAGCTGAGCGCAGCAGAAAAATCGAAAGCGTATGAGCTTGCAATGAATAACGCGAGAAACTGCAAAGCGAACGTGGATTCTAAGCTGAATGAAATTGACGCCGAAGAGAAATCAATTATCCGTTTTAAAATTGAATACTGGCGTAAATGGAGTTTGTCGTTTGCCTGCCTGATTATGTTTTTTATTGGCGCACCTTTAGGGGCATTGATTCGTAAAGGAGGTTTAGGCTTGCCGGTTGTGATTTCAATTATTTGCTTTTTGCTTTTCTGGGTGATGAGCATTGTCGGGGAAAAGCTGGCGAAAGAAGGAACAATTCCTGCTGAGTTCGGAATGTGGTTTGGATGCCTTACGTTCCTTCCGCTTGGCATCTGGCTCACGAAAAAAGCAACTGCCGATTCCGGAATGTTTGACAGCGGCGGAATATTTAACAGGATTAAAAATCTTTTCCGGAGAAAAAATAAAAATGCAGGATCTGACCAGGATAACAGCGGCGATAGCAGTACGCTAACAGAAGGTCCGCTGGAAAGAATTGAAAACATCCCGGAATAAATTCAATGCGCATACTTCAGCTCACTCCCAAGCCTCCAGTTCCTGCCGTTGATGGCGGCGCGCTTGCAATGAACAACGTAACAGAAATGCTGCTGAAGGCGGGCCATGAAGTGCGTGTGCTGTGCATTGAAACCAAAAAACATCCTTTCGCTCCTGAAAAAATTTCGGAAGAATATAAAAACGCAACAAAGATCGAATCCGTTTTTGTGAATACCGATGTAAAATTGTTTTCAGCTTTCCCGAATTTATTTTCTTCCTCCTGCTATAATGTTGATCGTTTTTATTCGGCAGCATTTGAAAATAAATTGATTCAAACACTTCAAAAAGAAAACTTCGACATTATCCAGCTGGAAAGCCTGTATATGATGCCCTACTTCGACATCATCCGCAGGCACAGCAAAGCGAAAATTGTATTGCGCGCGCATAATGTGGAAGCTCATTTGTGGAACAGGCGGACGCAGCAGGAAAAGAACGCGCTCAAGAAAAAATGGTTTGCGCATCTCACCAAAAATCTTTTCTCTTACGAAACAGAAGCGTTTATAAAAGCCGATGGTATTTTGCCGATCACCGCAGAAGATGAGCGCAGCATTACAGAATTGACAAAAGGCGCTGCGCATTCGATGCAGGTATTGCCCTTTGCGATGAACCTGGAGGAAGTTCATTCAGAAGTAACATCAAAACCATTCACGGTATTTCATATTGGCGCGATGGACTGGCAGCCGAATATGGAGGGTGTAAGCTGGCTGGTGAAAGAAGTGTGGCCCAAAGTGCTTGCCGCGATTCCACATGCGGAGCTTCATCTTGCGGGAAGAGGTTTTCCGGAAGGTGATGAACGGTTTTACGGAAAAAACATAGTGGTGCATGGGGAGATCGAAAACGCGTTTGACTTCATGAATGAATATTTCATCATGACCGTTCCATTGCTTACGGGCGGTGGAATGCGCGTGAAGCTGGTGGAAGGAATGGCGCTTGGCAAAGCGATTGTGACCACTTCGATCGGTGCGGAAGGAACGAATACTGAAAATGAAAAGCAGCTGATGATCAAAAATACGGCGGATGATTTTGCTACTGCGGTTTGCCAGCTGCTTAATAATAAAATTTATGCGCGTGAGCTGGGGATCTGTGCGAAAGAATTTGCAAAAACAAATTTCGATTCTGCAGCCGCTTCAAAAAAATTGACCGACTTTTACAGCAGCATTCTGAAGTGAAAATACTCTGCATTACATCCCGCATTCCCTGGCCGCTTGAAAAAGGCGATAAGCTGCGTGCATATAACCAGCTGAAGCACCTTTCTAAAAATCATACCATCATACTTTGCGCGATAAACGACACGGCTGTTCATCCCGATGCGGAAAAAGAGCTGAAGAAATTCTGCAGTGAAATTCATGTTTGCAGGATTTCCAAAATCGGAATTTTCTTTAACCTGATGCGCGGACTTTTCAGCGGTATTCCCTTGCAGGTGGCGTATTTCACGAGCCTTTCAGCGAAAAGAAAAATTGACGATGTAATTGCGAAATCAAAACCCGAGCGCATCTTCGCACAATTGATACGCAGCGCGGAATATGTGCGGCATCACAAAGAAATTCCACGTACGCTCGATTACATGGATATTTTTTCGAAAGGCATCGAGCGCAGAATTCCGAAAGTAAATCTGATGTGGCGCTGGGTGTTTGTGATGGAATGGAAACGCCTGCTGAAATACGAAGCCGCGGTGTTCACCGATTTTAATTCGCTCACGATCATTTCGCAGCAAGACCGCGATCTTTTACCAGTGAAAAATCCGGCGGAAGTACATGTGATCGCAAATGGCGTTGACACGGATTTTTTTAAACCAATGCCGGCGGAGAAGGATTATGAATTGCTTTTTAACGGCAATATGAATTATCCGCCTAACGTGGAAAGCGCGGTTTACCTCGCAGAGAAAATTCTGCCGATTGTGCGTAAGAAAAAACCGGGAACGAGAATTTTAATTTCAGGTGCAAGTCCGTCTGCTGAAGTGCTTGCCCTGCAATCTGAACATGTAACTGTGACCGGCTGGGTGGATGATATCCGCAAAAGTTTCGCGCGTTCAAAGATCCTTGTTGCCCCGATGCAATCGAGCATTGGCCTTCAGAATAAATTGCTTGAAGCGATGGCGATGAAAATTCCATGCGTCACCACTACCCTTTCCAACAACGCACTGAAAGCGGTTCCTGATTCGCAGGTGTTAGTGGCAGACACGCCCGAACAATTCGCGACGCACATTCATTTATTGCTCGACCATCCTGATAAAGCGGAACAGCTTGCAGAAAATGGTTACAGAATGGTGCATGACCGCTTTAACTGGGAGAAGACTTGTTCTTTGTTGGAGCAGGTAATTCTTTCAGGGGGGAAATAGCGGTGGAAGGATTTACGAAGCACGGGTCATCCTGCCGCGGCGGATACTATTTAATTTGAGAATTATAAAATATGAGAAACGCTTTCATTTTTTTATTGCTGATTCCATTCTTCTCCTGCATGGAAGTGAATGCGGATGGGACAAAAATTTCTTCTCAGAAAGATTCGCTTGTTACTTCTACGAATGTAAAATGGAAGTATGAAGATGAATTTTATACGGTTTATTATTTGCGGGAAAATAAAATTGAATTGCGCGATAAACGGCCTACGCAAAAAGATACTGCCATTGTGCTTTGTATTCCGGCGGCGTTTACACAGCTGGATGATGGCAGCATTGACGGACTTTTTATTATTAACGGAAAAATTACGGATCGCAAAAAAGTGAATCATCATCTCGGTGGTGGATTGCTGATTTTGGATGGTAAACCGCGCATTTTCAAAACGGATGATGGAAAGTTTCTGACAGAAAGCTGGAAAGACAGTATTGTTGCGCTCAACGGATCTTTTCTGCAGCAGATACAACTGGTGCGCGCGGGCGATGCGTTGGATTTTAACAAGGATCAGAAATTATTTCAGCGCAGGGCGATTGTTATTTATGCTGACAGCTCGGTTGCGTTGGTGGAATCTAAAAACAGGATTACGTTGCAGGAATTTGCGGATGATATGGTAAAGATGAAAGTGATTGATGCGATTTATACGGATATGGGAAGCTATGATGAAGGCTGGGTAAGAGATGGGGCGAATGGAAAAATTGTGGTGATTGGAAAGAACAGAATGGAAACGATGCGGCAGAGTAACTGGCTGGTGTTTAAGAAGGGAATTTAGATTGGGGGATTTTAGATTTTAGATTGGGCATCTTAGATTTTAGATTGGGGACTTGCTACTAAGGGAAGGATTTTAGAATGGCCATGAATCAAGAGGTACTTCCATTTGCAGGAATCTTTTTTTGTTTCTTAACATAAATAATGCCTCTTGACAGCCCCGGGTGAAGTGGTAGCCCACAGTGCCGGCTGGGCTTAGCCGGGACGAGGACTACAAGCGTAACACGGGAACAATGCTCATAGATAACTACCATATACTGCTCCTTCATAATTCAACACAAAACCAAACAACAAACCAGAAACAACAAACAACAAACAACAAACAACAAACAACAAACAACAAACAATAAACCGTCCCTAATTCCCTAAAAATCACGCATTCTACTCCTTGCGACATTGCAAAAAAGCACTACTAAAGAAAAAATCTATTAAGATTACAATTCCGATAAGTAACGGACTGTTTTTTTCAGAACTTTGTTTTATGACAAGCACACGCACACTGGTAATGAATCCGAAGCAGGTAAGTCAGCGGTTGAATCGTTTGGCCTGGCAGGTGTATGAAAACTGCTACAATGAAAAAGAGATTATTGTAGCTGGCATTTCAGGGAACGGATTCAGATTAGCAAAACGGATCACGAAAATACTCGGCGAAATTTCTCCGCTCGAGGTCACGCTTTGTGAAATCCACATTTCTAAAGATTCACCTTTAGATGGTAAAGGAACTGTGACACCAGCGCTGCACGATCTTGAAGGCAAAACGGTGATTGTGGTGGATGATGTTTCGAATTCGGGACGCACGCTGATGTACGGCGTTAAATTATTTTTAGAATCGCCGGTTAAATCGTTGCTTACGCTTGTGCTTGTCGACCGCGACCACACGCGTTTTCCGGTGAAGACCAATTTCGTCGGGCTTTCGCTTGCGACTACTATGCAGGAACATATTACGGTGGAGGTTGGTGAGAATGATGAAGATTCAGTTTACCTTGATTGAAGTGGTGTCAGATGC
>JALYQL010000268.1 GCA_030855855.1 Bacteroidota bacterium | reverse complement strand
AAATTAAAAGCAGGAGGAACCGGATTTCCTTTTGTAATGCTCCTGCTCTTTGAAATGATAATCGTAACCGTAGCTGGCTACTTTACGTTTGGCTTCATAACCGTGGAAAATAAAAGTGCTTAACGATAATGTAGAAATGATTCCGCAAAGATGCTGCTCTTCTTTCGCGGTGATAAAGCCGGGAAAATAAGAGAAGCCCTGCGGAAAGACCGGTTCGGAAGGGAATAAAGTATCCATACCGTAAGCTGTGGAAAAATTTGTGCCGCGATTTTGAGCCAAAATAATCCCCATATAAGTAAAAATGTGCTATATTGCTATGGTTCAAAGCCATACCTGCTTTGGCCAACACCTTATCCGGCAACACCATTTTTCTTACCAGCACCAGAAAAAAAGCACAATGAAAAAATCACTACTCATTTTCATTTTCATTTTTTTAAGCGGCTTCATGCTGCAAGCGCAAAATCTCCTGCTCTTTACTGAGAATTTCCAGACAGGCGGCGGCTCTTTTACGCTCAATGGAAGTGGACCCGGTCCGAATACCGGAACCAATGAATGGATCGTGAACAGCCAATATACCGGCGCACCGACTTATCAGAACACGTATCCTGAAGACAGCACCTACAGCGGAACAATTGCTTTTGCTCCGTACAGCGAATACCTCCATATTCACGATGCGCCATCCGGAATTACAAATACAAATTACAATCCATCCAATCCTTCCGACAAATTCGCCTTCATGACAAACGGCATTTGCACCATGGGAATGGATTCGGTGCATTTCAGCTTTTTCTATCTCTGCCAGGGATCCGCTACTGCATACGGAGAAGTGTATTACAGTGTGAATAACGGACCGTGGGTGCAAACCGGTTTAAGCCAGTACAGTAATAAATACAAATGGAAGTATGAAGATATTACCAGTCCTGCTTTTGCCAATGTAAATGATATCCGTTTTGGCTTCCGTTGGCTGAATGATAATGGTCCTTCTCCCGATTCTGTCGCATTCGCGGTGGATGATATTAATGTTGTTGGTGAATTTAATAACAGCGCAACCATCACCGTTACCAGCGTTACTCCAAACCCGGTTTGCCAGGGCGGATTGCTTACATTTTTCTGGACACTTTCAGATACGTTATGCGATGGCACCTACGCGATCGATCTTTCCGATCAGTTTGGAAATTTCACGACCACCAACACATGGGTTGCCAATATTTTTTACCCGCAGATGAGCGGCGCGTTTTCAATTATACTTCCGACAACAGTACCACCCGGCACCTGTTACAAAATACGAATACGACGAACTTCGCCGGCGCCGTTCTTTACAGGAATAGCTTCCGGTTGTTTTTCAATTGTTACGTGTCCGAACGTGATCACCACGCTGCAGCCGGTTGTGACATTTGATACCAACGCCGTTTGTATCGGAAGCGTTATTGATGTGCCGTTTTATTCAACCGGAGTTTACAGCTCTGCTAACGTTTATACCGCGCAGCTTTCGGATTCGAACGGAGTTTTTGCCGCAACACCACCAATCATCGGATCCTCTCCTGATCCTGCCACGTACGATCCTATGCTGGGTTCACCTCCGGGATCGGTCGGCGGAATTATCCCGGTAGTTCCTCCGGGCTGCGGTTATTATATCCGTGTGGTTTCTTCCAATCCTGCTGTGATCGGTGCGCCCTGGGGGCCGTTCTGTATTGGAGAATGTGATATCAATACCAATAACTCGCAGGATCTTAGCTTCTGTGTAACGGACTGCGCGATCTCTCCTGCAGGTGCCGATTCAGTGATAGATATTAACGTCAATACATTTAACACGACAGCTGTTTACAATCCGGGAAATGTATTCGAGACGCAATTATTAAGCAGCCTGAATTTTGCACAGATAGGAGCGAATGGTATTTTAGGTTCCGTCGCGGCCACCGGTGATACCACTTTGAACATTCATATTCCGTGTAAAGACAGCTTGCCGATTTATGGCTTGCCTACGGGAATGAATTACCTGCGCGTTGTTGCGACCAATTCTACTGTACCAGATAATTCGCTCGGAAGCCTTATTCGTTTGACGATCGGCGCTCCGCGTTCTTCAGGAGCAATTATCACATCGTATGATTTCACCACATTCACACCACAGGATACATTCTGCGTCGGCGATATCGTTGCGTTGTTTTTCTCACCATATAATTATTCCGATTTGTCAACTTACATGTGGCAATGCAACGGAATAAACGGAGGAAATCCATTTGTTTCTCCATCCGGTGCAAATTCAAATTCACTGTATGTAAACCTTGGAGGAACGGGCACACTTAATTTTATGGTGCAGGAAACAAACAACGGCTGCGTTGGTCCGTGGTCGCCTGTTCATTCGATCGTGGTGCTTGGCGCGGGAGGCGCACCAATTACAGGGCCACATATTGTCTGCCAGGGAGATACCAATACGTGGATGAGCTCATTCCAGAACAGCACTTATTACAGCTGGAATGCTTCCGGTGGAACGGTCATTGATACAGCAAACAATATTATTGATGTAACGTACCCGATTGTAGGAACGTACCAGATCATTCTCAGTTCTATTAATCAATGTGGATCTAATTCACAACCGTATGCTGTAACAGTAAAAGCATATCCGACTGCCAATGCCGGAAACGATACTGTGATTTGCGGAAGTACGGCGCTGACGCTTGCCACACCAACAGGAACTGGTTACGGCTTTACGTGGTCGAATGGAAGCACTACTATCAGTAACACGAGCACCGTAGTAGTCACGCCGACAGTTACCACGACGTATTATCTCCAGGTTTCTGTCAGTGGAGGTTGTATAAGCTATGATACGATAACCGTGATTATAAATACCATAAGCGATAGTGTTTCCAGCACGCTTGCAGGATGTAATGTGAATGATGCCACCGCTACTGTCTACCCAATTGGTGGAAGTCCGCCATATACTTACAGCTGGAGCAATAGTCAAAACACACAAACCGCTATCGCGCTTGCACCGGGCACCTATTTCTGTATTGTCACTGACGCGTATGGTTGTTCATTCACATCCACTGTTACTGTGGGAAGCGTAAGCTCGCTCAATCCGGATGCGGGGCCGACGGTCACAATTACAGCAGGGCAGTCTACGCAGCTGAATGGAACGGGCGGCACATTCTACAGCTGGACTCCCGCGGGTGATCTGAGCTGCAGCAATTGCCAGAACCCGGTTGCATCTCCTACTGTTACCACAACTTACACGCTCACCGTTTCCGATTCGTTAGGATGTACGTTGATTGATACAGTAACCGTGATTGTCGATATATTCTGCGGCGATGTATTCGTGCCGAACGCGTTCTCACCGAATGGCGATAATCAGAATGATATTCTCTACGTGAGGGGAGCCTGCATTGAAACAATGGATTTCTATGTTTTCAATCGTCTCGGCGAGCAGGTCTTTCACAGCACCGATCCGGCTGTCGGCTGGAACGGAACTTGGCGTGGTGTTCCATGCGAAACCGCGGTATTCACCTATGTGGTGAAAGGGCTGCTGAATGATGGAACGGGAATAAATTTAAAAGGTAATGTCTCTCTCATAAAATAAGTATGAAAAAGATCAAAGCTCTTTTGACTGCGCGGGCTATACTTTTTTTAGCTGCCGCTTTTACACTGCCTCTTTTTTCAACGGCACAGGATATTCACTTTTCGCAATTATCCGAAACACCATTGTTGCTTAATCCTGCAAATGCGGGATTGTCGCATGATCTGCTGGTTACTGTCAATTACAAAGATCAGTGGAGAAGTGTGACCACTAATTCTTTTAAGACATTCAATGTTGGCGCTGATATGGCCGTCTTGAAAAGTAAAACCGGGAGTCACATGGGCATTGGTCTCGATGTTTTTTCTGACAAGGCGGGAGATGCGTTTATGGGAACAACCACAGGTCAATTGCATTTGTCAGGCGTGCTTGCCGCAAATGATTACAATTTATTTTCCGCGGGAATTTATGGCGGGTTTGGACAGCGCAGCCTGAGCTACGAGAAATTGTATTGGGATAACCAGTACGTCGGCGGCTCACTTGACCCGACAGTTCCTTCATTAGAGCCGGGCACTGTTTCCAATCGTTCGTATGCTGATATCGGATTTGGTGTTGCATGGTTTTACGGAAAAGGACACAACACGATCAGCTCTAATGACCAGATGAATTTCACTGCCGGATTTTCTCTTCAGCACCTGAACAAGCCGGTTTATACATTTTATGGCAATACTGATCAGCGTTTACCAATGAAATTTGTAGCGCACGGAAATGCGGCGATCGGAATAAAAAATTACAGCCTTGTGCTGGAGCCGGGATACCTCGTTACGATCCAGGGCGGTCACCACGAGATCAGCGCAGGCGCATTGGTGAAATACTGGCTGCAGGAAGCGTCTGTTTATACAGGAAGAAAAAAGCCTGCTGCGTTTGTGCTGGGTGGCTACTACCGTTTTGCTGACGCGTTTAATATTGTGACCGGTTTCGAGATGTCGTACTTCAGGCTGGGCATCAGCTATGACGTCAACTTATCCAATTTAACCGCCGCAAGTAAATCGCGTGGAGGATTGGAAATTTCTTTGCGATTCTCAGCGAGCAGTTCGGGGAATAATAAGAATAAGAGCTTTTTTAATTAGAAGTTATTTCGGAAAATACTGAGGGAAACCTTCGTTCAAGGTGAATTTTTCCCTCAGCGTCCAGGCAGCCGACTAAGCCATCTACTTAAAATACTTCAAAAACTCCTCCTTATAATTCGCTGAAATATCCACCTCGCTCTTATCACTCAGCACCACATAACCACCCGAATTTTTGTGGTACGATTTCACACATTCTACATTTATAATATGTGACTTATGCACTCTTATAAAGGGGTAAGAAAGAATTTCGTCGTAATGTTTTAGAAAGCGGCAAGCCATTTTTTTACTTCCGTCTTTCAGAAAAATATCGGTGAAATTTCCATTTCCCTGGAGGCGTATAATTTCGTCCATCTTTATCACTTCAAAACCTTCCAGCGTGGGTAAAATCACTTGTCGTTTTTCTGGTTGGGGCTCACGGAAATTTTCCACAGCGATTGCGTTCCTGTCGAAGACTTCTTTGTTCGTAATATGCTGCGATACTTTTTCTACCGCAACGATGAGCTCTTCTATGCTCACAGGCTTCAATAAGTAATAAGCGGCACTTTGATTCAAAGCTTTGAGCGAATATTCAGAAAAGGCTGTTGCGAAAATAGTTTCGAAGTAAAGATCTTTGCATTCGTCGAGCACATCGAAAGCATTTCCAAAAGGCAATTCAACATCGAGGAAAACAAGCTGTGGCTTTAATTCGTGCAAAACAGCAACAGCCTGCCGCGCATCATGCGCTTCACCAATCACCTCGATCTGCGGGCAATATTTTGCGAGATACGATTTGAGCGCCTCCCTCGCCGAAGATTCATCTTCAACAATTACACTTTTTATTTTCTTCATTACCATTCGATCTGAACTGATACTCCACCTTCAGCAGTAGTTTTTTCTTTGATCTCAAAACGGATATCCGATTTATAAATATCATTCAGCAGGCGAATCCTTTCCTGCACGTTTTTCAATCCAAGTGATTCGTGAAGCTTTTGGTTTTTCGTTTTGATGTTTTTGCTTTCAGCCAGGCCAATTCCATTATCATCGATAGTAACTCTTGTTTTATTGCCGGCTTTTGAAAATTTTAATTTCAATAAACCCTTCGATTCCTTATAACGCAGCCCATGCCATATCGCATTTTCAAGGTTAGGCTGAATGAGCATGTTGGGCACCATCACGGTTTCTGCG
>JALYQL010000264.1 GCA_030855855.1 Bacteroidota bacterium | reverse complement strand
GAATTAAACCGCAAAACCGTTAAAGAGCTGGAAGAAATGCTGAACAAAGCACTCGCTGATGAAAATTACGAACGCGCGTCACGCATCAGGGATGAGTTGAAGAAGAGGAAGAGCAGTTAAAAAGTTTTTGGTTTCTGGTTTCTGGTTTAAAAAGTTTATAGTTTCGGGTTCAAAAGTTTTTTGGCTCCCGATTTCAAGTTTAAAGTTTCGGGATAAATTGACAGTATAGTTCTTCGGAATTTTAAACGATAAACTCCTTAACTTCAAACCCGAAACTTTTTTAACCCCGATTTTCAACTTTTATCCCCGAAACTTTTTAAACCCGAAACTCCTTTAAACTTTTTCCATGGGAATAAAAGCGCGTCTTACCGTAATGAATTTCCTGCAGTTTTTTGTATGGGGTTCGTGGCTGATCTCTATTGGTGGTTATCTCGGCGGAACACTTCATTTTACGGGCTCGCAGATCGGTGCTGTTTTTTCTACACTTGGTATTGCATCGCTTTTTATGCCGGCGATCATGGGAATTATTGCGGATAAATGGATCAATGCGGAACGTGTTTTAGGTTTTTGTCATATCGTTGGCGCGGGAATGTTGTTCTGGTCTTCCACGATCACTGATCCCGATACATTTTTCTGGGTGATGCTTTTCAATTCGATGTTTTACATGCCGACGATCGCGCTGAACAACACCGTTTCTTATAGCGTGCTGGAGCAAAAAGGATTTGACATTATAAAAGATTTTCCGCCGATAAGAGTGTGGGGAACGATCGGTTTTGTTGCTGCGATGTGGGTGATCGATCTCAGTGGTTGGAACATGTCAAATATGCAATTGGTATTCGCCGGCGTCGCGGCTTTTCTTCTCGGGATTTACGCGTTTACCATGCCTGTTTGTCCTCCGCAGAAATCGGTGGAGAAGAAAACTTTTCTTCAAACCCTGGGCCTTGATGCGTTTGTTTTATTCAAACAAAGGAAAATGGTTGTCTTCTTTTTATTCGCGATGTTCCTCGGCGCAGCTTTGCAGATCACAAATGCTTTCGGCGGTTCTTTTCTCGACAGTTTCAGTACAACCCATCCCGATTCATTTGGCGTAAAACATCCGATCCTTTTACTTTCTATTTCGCAGATATCTGAAACACTTTTTATTCTCACCATTCCATTTTTCCTCAGAAAATTCGGAATTAAAAAAGTAATGCTCATTGCTATTTTTGCATGGGTGCTCCGGTTCGGCTTATTCGCTGTAGGAGATCCGGGAAGTGGTTTGCCATTGTTGGTACTCTCGATGATCGTTTACGGAATGGCGTTCGATTTCTTTAATATTTCAGGATCCTTATTCGTAGAAAAAGAATCGCCATCGAATATGCGTGCAAGCGCGCAGGGATTATTTATGTTCATGACCAATGGAGTAGGCGCTATGTGCGGAGGCTACGGCGCCGGATTGGTGGTAGATCATTTCACGGTAAACGGAGTCACCGACTGGCCTACAACATGGTTCGCTTTCGCAGCATACGCATTAGTGCTTGGATTGATCTTTCCGTTCGTATTTAAGTATAAACACGATCCGAAGATGGTGGGAGATGTAAAGCATTAGAAATTCATTCTTGTCACCCTTCGATACAACCTCGTACCTCGGTCACTCAGTCTGACAAGAGAGAGAATTTCTATTGTCAGCCTGAGTAGTTCCCCTCTGGTAAATTTCCTTGCGTAGCGCAGATAAATTAATAGAGCGGAAAGTGTCGAAGACGACAACAGATATTTTGTAACGTCCAGTTATGATGTTTTTTCTGCCACTTCTAAAGTGAAACTGTATTTCACTTGAAAATGGATTAAGTTTAAAGCATGAAAACGCTGCGAACCTTTTTTTTATTTCCTATTGCATTCACGGCATTTATTTTTTCCTCGTGCATGAATGAAGTATTCGTTCGTGCGCTTCAGCCGGGCGTTGCTGGTTTTTCATTAGAACTTCAGAATTTTACACTTGCCGATATGACCGGTTCAGGAAAAGAATGCCTGAAAGCATTGCAGTGGGGACTTGCGAAAGATTCTTTTTTTAATGTTTCCATCTTCGGCGATTCAGGATATATAGCGCAGCCTGCACCCGAACTTTCATGGGAGAAAGTAGCGCAGCTCTTGCAGCAGGATACTACTGCCGGATTAATTGTGCTCGAGGAAAGAAGCAAATACTTCCGTGTTGATCCTTATACCACGGTGAGGACAAAATATACGGAGTACAATTCAAGGTCAGGAGTATATAGAACAGTGATAAGAAATACTCCCAGGAAGGATCTGTATTATACGTATAAATGGAAAGTATATGATCTGAAAACAAAAACTGTTTTTGGCCCTTTTTTCTGCGAATATCCTGACAGTTCAACCACGTACGCAGGCCAGTCTTTTGCAATTCAGCTCCTGCCGCATTCGATGGTTATGGTGCGGAAGTATTACAATCGTGGTGGAAAGAATATGCGCGATGGTGCGTGGCTGGTGCGGCAGGACCAATGGGAGAAAGCGCGTGGTATGTGGCTGCGTGAATCGATCAAAGGTTCGAAACGTGCAAAACGGAAAGCATATTTTAATTTAGCGATCTACGAAGAAAAAGCCGGAAACTTTGCAGGAGCTATTGAGTACGCTGCAAAAGCAAAATACTTCGGTGATGAACAGGCAGAATTTTATTTGCTGTTGTTGCAGCATGAACAAAGGGCGTGGGAAATTCAGAATTCGAGATTTAAAATGCAAAATCGCTTTTTGTCAGACTGAGTGTTTTTCGCTTGAGAATGTTCTTTACAATACAATTTCCGATAGCGAAAAATGTATTGAAGTCTGATAAAATGCAAAATCGCTTTTTGTCAGACTGAGTGTTTTTCGCTTGAGAATGTTCTTTACAATACAATTTCCGATAGCGAAAAATGTATTGAAGTCTGATAAAATGCAAAATCGGTTTTTTGTCAGACTGAGTGTTTTTCGCTTGAGAATGTTATTTTAAAATACGATTTCTGATAGCGAAAAATGTATCGAAGCCTGACAAAAAATTAAGTACTGCCAATTTGTTTCTCAAACTGAAAATCTTCTTCTTCCATTTTCCCGTTCACAAAATCTTCGAGAAATTTTTCCATTTCGGGAAGGCAAGCCCACAGCTCATCAATTTCTTCGGCGACGAAATAAATATTCTGCACTTCGTTGTTGTGAAAGGGCTGAAGAAAAACATCTTCCACGGAGAATTTCCGCAATTCAACTTTATCCGAAAATACATGGTTGCTTTCACCTAACGAAGAAAGGATCCCTGCACCGTAAATTTTCAGCTGGTAATTTTCTTTCATCAATCCGAATTCGATCGTGAACCAATACATACGTTCGAGCAGCAGCAAGGCTTGCGGATGTTTGCAATATTTCAATCCTAATCCGGCGAAACGTTTTACAAAGTCAGCGTAGCTTTTATCTGCCAGCAACGGAATATGTCCGAATGTATCATGAAACATATCCGGTTCTTCCAGGTAATCGAGCTGGTGACGGCCCCGCAGCCATGTGGAAGAACAAAAACGTTTATTGCTCAGCAGCTGAAAAAATTCATCGACAGGAATAATTCCTTTCACCACTTCAATTTTCCATGATGTGGATTGCTCCAGCGCACTTTCGATCAAAGAAAAATCCGGAACGAATTTATTTCCGATGCCAACCGCAGGAATGCAATCAAGATAAGCCGTCCACGCTTTGCCTTGCAAATTTTTTACCTGCCGTTCAAAAAGAAGGTTCCAGACTTCGTGATCTTCAGCTGTATAATTGTTCCAATTCTGTTTCATTTTTTCTTCGTGACTTGGTGAGTTGGTGGCAAAATAAAAATCGCCCGAACCTTTTGCGGAACGGGCGATGGGAATATTGCTTGCGCGTTATAACTATCCCTTTCCGGAATGGAATGGAGATGGATAATAATAATGCTGTGCTGACATTTTCATGGAGTAAAAATAGGATTTTTCTTGTCAACCGCGATTTATGAAGCAAATTCGGCCTGAAACCCAATGAATTTGGGCTTTTGATGGTTAATAATTATAGTAAAATAGGGCAGGGGAAAAGGACTTTTCAGGCATTTGCTTGCTTAATTTTGTGGTGGATTTTACAAGCAGGATTTCCCAATGCGCAAAACTACTTTAGTTTCAGGAATTATTTTAACCTCCATCATTTTCATTGGACTGGTAATGCGCTATTTTCGTTTGCCGGGATCTTCTGTGTGTTTGATATTGGGTATAGCCACTGTCATGGTTTGTTTTTTGCCTTTGCTGCTTATTTATCGATTAAAAACGGTTACTACAACTTTCCAAAAAGTGGTTGCTATTTTGGGCTTTGTTGTAGGCTTTCTTTTTCTTTTTCCCGCTTTTCTTTTTTCAATTCAGCGTTGGCCCGGTGGTGCTTTACTTTATTTTTTGGGAACAGCAGGCGGATTAGTTTTTCTCATCCTGTTTTTTGTTTCTGAGAATAAATCAGGGAAACCGTTTTCATTATTCCAGCCGTTTACTGTGATCATATCAATAATGCTGCTCCTGCTTTTATCAGGACGTTATTTTGTACGTCAAAGAAGTGCTGATAATGCAAAGCAGAATATGGCCGAGTATGATAAAGTTCTCCATGAACGAGCGGTTTTGGAACAGGGAACAAATGAAGAATACATTAAAATTGTTAATGATACAGGTGATACAGTTGCAATTCGCAAGGCGGAAAAACTTCATCGTGTGACTTCTGATGTGCTGCAATATATTAATGAAATGCGAGGTGAATTGGTTGCTAGTAGTGAAGGCATAGACACAAAAGTTGGTGATACGATCTCTGCCAGTTTGATTGCCAATCCGACTGATTATGATACACCAACCCATTATTTTATCGGATCAGATCCAGCAAATGTTACAGGAAGAGCGAAAGACTTGAATACAGTTTTGAAGAATTATTTTGGTGAATATTATTCACCGGATAGAATAAAAGATATTAAACCTGCTGATATTTATTCAAATGATTATGAAAAAATAATTTCCTGGGAATGGTATTATTTTTATCACAAAACAATTATTGAAGCTCTTACAAAGCTGGAAAAAATCAAAATCGATATTCTACGTCTCGAAAAACAATCATTAGAACAAAAAGACTTTACTTCTCCAAAATAAAATGAAACAATACCACGATCTCATGCGCCACGTTCTCGATCACGGCGCGAAAAAAACAGACCGAACCGGAACAGGAACAATAAGCGTTTTCGGTTACCAGATGCGCTTCAACCTGCAGGAAGGATTTCCGGTGCTTACAACGAAAAAAGTTCACCTGCGTTCTATTATCCACGAATTACTTTGGTTCCTCAAAGGCGAAACCAATATCTCTTACCTCAAAGAAAACGGTGTAAGCATCTGGGATGAATGGGCGGATGAGAATGGAAATCTTGGTCCTGTTTACGGTTCGCAATGGCGGTCATGGCCGACAGCTGATGGCCGGCATATTGATCAGATCACAAATGTTATTGACCAGATCAAAAAAAATCCGGATTCACGCAGGCTGATTGTGAGCGCGTGGAATGTGGGAGAAATTGACAAGATGAAATTGCCGCCTTGCCATGCATTTTTCCAGTTTTATGTGGCCGATGGCAGGCTCAGCTGTCAGTTGTACCAGCGCAGTGCCGATATTTTTCTCGGCGTTCCGTTCAACATCGCTTCGTATGCATTGCTCACGATGATGGTAGCGCAGGTATGTGATCTTGAACCCGGCGATTTTGTCCACACCCTCGGCGACGCGCATTTGTATTCCAATCATATTGAGCAGGCAAACCTTCAGCTCTCAAGAGATTTTCGCGCATTACCAAAAATGAAGATCAATCCCGGTGTTGCATCCATTTTCGATTTCAAATTTGAAGATTTTACGCTCGAAGGTTACGATCCGCATCCGCATATTAAAGCGGCAGTAGCGGTCTGATCTATACTGCATTTGCGTTATAACGTCCGATAAAATTCATGTTACTTTTGTGAAAAAATAGTATGCCAAGAATATTTTTTATTTTCCTGTTGTTGAGCGGAAACCTGTTGACTGCTTATGCACAAACGAATGCCGAGAAGCTTGAGAAGGCGGTGAAGATCTATAATGCTACCCGTGCTTTTATAGCCGAGAAAAATACAGAAACAATCACAACGTCCGATATTGATAAAATGGAACGTGACCGTGTTGAAGCTGATGTTTTGCTGAATGAGGTAAAGGAAAACGGAACACCTGATGAAGTAAAAACAGCCCGGTATTTCGCTGCTAACTTTAACTATGAAATCGGTTATGCTTACAGCCTGATCGGAAAAAATCGTGATGCTTATGCTGTGTTCAATAAGATTAAAGCTGAATATGAATTCTTCAGCAATGCGGCCAATTTTCCTTTCACCTATAAATTCGATTCGAAAAATTATCAAATCAGTTTCGAAAATTTTTCTCCAACACTTTCTGAGTATTATGCGGGTATGGCTGAAATATCCTACAACCTTTCAAAATATGATGAGGCCATTGACTGGGGGAAAAAGACACTTGCATATTCCTACAGCGATTCATGGCAAAGGTATGTTGCATTAAACAACATTTTAAAAGCAAAAGAAAAAAACAGTGAATGGGATAAGGAAATGCTGGATTACGGCCTGCAGCAGATCAATATCTGTTTGCGGCTGGATACGGCTGACCTACGTGTTATAAAAGAATTTAATTATCCTACAGCTCTTCTGGGAGCCGAAAAAATTGAATCTACGCTTACCAGGAAACCTGCTCTTGCAACCGGTGAATATTATCGCGGAACTGCTGCGCCATTGCTTGCGAAGGCTAAGAAATATGATAAAGCATTATTGTTTTACAAGGCTGCGCTGCAAGGTGGTTTTGCTGACAATAACAAGAGTTATCTTTTTGACGCCGCCACATTTGCGCTTGATAATGAGAGCAGGAACATTGCTATTCTTGCGCTTGATCTGTTGTATGATAAAAATACTTCTTCCTTCTCCTGTGAAGAATGGGATCGTCTCGCCGGCTTGTATGCTAAAGCAGAAAATTCTGAAAGGAAAAATACGTGCACAAATAAAGCGGAAGATTGCCGTAAGAAGCTGAAGAAAGAACAAAAGCAAAGAAACAGCGGCAATCTTGGTTTTGGAATTTACGGCGGTGTTTATCCTTTGGCATTAGCTACGCGCTTTAACCGTTACCGTGACTATGGTGGGGTATTTGGTATTGTGCTTGGACAAATTGCAATTGAAGGATCTTACAAGCTCATCAACCGGAATTTTATAATTACAGATGATCTGATGTGGAAGCAGATCAATCCGGTAGATCCATATTATTGGGAGGGTTACCGTGCGCATGTAGCGATGAAGTTCTATCCAAAATCTTACAGGGGAGCTGAACGTTTTCATCTCGGTCCAATGATTGAAATTGTAGACAGAACCTATGAGCCTGTATGGAGTAATGTAATCAATACAAGCACTGGCGCTTTAATTGCGGAGAATAAAAAGTTTTATCCGCACGAGAAAAGCTATAACCTCTTTTTCAATTTTGGAAAACAGCAGATGGAGAAGGGCTTTTATTATGACATGTTCATGGGATTCGGGGTGGCATACTCAAAGTTTGATGCCGGTGAAGAGTATGCCGACGGGCAGTCTACGTTCAGTGATGTGCTTCTTCAAAATCGTAAAGATATCCGCTTCAGCCCGGTGATGCGGATGGGAATAACCTTAGGCTTGGGCTGGGTCAAAAAATAGCTGCAGGAGCATAGGTCACGGCAAGCAAAGAATGGATAAATTTGAATCCGTAACCGCGAATCACCGGGATGATCCAAATTCAGCTATGAAAATTACGTTTGTAGTCGCCGCTTCAGAAAATAATGCCATCGGAAAAGATAATCGTCTTATCTGGCGGCTTCCCGATGACATGAAATTCTTCAAAGAGAAAACCATCGGCCATTGTATCGTCACCGGCAGAAAAAACTACGAATCCATTCCCGATAAATTCCGGCCGCTTCCTGATCGCACGAACATCGTCGTAACACGAAGTACAGATTACAAAGCACCGGGCGCAATTGTCGTGCATACAGTGGAAGATGCCATTGCAAAAGCAAAAGAGCTTGGTGAAACAATGCTCGGCGTGATCGGTGGCGGAGAAATTTACAATGTCATGATGAAATACGCAGACATCATCTGGCTCACACGCGTGCACCACGAATTTGATGCCCATGTTTTTTTTCCTGCACTCGATCCCACAGAATGGAAAATAACATGGAGAGAAGAGCACCAGGCCGATGAAAAGCATCTGTATGCCTTTACCTTTTTCAAATACGAACGTATTACGCCACTTTCTTAACTTAGCATAAATAAAAATCATGAAAAAATTAGCTGTCACTTCCATTGCTGTTTTTATCGCTTTATGCGGATTTATCGCGATACTTTGTTTTCTTCCCTGCAATGAAAATTGCTGTGGCGGAAATGATGAATGCAATAAGCAGGAAACAAAATGTTCCGGTGAAAAGAAAGATTGCGATCATGATGCAAAATGTTCAGGCGATAATGAAAGCTGTCATGAAGGAAAAGGAGAGCATCGCGGTGGACATGATGGCTGCGGTGGCGGAAATGAAAATTGTTCTGTGAGAGAGTGGAAAGACGGAGATGGAAAATGCCCTAAAGAAGTGAAAGTAATTATCAATGGTGATGGCAAAGGTGATGCACACGGTAGCTGCCCGATGGAAATGGGCGATCACAGCGGATGTTGCGGTTGTTGCATGATGAAGCATGGGGGAGGGATGAATTGCAGTGGGATGGATTCGATGGGAGAGGATTCTGTGCGGATTAAGGTTAGGGGGAAATTGTAGATTACCAACCAATTACCAATTACAGATTACAGACTTGTCTGCCGTCTCGGTTAAGCTGAGAGCGTAGGTAGATTACCGGATTACCAATTGAGCTTTCTTCAGCCATTCGTCATTCATTACGAGATAAAATAAAAAAACGGGAAACATCTCTGCCTCCCGTTTTTTTTTGACCTTGAATCTTGAATCCTTGAATCTTAAATCCTTGAATTTTGAATCCTCCCCTAAGC
>JALYQL010000220.1 GCA_030855855.1 Bacteroidota bacterium | reverse complement strand
GTCTGAATCGGGCCGGAACCTTGCTGCCATTCCCAATCATAATCCTGCACATTAAGTGACAGATCATGGATAACTATCATACCGATATTAGATTCCGGATCAATGCTCTGCACCTCACCCTGGTCTTCGAAATCCGCTTTTATTTCAGTGACTGTTACATTGATCGTTGCAACCGATTGTGAGTTCAACGTCAGTGTAAGTGTATTTACACCAATTATGACATCTGACTTTTTCGGATTAAAATTCCATAAAGGAATACTTGCACTGGTATCCTTCTCCACACCATTCCCGTTCACCTCAATAGCATTCCAATCGTTTTCATTTGAATCAACGATGATTGGTTCTAAATTTCCATTGTGACAAAGACTCGTATCGGCCATTGAAAACTCCGGCACTGATTCCGACACTTCGATCCAGATAGTTGCAGTGTCAGAAAGTTCGTTCTTAAGGTTTAATAATGTATAATTAAAAGAATCTGAAATTCCTGATTCACCTTCCGGCGGTGTATAAATGAAACGCGGGTGTTTGGATGTTTTATCGGTGGTGACTTTACCGCCGGCAACTGTTGAAAAAGTTTCACCTTTTTCAATTTCTTTTACGACAATAAAATCTTTGAACAAATGACTATCGTTGAGATCAGGGTAAATATGAACCTCGGTATCTTTTCGCGTAACGGCAAAATCATCTTTTGCAAAAGGAGGAATCATGAGCATGGCCAGTTCCTCATCTGAATAGCACATGTCTTCGCATGCATAATCTTCACAACATTGATAAGGAAGCGTAAAGTCCGCGACAATAACCATAGGCTCTGCCGGAACCGGCTCTTCTTCTTTTACTTCCTCCTCCCGGAAAATTTTCGACAGATCCTTAAACGCGTCGACATCGAATTTTTTCCAGTCAATTTTAAAAGAGCCGATTGAAAAACCGCTGCCTTCTTCTTTGGTTTCTGTTGTCTCTTCTGTTTCTTCAATAACCGCGATTTCAACAGCATCTTCATCTTTTAGCGTATCCTCAGAAATAGCTGCTTCAGCTCTCGGTGAATCAGAAGGAGCTACAGCTTCACTTATATTAATAGCTTCTTCCTTTGTGGTTTCAGCAGCCGGTTCTTTAGAAGATTTTGTCCGCTTAATGACATTTGAAAACATCGGCCCGACTTTATCAGAGAACAGCTTATTCAGCTCTTCTTTTTTTGCGGTCCGTGTATCGAGATTTTTTTTAGTTTCCTTGCTGACGACCTGGGGATCCAATGAAATTTTCTTTTCATTGCCCTTAGAAGTTTTGTCGCCAGACGATGCAGAAGTTTCTTTTTTAGCCATTGTGCCGGTTGATTTTTGTTTCGTTGTCGCCTTTACCTCGGCGGAAGTTTTTTTTTCAGCGATTGCTTTTGATTTTATTACCGCTGTTTTTTTTGGTGCGGCCGATGATGAATCACCGGCAGGAGCTTTCTTTTGCTTTGCCGCTGGCTTAGCATCTGGTTCTTCTTTCTTTGTTTTTTTCTTCTGCGCCACAGGTTAATCCTTTTTTTCTTCTTTTTCCTCCGCCTCTTTGCCTTTCAACCTTTGCAATATTTCTTCAATCCTTTCCCGGCTGCTTTCATCATTCGGATCAATGTCCCCGATTGCATCGAGAATTTTTTTCCTGGTTTCAGTAACGTCTTCAACTTCTTTCTTTTTCCGTCTTTCGCGTTCCTTCGCCTGCCGTTCAGCTTTTTCCCTTTCGTTTTCATCGGGAATATAACTCACACCTTTTCCTGATGGGGTCGGATTTTCAGGAACGCCATATTGATATACCAGCACAAGCGTTTCGTGATTACGGACACCGCCAAGATGTTCCATACCGGGATGACGTTCTGCGAATCTTGAAAACTTCAGCTGCAGTCTGCGACGATAAATACGATCGGTGTAACGATAATAAATCCTGTAAAGCTTACTATAGAATACCGAGTCGATTAATTTATAAACCGCGCGTGATCCAAGGCTTAGCAGCAGGCTCAGCAGGCTTTCAACAGATGATACGCCATCAGCCTCTTTGGCAGGTAACACTTTTGCAATCGCTTTCAAAAATCCCGTGGCAAGCAGCAGGTCAATAAAATGATTGAGATACGTTTTATAAAGCGTTTTGAATTTCGAATAATCAAACTCCTTCAGGCATTCAGGCAAAACAGCTTTCATCTCATCATAACGTGGCTGAATAAATTCAAATACTTTATCTACTGTCGCACCTTCGTCACCAGTCATGTAGGTACGCGCGATCTTCAGGTATTCATAAATAAGATCAAGAAAATCAAACACCCTTTTTCTGTGGAAATAATATTCTTCCTGCAGATCTCCGAAGCTGCAATCTTCAAACTCCAATAAATCCCCCGGCTTATCAATGCGGACCGCGACCACTTTAAATCCGAGATTATATTCATTCTTCAGCTCTTTCAGTTTTTTCAAGACTTCATCACGGTCTTTTCCCTGCACTCCTTCCACACGGTAAAACGGAAGCTGCTCAACGGAAAAACCAAAAGATTTTGTAAAATAAAGATTCTGAGAAAAAACTTCTGAATAATATCCAGTGCGTTCTCTTTGTTTTTTACGAAGCGTTTGTGCCGGACTCCAGAGCTTTAATAAATCTCCTTTACCATTTGCATCTGCTTCTACAAGAAAATTCGGATCGTAATAAAACGGAACGCTCCAGTCTGATAAAGTGAGCGGCACATATTTACCAGGTGTTATATCGACAACTGTGCTTACCGGAATCTTAAAGCATAAAGCGAGCTGCAACATTTTTTGAAAAAGCATCTGCGCTTTGAGCAGCGTTTTATTATTACGATCGGGCGGCAACGCGTTGAAAAAATCGGTGCGGTACTGATCGTAAGGAAACATTTCATCAGGCACAAGCGCGCCGATGGTAAGGTGACGTGGAAATGTTGTGACCGTTGGACCGCAGGTGTCTGAAAACTCATAAGCGATTCCGGCAAATTCATTATAGGTGACTACGATATCTTTTAAACCGCCTGTTACATATTGATATTGTTTTGTGATTCCCTGCATCACGTCCAGCGCGTCTTTGGCAGCTTGTATATGTTTTCCGGATAATCCAAGGCGGACATGATAGGTATTGTAGGCGCTTGTAAATGCATTTTTCACTTTAGTCAGGAATTGGTTTGGATAAACAATTCCCTGGTAAAGCGCTTGTAACTGAACATCCAGGCCTACAGCAATAAGATCATTATTGTTCAACCGCGGAATATTAAGCGGCAATAATTCATCCGGCGTCGTGAGAAGAGCTTCACGGTCATAAGTAAAAAGTTCTGATTTATCAACAAGCAAAGCGCGCACCGTCATTACACGGTTAGTACCTTTGTTGTCGCAATTTGTTCCTGTACATTTTTTCAATGCTTCGTCAACCAGCTCCAGGTAAAGCACCACTGCCATATTATTAATTCCTGCCAGCCCGCTCAGTGGTAATTTCGTTTCAGTGCTGGTGCTTTCGAGCAATTCGTACAATACAGGCGAACCCGATCGTGCAGGCTCACTTCCCGTGGGCTCAGGATATTTTACTTCCACGCCTGTTGTTTCATTTAATCCATCATCAGTGATCGCGTGGCCGAATTCATAATAAGGATCGGACGGATCATAATAGGATTTGTAATGCGTAAATAAAGTTTCATCCAGCTCAATAAGATAACCTTCAGTAGTGATTCCATATCCCGACGAGATGCGGATGCTTTTATCAGTTGTCTTGTTATAAGTCAGCTTCAGTCCACAGACAATTCCCACTCCTGAAAGACGCACACGCGTAAGCCTGTTGCTTTCGTCGAGATATTGACGGAGCTGATTGAGATGCGAGCTGGAGAGAATCTGGTTCTGCTCGAACTTCGGAAAGTTGGCTGTGGTTTGTGTTTCCATTTATAATGACTTTATCGTATGATTGAAAGTTCTTTTTTAAAGGTTACCAAGTGAAGTGTAATCAAGAATAACCTGCGGTTCATTGCTGCTGATATCATCACAGCTATGTAATAATGCGGCAGGATAAACATTATCCAATTCGTACATTGCTTTGATGAGCTTGCGTGAGGTGTGCGGGTTCGGAATGTCGTTTGTAACTAATCCTCCCACCCATTTTCGGTAAGCGCGTTCAAACCTTCGCATCTGGTCGAGATTTACCCAGCATATTTTGGGATGAATGTGCGCAGGTGTTTCAAGGCGGATGGTTTTTTCAACAAACTGCCTGAAAGCAATATTGCGGAAACGTGTCGGCCATGCAGGAAGGATAACGGAAATCTGAAAGGAATACGGATCGTCATCTTCGCCGCAGAAAAGATCCTCTTCATTTCCTTCTTCCGCATTCCACACATCATTTTTAAAAGCAAAAAATACCATCAGCTTATTGATCGCAATATCACGCTGCGCTGTATCCGGGTAATTTTTACTTTTCGCGATCATCTGTCCGTTATCAGCGAAAAGGCTGAATCCGTGAAAGGTTTTGCTTTTTGAAAGATGGTAATTGGATTTGCTCGTCCCGTGTTGACGCAACGAATCGATTCCATTCGTACAGCCATTCAGCTCCACATATCCTTCGCTGTTCAGAATGATTTTTCCGTCCCGGTCATGTAATTCAAATTTCCAGCGGTCTTTTCGTTTTTGCCTCGGATGCATTGGCGATTTATCACGCTCTTCCTGTGTGAGCATCCGGATATGGAACATGTACTCCGGAATATTATCTGAAGTTACAGGCCTGGTTTCCGATTTGCAGGATGCACAGCCTGGCAATGGAATATCAAGATTTGTCCGCGGCCTCAACTGAATATGTTCAACGAGGTGAAAGCTTTCCACATCACAATTGTCACGGAAAAACTGAATCACGCGCTGCATTTCAAGATCGCAGGCTTCACGTGTAGCAAAATTCGTTTTTGCGCTTGTAGCAATTATTTCTACATCATCACAATCATTGTTCAGCACATAATAAAAACTGCCCGCACTTCCCTTGATCTCATATTTGTCTTCGTTATCGCCTTCGTGCAGCATATAAAGCAAAGTGCTTTCTGCACATTCTTCCGTATCATAATCCAAAGAATTCATCAGCACCACGGTCTTATGCAGCGGATCATTCAACTCTACATGCCAGGTTGCTTCACCGGAAACCATTTTTATTTTAATGTTGAGCAATTCAGTTGCAAGCGTCCTTCTTTTAAATTCATCCATGCCAAGCAAACGCACAATACGGTGCTTCATTCCCGCCACATTTTTTGTATTCCAGATCCCTTTGTCGGCAACTCCTTTAGGCTGGTGCGGATATTTGTAATTGAATCCTTTCCCGCGGTCGCGACTGAAGATATTGTAATCAGAAAGAAAAATTTCTTTGTCGTTGATCAGGCGAAGCCCTGCCTGTTCTTCATCATTCATCATCTGGTGAACAAGCAAGCTGTAATCGGTCATTTGTTCACAGAAGCGCGCCATCAGGTGATCCATAAAACGATTTCGGCGGTCAATGAAAATCTCTGATGTTTCTGAAATTTCATTCAGCGCTTTCGTATAGTTTGCACCGGTCAGCTCGTCATTCGTATCATCATAAATTGTTTTGATAAGATTTGTACGGGCTAATGTGAAAGCCACCGGGTTGGCAGTCCTCATTATATGAAGCGCCGTAAGATCATATTCTCCGTCAGCGAAAAAAACATCCAGCTGTGTGCGCCATGCTGCAATTCTTGCTGCATCTGTTTCCGTCATCCATTCAACAAGGATCAGGTATTTATGATCAAAAAGGTCGATCAGCTGATTTCTGTATTCTTCCCTCTCATCGCGATCAGCAGAAGCGAGCAATGCGACAATAATTTCTTTCTCCTGGAACATGCGGATCTCCCGCAGCTTATTTGTGAAGTAGGTCCTGTTTTCTGCACTGTCGTATGTGAACGTTTTATCAGGATGTTTCTTAACCGTTGCTTCCGCGGAAAATAGTTTTTTGAGGTTCGCCAACTGTGCGAGATAATTCGCAAGGATTTGTTCGAACAACAAAAGATAGGCTTTCAGCTGCTTTGCCTGCGCCTGCCTTTTTTCAGTGGCCGAACCGGAAAGACCGATCTCTCCGATTCCATATACCAGTGGAAAATCATTCTGAACAGGATAATAATCAGCAAGGAACCTGTAATCTCCTTCGGGAACTGCAAGATCACGCGTATGTCCTGTTTTCCGGAATGCTTCATTCTTCTGTTGCAGCTCTCTCAATTCATGGTCGACGCTTTCCTTGTGCGCCATGTATGGAAGAATTCCTTTGTAGAAAATAAATTTCGATTTATCACGTGAAAGCCGGGGTGCAAGCAATACCCCAAGCGACATCACCCAGTCCTGAACATCCGTCACTTCTCCGTCAATGTATTTGAGGAAAGAAATTGTTTTCACGGCAACCACACCTTCAATGTCCATAATGGAATTGATGACATCAGAAATATGCAATTCAGTACGAAGATCGGCAGCGGCGAGCTCATCATCATCAATAAAGCCATGTTTCAGCAATGGACCCTCAAAGATCTGGTCGATGCTTTTCGGTGCGCGTTTCCAGGTCAATACTTCACCAGTGACAGTATCTGTTTTATCCGGTTCGCCTTCAAGCATCTCTTCCAGCGTATAGAAATTTGCTGAAGGTGTAAAATAATCGATCAGTATTTTATAGATCTTCGCCTGTACTTCATCGATATCGACATACTGCTTTACTTCAATATCTGCACATACTGCAATGTCTTCGTAGCCAATCGCGGTAATAGAAAGAAGATCCTCGCACAGATTGCGGTGCGCCATAACAGCAGCACGCACTTCTGCTTTTATGGCGTCATAAAATTCTTTATCCTTATCATCCTTTTCATATTCGAGCAGCACATTGTAAAGTCCCTGCAGCGGAATCAGCTTATCTCCTTTTGTGGGATCGATCGTGAGCTCGCAGCGTTTATGATCGAAGTAAACAGGATATTCACTGTCCTTCGCTGTAGTAAGCCACGCGTTCCTGACGCCGGGTGTGTCAATAATGAGCTTACGGATATCAATTTCTGAAGTCGGATTGACCGGAAGAATTTCAGCAGCTGTAAAAAAGTCGGCTGGATCTTCAAGCGGTAACGTTGCGTTTTTATCTATGGCAAGCAGGTCAGGAATTGCAAATGAAGTACGATAACCGAGATCCGTAATCGCATAGCACATCAATTCGTGTATGGAAATTCCGGGATCGTGCCTGTTGTAATCCGTCCATATTCTACCCGACAATTTCTGAATATACTGAATACCCGCCTGCCGAAGGAATTCGTAGTTCTCGCTGTTCTCGAGCTTAGGAATTTTTGGTATGGTTATCGAAGTATCGGACATTGTTTCTATAGTCGGAATAATTAAACAGTTGTAAGATTGGTATCTACATTATGCGTTGGCGCTGACACGAGGACAGAGCGCGCGGTTTGCGCGGCGATCTCTTCAAACGGCCCGAGGCGGTGCGATACAATTGTATTATCAGAATTACGCTCTATGCTGTACATTTCGAAATCGGTGATGTAGTCAACGTATTCACGCTCTTCAATAAAATTGATAATGAATGACGCATGAATTTTTCCACCGAAAACGATGTCAGCTCCGAGATCGGAAGACCACGGTGCAAGGAAATCCCTGATATCGCTTTCCAATTGGTTGCGGTAGTATCCCTTGTCGGCATCGAAAGCAGCACCAAATTTTACTTTAAAATCTACCTGGATTTCTTCATAAGTCGGATTTACAACTTCCATCCGCACAAACCGTGAACAACGTTTCTGCAAATATGTTTTGATCTCTTCGCGTGTGCCGATACTTGTCGAAGGTTTCAGCGCATCTACCTGTGTCTGGTTGCGCAGGTTTGAAATCACGACCACACAAACACTTCCTGGTTTCAGCTCGGCGTTCAATGTGCAATTGAAATCATTGTGATTGACGCATTTGACTTTATAGATCGACGGAAAATTCTCAAGTACGATGCGTTCGTAATCCCACATATTGATCGCACGCGCTTTGTGGTGTAAACGTTCGGAAACACGACGATAATATTCATTGCCGAGCTCAGGAAGCTTTCCGCCGAATGAAGCGAATGGTTGCTCAGCACCCTTAATCTCCGCCACTGGCTGATCAAGCTTTACAATTGTTTCTGCAGGAAGCGCAGTAGCAAGACGACTGAGATCGTTTGAGCGGTTATAAAAACTTGCCTGCACCGCCTGCGTCCGTATGTCGAGCACATTGCAAAGCGCTGCAGTATTTTCGGTTGTGCTTGCACGCAGCCACGTGTAACCGGTAGTCATTATCGTGCCGGTAGTTGTAGCATCAGCGGGAATAGCAAGCCTGATGATTCCGCTTGTGATAAATCCGTTTGTCGTATCAGTGAGCACCTGGCTTTGCTGCAGCTTGATCCATGTATTTTCACTCAGGTAGCTCCAGAAAACTTTGTCAGGCCTTGTTACGTCAGGATCGCCGCTGTCTTCCACAACCTGCACAAGCATAGAAACAGATTCATCCGGGTTTGCATTTTCAAGACCGACGAACAACATTCCTTCCTGCTGCTGCACAACGGATGAATCATTGTCGTCAGAATTAATTTTAAATGAAGGAACAATTAATTGCGCTGAGCTGGCCACCGGAATTTCAACAGCCTCGTTACCGAACGGATGAATATGAAAAAATCCATCAGTACCTGATTGCATTTCCTGTTCAGAAACATAATGCGCGTATATGCTTTTAATCACCGGCGAATAAGGAGAATTGAGCACAATTCCTTTAAGCGAAGTGATCAGAGCGGCTTTCATCAGCAGTGCAGGATACACACGATGCTGAAAATCGGGGTTCTTAAGCGACAGCTTCATAAAACCGCGTTGAACATTATTTCCGAATTCCAGCAACGTACCCGAATCAGGCGCACGGTCAAGAAGACCAAAAAATCCCTGGGCTTTTGCTGCGGGAAGACTGATTGTTCTTTCCGCTTTTGCATTCGTCGAGTCAAACAGGCTGACGACATCTTCATTGATAGCGGCTGTTGCAATATCGTCAAATGGAATCCATTTCTTTTTATCCAGGAATGAGACCTTCGCCGTAAAGCTGGAATTAGAAGTGATGCCGGTAACAGAACCTTTCGCCGCAGTCGATAACGCACTTGTCGGTGTAGTGGCCATTACGATATCGTAATTGGCATAATAATCCGACAGGTCAGAAACATTTGTACCCAGGTTTGTTGTCGGCGCTTCATGCCATTGAATTTTCAGGTCAAGTGACGACAACTTCTTGTAAAAAATTTCTTCGCTTCCGATATAAAAGCTGGAGCCTTCGGAAGGCTGAACGCTGAACGGCGCGAACGGTTTGCCCGGATCAAACTTTGCCTGGTCGTTCTGGACGATCAGCTGTTTTACTTTATCAACATCCACTTTTATTTTGACCGAGCTGATCGTTTTTCCGTTCAGCTGTGAAAACAGGTTATCATTATCCACATTGTTCAGCAGCACTTTAAGCGCCGGCCAGGTGGTCTCTATTTTTCCGAGATGAACTTTGCTGCTGTACGCCGCAAGGGCAGGCTGTGTTTCATCGAGCGCCAACGTGCACGTCAGTGATAAACCATTTGCGCTGAGCGCAACTGCCACTTCTGGTAATGTTCCGCCGCTGCTGATCGTTACATTTTTTGTCGGATCAAGCGTTAACCAGTCTTTAGGACCGGTAAGCGCGAACGTATAAAAATTTTCATCCTCGAATTTTAATTTTTGTGTCGTATCAAGCGCGGAAGAAAATGTGAACGTAACAGTTATTACCCTGATGCCTTCATTGAGCACCAGCTGCGGCGAACCGATCGCAAAGCCAATCAAAGCGTCAGGCATTGTACGGGCGGCTCCTGTTTTTCCCTGCTGCGATTCACCGAATGCTTTCCATTGCGGAATATCTTTATCAAGCTCCGCTCCAATTCCGTCTGCTGAATTCGCGACAGGCGATGCGTAAATCGCGGTTTTTTCAGGAATTGCAGGTGAAGTGGTTGCAGGAATTGTTTCAATAAACATGCTGCTGAACACGGCAGCCTTCGCATGGCTTACGACAATGCTTTCGTCAGTAGAAAAGAAAACAGAATTTCCTGCTGTGTCTTTTCCGGCTTTCAACAATGTCAGCTCATCAACCTGGAAAGTAGCAGTGCCGGCAACAACTTTTGCCAGCTCAAAAATCACATGCACTTTATCAGCGACAGCCTCCTGGCGTGCGAGCTGCAAAACTTTTTCGTAGTAAAAATCAAGATGGCGCTTTGTGGTTTTATTAATATGATTCTGCGCTTCAGCAAAGAGCTCTATAAATGTGAGGAAAAGTCCGGTGTGCGCTTTGTGGTATGGAAAAAGCTCCAGCGATTCTTTCAGGTAACCGGGAGTTTTATCAATGATCGAAATAAGTGAATTGATAAACCGGTCAAAGATGAGCGAAACAGCGAGCGCTGCAGATTTTATCTTTCCATATTCCGTCACATCATCCGGGTCCTGCGGAACGTATGCGGCAAGATCGGCTGGAGTTGGCAAAACATCATCCACATTGGTCACAGTGCTGAGCCTGTAGTCAAGCGGAATTTTCAATATCCATGTATCGTTCAGCTTTATCTTAGCAACACCCAAAGCAACATCAGCGGATAATGCTTCTCCTCCCCTGTCAATCGAGATCAGCTGCGCATAAGCCTGTGCAAATACGGATTGGTAATAAAGGCTCAGGTCCGTTTTCAGCTTTACACGATCGTCACATACGTTGTACCATTCGTCAAGCTTGCCAAGAATTTCTTTGATTGGCTCAAAAAGTTTTTTAAGCTGTGTTTCGGCAATGACAGATGTTGTTCCTTTTGCGAAGATCAGGTCATAGGATTCAGTGAATTTATCCCGGTAATAATCAAGATCCGTTCGTGCGATAATAGACACCAATGTGCTGACATCGTTTTTCAGAAAACCAACCCAGTCACCTTCATGTACATTTTTATCGTTGAAATATTTAAGCTGCTCCGCATAGCTCAGGGCGAACATCAGCAGGTCTTCGGGCTTGCGTTCATCTACAGAAATATACGCCGGATCAAGGGCCGCAAGCAGGCGTTGTGCCTGGCTGGTGCCATCGCGCTCGAGCGGATTCTTAGTATCGCAACCGCATTGTATATTTTCTACCGGACTCATCGTTCAGTTTAAATTCATGGTATTATTCCATTTCCTTCCGTGATATAATACGGATAGACATAGTTGTGTCTGCTGTTCGTTGCCGGGATGATAAAATCAATTTGAATTCTTAAAATCCCTTCTGTATATCCAGATGTATCGATATTGATCTTTTTTGCTTCGATACGTGGTTCATCATAAAGAATGGCATCGGTAACGATACCTTTTATATAAGCAAGCAGCGATGAATTGACCGGTTCAAATTGCAAACGCGAAAGATTACAACCGTAAGTAGGCTGCATCAAACGCTCACCGATCGAAGTGGAAAGCAGGATGTTCAGGCTCGAGAGAATATCCTCCAAATCAGAAGTCATCACCACATCACCACCGACTTTGGTGAATGATGGTGGGAAGCTCCAACCTGTACCGAGAAAAGAATTATTTGTTTCCATTCGTTACTTCAACTTTACTTTTCTGTTTTCAATTTTATCATCCGATCATTACTGTCGGACAGCCAACCACGATGCTTCCACCATGCGAAGTGCTGTCTCCCATCCGTGCGGCTGCCATTCCGCCAATGGTCACTGTTGCTGAACCTGCAGCAATTGAATCCGGCGGACCGGTACAAGTACACATGTCGCCAACACGCGCCGCAGGCATTCCTGCAATCGTCACTGTCGGACATCCCGGTGGCATAACAGGCCCACCAACGTGCGGAACTGTTCCGGTCAACATCGGGCAAACGTGCATATCTCCTGCTCTGGCTGCTGATGGCATTATTTTGTAATTGGTTTATTGACTACTAACTATTGACAACTGCCCACTGACTACTGACCACTGACTACTGACCACTGACTACTGACCACTGACTACTGACTACTGACCACTGACTACTGACCACTGACAACTGCCCACTGACAACTGCCCACTGACTACTGCCTAATTAATTGCCACAGTTGATCCCTTTAAAACTGTATTACCTCCTGATTTGAATTCTGCACCGGAGCCGCCTTCGGCTGTCAGGCTTGCGCTTGCTTTGGCAGTGATGTTTTTTCCTTCCATGGTAATATCGCCGGTTGCTTTCATTTTGATGTCTTTCCCGCTTTCAATCACGATTCCGTCGGCGCTCAAAACGATCTTGTTGTTGTTTTCATCTTTCACTGTGATCTCGCCGGCATCATCATCGATGATCATTGTTTTGCCAGCGGGCGTTTCAACCGTGAAGCTTTTTTTCTTGTCATCAAACAGCATCCTGATCTGGCTGCGCGTGATAAAACCTTTCTGATCGTTATCATCAGCGGCTTCAAGAGGGGCAGCTTTTTTCTTGCTGTTCATCATGCCCAGCATGACAGGATTGCGTGGATCGTCATTGATAAAACCAAGAATGACTTCATCACCGATCTCGGGGCGGAAAAAAGATCCGCGCGTGTCACCGGCGTCAAGCGTGGCGATGCGCACCCATGTTCCTTCAGCCGCGTTATCAAGCAAAGGCATCTTTACCTGTATGCGGTGTTCTCCTTGCGGATCGCCTTCGAGCTTTGTGACGACTGCTACCTGGAGCCCGTTAATTCCGGGAACCATTCCTGTAGCTTTTGCTGAAGCAATGCGATGGCTATCATGAAACCAACGATTGTTGAAACCAAATTGTGCGTCTGTAGTCCAATTCTTAAGCGATAAAGTCTGACGCACGCCGGAAACAAAAACATTTCCATTGAAGCGATCGCCCACACCTTTCAGCTCGAGCATCACGCCGGGTTTTACCAATGCAGAACCCTGGAATTTCACATGCCCGCAAATACGTGCAAGCTTGTTCTTTACTATTTGCGCATCGGACCAGCTTTTTAATTCTGCTTCTTCAAATTTTCCACTGTGCGTCAATGAAAAGTTTTCAATACCAAGCACGCCTGCTAATGTATCTGCAGTAATATTTCCGTTCTCTGTTACAGAAGGATTGCTTCCCTCCGATTCAACAATTTCAAGCTCTGAATAATTCCATGCTGAACTTTTTACACTTTTCACTTGTGTCTCAGCATTCATATCTGCTTCAAATTCCATGATCGTTGCACCATGCTCTAATTGCAAAACAGTTGCAGTGCTTGTATCCGGCTTCTTTACGATGAGCTTATTATCATCTGCAAGCACAAGCATTCCATTCATTTCAGCGCGACTGAGAATAAAATCCCACGGGCTGGAATAGAACTGCACCATTTCTTCATGCTTTTGGCTTGTGCTTTCCACATCTTTTTCAAGACCGCCATCACCGGCAAGCTGCTCGATAATTTCACTATCGCTCATCTTGTAGTAATAAGCAGATTTGCGCGATGCAGTCAGCTTTACTGCTTTATCACGCGCTTCAATTACAAGCTGTGACGGAGATTTCCCTCCCGAATGTATGCGGACACTATGAGAAAGAATTATTCCTTTAAAAATAACTTCGAATTCGCTGTGATAGCCAGCATGAATTTCAATTTCAGCACCTGGCTTCAGATCTTCTGTGTTGCTGATCGTAAATTCTTCTTTCGCTGCATCACCATCAATCAAAACCACACGCGCATACGACACCTTGTTGAATACTTTCACCACTTCAATCGTGGTTACTTTGTATTCCCGGTTCATCTCGCTTCCACCCAGCATAATTTTATATGCGGGAAGATCGGATGGCTTTGGTGTCGGTATGGACCGTTGATTTTCGTTACTCATTTGTTTTGTTGCTGACCGGTGGCATTATTACAGTTGTATTAATTGTCAGTCTGCGGAAATTGTTGAGCTTATTTGCTCTTGCAACAGAGAGATAATATTTGTGATCGCGGAATTCTTTGAACACCATGATCGGTAATTTTGAAGAACCTTCTACTTGCCTGTAGTGTGTGCGGTCAGGCGAGCTTTGACGGTCTTGTCGTACACGCCGGTCGTCCGGAATGTTTTCTGTGAATTGTGCACTGATCTTTGCACGAAGCGGGTATCCGTTGCTGTCAAAAAAATTGTAAGTGATATCGGCGCTCTTCAGCACCACGCGTGATTCAAGCGATCCCCACAATAATTTCAAATAATTCGGACGGTGGATTTCTCCATTCGCATGCACACAATTCACAAGGAATTCATCGACCGTATCTTTTACATCCACTTCGTCTGCAGCTGTACCGGTACCATCAATAACAAATTCGAAAGTGTAATCCAGCGGCTTGGTGCCATTATATGCCTGCGCGCTTGCAGTGCTTCCCTGCGCCTGGTTGTCGGCATATTGCACTTCGTATTTTTGTGCATACGCTGCAGGATTGAACATCACTTCGAATCGGCTTACTTCATCCTGGCACAAATTGTCTTTGTATGCAATGATCTGCATCTTGACAAGTTCACCATTATCAGTTACGGTACCAGGCATAGCTTAACGTTTGTGTTGTTCATTTAAAATCCTAAGCACTTCTTCAACGCATTCCGCAACCATTGGATTAACATCAGCGCCTTCTTTACCCCCTTCTTTGGCGAAGATCTGTTTCTGTATTGGTGCAGAAGAAGCATCAACGGTAGCGCGAACCACCAGCTCGTTTAATTGTACCGGCATTAGTTAAGTATTAATTGTTTTTTTAAAGCTGCGATAAGCGAGCTCAATGCTTTCTACAACAAGCGCGCTGTCTTGTGCTTTCAAATCAGAAACGGTCCATTTCACCGGCCATGCACGATCGAAATTCCAAACCACAAGCGGCTCATGTTCGCTATTGAGCAAATGCACGCTCATGGTGATCGGGCTGAATTTATATTCTTCAACCGATTGCCTGAACCACGCAATGAGTCCGCTATTGGTAAGCATGCCCCGTTTGAGCACAAGGTTTCCATATTTAACCCGGCCCGGAAGGCGATGTGAATAGGTATTCACACCGCCTTCTACCAATTCTTCTGTTGCAATTTCAACATTCAGTCCACCGACTTCCTGGAAAGAAACATCGTTTGTTGTGACACCGTCGAGCTGAAATTCAACTTTGAAATGAAAACCTACGGGAGGATAATATGGCATACGTGCTTACAACTATGCAGTCTGAAGAACAAGTCCTTCGTGTGCGATTTCGATTGATTCAATTGCGACTTCGTTTCCTGTTGCTTTCAAGCCCGGGCCTTCGAGCTTTACCGGGAAAGCATTGTGGGCTGTCCAGATCATTACAGGTTCGTGCTTTTCATTGAGCAGGCTTATCGTAATATCACGACGCTCGATAACGTTAAGCGTTACAGAATTAAGCCAGATGAAAAATTCGTTGTCGCTTTTTGTTATGCCGCGTTTGAGTGTAAGGTTATTATACTTACGCAAGCCGGGCATTTTTACCGTTGAATAATCAGGGCTGTCGCCGGTTCGGTAATCCACAGCCTGGAGCTCTTGTGTGAGACCTGCAACTTCAGTGAAGCTGACACTTGAGCCGCCCCATTCGACGCGGAAGTGGAATACAAGGGAAGGATATTTTGCCATAGTTATTGATCTTTTTTATAGTGTGATTAGTTGAGAATTGGTTAGTTCAGCTTATGATTTCTGAAGCAAGTGAGAGAACTTGAGGATGATGAATTCAGCTGGGCGAACTACGGCCATACCGATTTCAACATGCATCCGGCCTTCAAGAATATCCTGCGCGCTCATTGTTGTACCGAGACCAATTTTTACAAAGAATGCATCATCAGGCTTTGCGCCAACCAATGCACCATCTTTCCATTTGTTGGTAAGATAATTATCGATCATACCTTTCACTTTCACCCATGTATTTGCGCTGTTCGGCTCGAATACTGCCCAATAGGTTGATTTTTTAATTGACTCTTCAACCATATTGTAGAAGCGGCGAACAGGAATGTAACGCCATTCATTATCATTCCCGGCGAGCGTGCGTGCGCCCCAGATCAATGTTCCTTTTCCTGTAAATGATCTGATCGCGTTGATGGATTTTCCGGCGTTGACATCTATGTTCAATGCATCAAGCTGTGAAGCAGTAAACGTATTCGTCGGAGCAACAACAGATGCCAGGCTCACATTGGCCGGCGCTTTCCACACACCGCGATCGCGATCGGTAGCAGCATATACACCGGCAACTGCACCTGATGGCGGCATTTCGGTAGCTGCATCTTCAAGCCCTTTTATAATTGCTTTATAAATAGAGAATGAATCCAGAAGTGAGCTCTCGAAAGAAAGCTTCTGGTTGTCTAATGTGTCTAAGGTTTGATTGAATGCTGTATTGATCTGCTCAAACATGGCAGCCAGTTTTGCTTTCATCGCATCAAGCTTTAACGCATCAGTAGCGGCAGCTCCAAATACGGATGCAGCAGACGCGGCGGCAATTCCCCCGGTAGCAGCAAAGCCACCTGTTCCGCTCATTGTTACATCGTCATAAGCCTCATCGTAACCGGTAATGCCGGTAACAGCAACTTCTGCAGCTTTTTCATAGCTGACAAGTGTTTGCCAAAAACCATTGAACGTGGCAGTGATTTGTTTTTTATACGCATCAGCAAGTGGTGTTGAGCTGAGTGTAGTCCAGTTGTCAACAAGATCCAATGCTGCATATATAACTCCGAAAATATCATGCAGCGTATCCGGAGCTGCGTTGCTGTATGCTGCAACTTTTGTATTGTATGCTCCACGTAATGTTGTATCAGGAGCAAACGTTGCGGTGATATTACCGCTGATCGTTGTTTCATTAGCAAAGATGTCATCGTAATCCTGGATAAACTCCTGCATGGTAGCATCGCTTGTCAATGATTTCAAAGTGACAGCTGGTCCTGTTGAGGAATTTTTTTTGATGATTCCGGATGTACGGATGCTATCGTAAGTAATGTTTTTCGGGAGGCTTACTTTCAGCCATGGCGTATAAGCGGCGCCATATTTTAAATAATTGATTCCGATATTATTTCTGAAATCTGTGCCTGTCGGATCATCGCGTAACAAATCAAACAAAC
>JALYQL010000184.1 GCA_030855855.1 Bacteroidota bacterium | reverse complement strand
TATCTTTTGATAATCTGGGCAGTATTGAGTTTGCGACAAAGCAAGGAAAAGAATAAAACAGATGAAATTGAGTAGCGTATCCGTTTGAAGTTTAAAGCCCGGGTTTTAAAATCGTAATACAATAATCTGCGCAATCCGCGTAATCTGTGGCGAGGAAAATGAAAGTGGCCACAGATTACGCGGATTTCACAAATTAAATAAAAAAGAATTGTTCACTGAGATACAAATCAGCACATTAATTTTTTCTGGCACGCTTCTTTCATTCTTTATTCAAATGAAATGAGGGGATTGTCATGAATCGAATTAATTTATTGCCGTTGCTGCTTCTTGCGTTAGTGGTAGTATGCCAATCGCAGACCCGTACCACAAAAGATGTTGGCGAAGTTGCGTATCCATATGAATTACATCAAATGGATTTTATCTCGCAGCGGCAGGAATTGCAAATGACTTACATGTACGAGAAGGCAAAAGAAGGCAATGGAAAAACTGTTTTGCTTTTGCACGGAAAGAATTTTTCCGGTTTGTATTGGGGAAAAGTGATGGACAAACTGATGTCGAAAGGCTACAATGTGATTGCGCCTGACCAGGTTGGTTTCGGCAGCTCTTCGATGCCGGCGAATTATGAATATTCTTTTCAACAGCTGGCAATGAATACCGCAAAGCTGCTGGATACATTAAAGATCAAAAAAGTGATCGTGCTTGGCCATTCGATGGGCGGAATGCTGGCGACACGTTTTGCATTGCTCTTTCCGGAAAGAACGGAACAATTGATTCTCGAAAATCCGATCGGGTTGGAAGACTGGAAGCTGTTGGTTCCTTACACCACGATTGATCAAGAATATAAAAAGGAGCTCGGCAAAACACACGAGTCAGTGAAGAAATATATGGTGGAGAATTATTTCCACAATGAATGGAAAAATGATTACGATTTTCTTCTTGCTGAATTTGATCAGTCTATTGCAACAGCTGAATATAAAGAGCAAGCCTGGAATATGGCGCTTACTTCCGACATGATCTTCACGCAGCCTGTTTGTTACGAATTTGCAAAGCTGCAGGTTCCAACGGTTTTGATCATAGGACAGAAAGACCGTACGGCAATCGGGAAAGATAAAGTGAGCAAGGAAAAAGCTGCAGAGATGGGAAATTATTCGGCGCTGGGAAAGCTGACCGCAAGTAAAATTTCAAATTGCATGCTGGTAGAAATGCCTGATGCAGGACATATCCCGCATGTGGAGCAGTTTGATTTGTTTATGGTGAACTTGTCGAATGTAATGGTGAAGTAGCTTTTTTCTTTGTGCCTTCGTGCCTTGGTGGCAACCATTTGTTGCAATAGAAATTTCACCGGAATGATTTAAATTGCCACAAAAACAAAGGCACTAAGGTCTCGTTAATTAATTATTCAAATGCCGAGAAGTAACCTGATATCATTTGAAATATTTCTTGCATTACTGCTTGAATGCGTCGCGCTATAATCAGCGTATGCTTTTTTATCCATCACGATACTCATCTTATTTTGAAATAACACGGTTGTTGCGGCATTTACGATCTTGTCATTGCAACGCCATATATAATCTGCTTTAATCAGCTCAAAATGTTCGTGAGTAATTTCTATATAATCGTCAACATCAGATTTTAACTTTTCAATCTGCGATAGCTCAAAGGCTTTTGCTATCGGGGTAAGATATGCGGAATCTTTTTTAAACACTGCCTGGCGTGCTTCAATCTTTTCATTCATTGCAGCTGTTATAGAATCAAGCTCTGCCCGGGCGGTATCTAAAGCAGCCATTCCCTTTTTATATTCCGGCATTTCAGACATGATCGAATCTCTGTCAAAAACTCCAATGGCATTATTTTTAGAAGAAGAAAATAAACCTTTTTCTTTTTTACTAATGCTGATTGAAGTAATAGTTGGCTTGTCATTAACAGGAGCTGTACAGAGTTGTGCTGAACAATTGATTTGAATTGAAATCCCAATGAACAATAGAAAGTGAAAACGCATAGTACCAGGTTTTGATTGCGGGGATTTTAGATCAGCTGATTTTAGATTGAAAGGTAATGCCAAATCTAAAAGTACCACTTCCAAAATTATTCCCCGATTCTCTTATCTTTGCCCTGACGTTTTTAAATCGTACATCGCACATCATAAATCGTAAATCCTCTTTTATGTCATACAATCTTCTCAAAGGAAAACGCGGCATCATCTCCGGTGCGCTTGATTCAAATTCTATTGCATGGAAAGTTGCTGAAAAAGCGCATGCAGAAGGAGCAACATTTACACTGACCAACGCTCCGATTGCGATGCGCATGGGTGAGATCAACAAGCTCGCTGAAGCAACAGGCTCGAAGATCATTCCGGCCGACGCTACTAACATGGATGAATTGAAAAATCTTTTCACCCAATCCCAGGAAATTCTTGGCGGGAAAATTGATTTTGTGCTGCATTCCATTGGCATGTCGCCGAATATTCGCAAGAACATTCCGTACACCGGACTGAACTATGATTTCTACATGAAGTCGGTTGACGTAAGCGCGATGTCGTTTCACAAAATGATGAGCGCCGCTTTCCAGCTGGATGCGATCAGCGAATGGGGATCTGTTGTCGGCTTATCGTACATCGCCGCGCAACGTACATTCTCTTTCTACAGCGACATGGCTGATGCAAAAGCAATGTTGGAGTCTGTTGGTCGCAGCTTCGGTTACCACTACGGCAAAGCGAAAAAAGTGCGCGTGAATACCATTTCACAATCACCCACAAAAACCACAGCGGGTGGCGGCATCAAAGGTTTCGAAGATTTCTTTGAATATGCACAGCAGCTTTCTCCATTGGGAAATGCAACGGCAGAAGACTGCGCTAATTATTGCATCCTGATGTTCTCGGATTACAGCAAAATGGTGACGATGCAGAATCTGTATCATGATGGTGGTTATTCCATGACAGGCGTTTCTAATGAAGTGATGGAGATGGTGGCGAAAAAATAATTACCAATTACCAGATTACCAATTACCAATGAAAAAGCTCCTTGAAACGGGAGCTTTTTTCTTTTGCATTTAATTCAAATATTCTGGCGTTTTTTTGCGTTTACTAAAACTAAATTTTGATTTATACGTATTATATCTACAATCCAATTTAGTGACGTAATATGAGAAATTTATTTTTTATTATTTTGCTGGGAGTAACAGCGCCTGTTTTTTGTCAGAATGAAAAGCATGGGAACAGCACCCCGTGGGAAGCGTTTGCGGGATATAGTCAGCCTATAGGAAAATGGTCGGACGAAGTTGATTTTTATGAGGTAAACGGGATTGGTGCGCCTGTTTATTATTCTTCATTTGCCAGTCGTACAGGAGCGCATGCCCGGAATGGATTTAATGCAGGGCTGTGTTATAACCTGACCTTTCTTAAAAAAAGCGGAAGACAGCACGCTTTTGGTGTGCAGCTTTATCCTTTCATTTTTGACATTTTCTTTTACGACCTGCGATCCAATGGCCCCGCTATAGCTTCTGAGGCAATCAAACCCATTCTGCAATATGAAGCTGCTTTGGCTCCGTATTTCACTGCAGGAGTCGGCAGTGGGAGCATTAAATTTCTTATCAGGTCAGGACTTGCGATTAAAAAAACTTCGGGCGAAGTGCACTTTGTTTCGCAGGGGAATTCTGTTTCCAATAATCTATTCATCGATTACACAACCTATTCCTATTCCGGCGTGGGTGCAACATTTGCTCCGGGCGTGAAATATACCATTGGAAGAATCGGGATAGGGGCAGAGATGCATTTTGAATTGACAAGTGGAAAATATAACGGCCAGGCTTTTTATAATGACGCGGCGGGCGATCCGTCACCATATAAGCCGAGCTTCAAAATAGAGAATACCGTTTTTCGGAGCCGTTATTTAAATTTCAATCTGTCGTATGCTTTTGGCTTCGGGAAATGATTGGAAGATAAAAAAACGTCGGGAAAATCTTCTCTACAATATCCTTCCCTCAATTTCATTCGTGGCCTCACGCATAACCTGCGGAACGGCGGTTTTTTCATTCTTGTTGAGATTTAATATCACAATCACATCCTGCTCTTTTGAAGTTATGGCTTTTTATGGGTTTAAAGGTTAAATTCGTGTGCTTCCACGGAAGTTAATCCTCCTATGAAGAATACGAAGCTCGTCTCTCTCTTAAAATCCCTTAATGTACCGGAGCTTCGTAAGTTGCAACAGTTTGCAGGGTCGGCTTTTGTGAATACGAATGAAAATGTTGTTTTGCTGCTGGATCACATTGGTAAACATCATCCGGAATATATTCACCCGAAGCTGGAAAAGAAAAACGTTTTCAAAGCACTTTTTCCGGGTGAAGAATATAATGACGGACGCATACGTTACCTGAGCTCGGAGCTGCTTTCTATTGCGGAAAATTTTCTTGTTTACATCAGCTACGAAGAAAATCCCATTGAAAAACAGAATTGTCTGTTAGCAGAATTGAATAAACGAGGGCTTGATTCTATTTTTGAAATGCGCAGGAAAGAATTAAAAAGAAAGCTGGACGGTGATTTGATAAATTCCATTTCACTTTTGCAATCATTCCGGTTGGAAGAAGCGGAGATGTTTTATTTCCAGCGTACGCTCAGTGGCCGCCAGGATGAGCTGATCCGCAGCTTTAATTATGCTGATGTTATGAAAGCGCTTTCAAAATATTACCTGGAATATTCACTCAAGATGTATTGCTCCCTGCTCGAACAGAAGAACAGCTACAATAAAAGTTTCCCCTTCAAAACGCTCGCCGACACGCTTGATGCGCTTCAACAGGATATGGGCGAACAGCCGGAAATTATTTTACTGTATTCTGACTGTGTGCGGCTATTGACGACCCGCGACGCCCGGTATTATTATACGCTCAGGGATAAGTTGCTTGCTGCAACGCCTGGAACAATTGCTGAAGAAGATCAGAGAAATCTTATTACGATGCTGACCAATTTTTCCCTTCAGCAATATCGCAACGGTGATTATACTTTCTTAGCCGAGCTTATTAAGCTCACTAAAATCACATTAGAAAAGCAGCTATTTCATCCCGATAAGAAAATGTCGCATGTTCAGTTTGCAAATATTGTGCTGATGGGAATTAAAGGCGATGATGTTGATGGGTTGGACGATTTTATAAGTGAATACAGTTCGTGGCTGTCCGAAGATGTTAGGTTAAGCACGACCAGCTTTGCAAGCGCAAGTCTTGCTTTTTACCGCAAAGAATATAAATCAGCATTGCGCTTTCTGAGAGATGCGAAATATGAAAGCCCCTTCCGGCAGATTGCAATAAAGAACCTGTTGCTGAAAATTTATTTTGAGATGAAGGAAACAGAATTGATTGCTTCCCTTATCGATTCTTATGTTCATGTGCTGAAGAGTGCTGAATTTCTTACCAATAAATCGAAAGAGACGTATTCTGGTTTCATCCGTTTTTATAAAGCGCTTTACCGCGCCAGGCAAAACCGTGATGTAAAAAAGATACAAGAGCTCCGCAACGAATTATTGGTCGAAAAAAACATTGCAGAGCACGTTTGGCTGGTCAGCAAAACAGACGAGGTGAATGCTTCCTTCTCTTCCTTGTAAGGCTGCGATTAAGTTATTTATGTTTTTTTGTTTTAAATGGACTGTTTTTGGCCAACAAACCCCGAAAAAATTCTTTTTCTTCCCCCCTTGTTCTCACCAGATTTGTGGTGTTCAATAAGTTCTCCGCAGTCACGGAGGGCCTGCCATTATAATCTAAAATTCATTTACCATGATTAAGAAATTACTTTCAATAGTGATTATTAGCGGAATATCTGCTTTTGCCTTTGCACAGAAGACGACTTCCCCACTGGACAAATCGGCCCTGAAATCACCTTCGGCCTTTACTGAAAACAAGGGACAGATTGTCGATATGGATAACCAATCTCATCCTGAAATTAAATTTACAGCAAATGTGAATGGAGTTCGGTTGTATTTCAAAGCAGATGGTGTGAGTTATGTTTTTTCCAAACTAAATAAGGAAAAGAATTCGCAGGATTTCTACCGCACAGATCTTGAGTTTTTACATGCTGACAAGAATACCACCATTACGGGCGAAGAAAAACAGGAAAGTGTAACGAACTTCTATTTACCACAATGCCCGGATGGGATAACGAATGTGGCCACTTACAGCAGTATCGTTTACCACAATCTGTACCCGGGAATTGATCTTGAATATTTTATCGGAGAAAAAGGAATTAAATATCAATTCATTGTACACCCGAATGCGGATGCTTCGCTCATTCAAATGCATTATAATTCCATTGATAAATTGGAACTGGATCCTGAAAAAGGGATAACAGCTTCCAATTCATTAGGAGAAATTCATGATGCACTTCCGGTTTCTTTCATAAAAGAAAATCAGCAGGAAGTAAAAACGAATTTTATCAAAAAAGGTGATGTCATTTCCTTTTCTAATTCCGATTATGATAAAACACAAACATTGGTGATTGATCCCTTTGTGCGTTTATGGGGAACTTATTTCGGAGGACCTGGAGAGGACACAATAAAAGCAATGTCTTATTACCCGAATGCTATTTATGCGAATGCGGGGATTTACATTACAGGTTCAACTACAAGCGCTACTTACATTGCAACTGTAGGGGCCTCGTCTGCAACAAATCATGGAAATAATGTGGATGCATTCATCTCGAGATTTAATACGAACGGAGGAATAATATGGTCGACTTATTATGGTGGAACCGGGAATGATATTGCCAATTGTATTGATGCTAATGCTTCTGGTGTTGTGGTGGGTGGTTCTACTACCTCCTCTACGGGAATTAGCACCGGAGGAGTTCATCAGACTACCATAAGTGCAACAGGGGTTTGTGATGGTTTTTTAGTGAAGTTCTATACAACCGGAGTTAGGAATTGGGGAACCTATTATGGCGGACCAGCTTATTACCTTGCAACCGGAACCGATATTATTACAGGGGTTTCAATGGATGTCTCCAATAATGTAGCAGTTTGTGGAAACTCAAATTCACAAACAGGAATAGGAACAGCAAATTCATTCCAGCCTACGTATACAATTTGGAGTAGCTCATATGATTTAGAAGGTTTTGTTGCAAAATTTACTGCGACCGGAAGTCGCACCTGGGGCACCTACTATGTTGGAACGAATCTGAATGCAGTACGATTTGTGAATGGAGGGCATATTGCATTTGCCGGATTAGCGCAGGCCAACACAACATTGCTTAATGCAAGTCAAGCCGTATATGGCGGACAATTTGATGCATTTTTGGGTGAATTGCAATCGGGAGGCAATGCGCTGTTTTTTGCAACATATTTAGGAGGGAGTGGGTATGATGAAGCTGTGGATCTGGTTGAAGATGCATCGGGCAATATTTGCTTTACAGGATATTCGCAGAGTACTAATGGAATTGCATCTGCAGGTGCATATCAATCCTCATTAGTTGGAGGATGCGATGCTTTTATCGCAAAATATTTCTGGACAGGTGTAAAATTATGGTCAACCTATTATGGTTCTGATGGGATTGATTTTGCAATATGTATTGCTGCAAATGCGGGAGGTGAAATCTTTATTGGTGGAGAAACAAATAGTAACCCTCCTGGTTTCTGTTCTCCAGATGCACTTAAATCTAATTTTAGTTTTTACCCAAATGATCGCGTAGATGGTTTTGTTGCAAAGTTTGCCGGTAATGGAACATTATCGCATTCGACATATTATGGAAGCAAATATGCTGATCCTTCTGATATTTATTATAGTGAAAGGGTTACAGGTATTGCTTGTGATAATACGGGAAGCTTAATCATAGCGGGTTATTCTGACACTCAGAATTCCAACGATCCAAACGACTTTCTTTTGGGAACTTATGGTACTTACCAACCAACCAGTCCTAATGTTGCCGGTGGATATGGAACAAACGGATTCATTGGTTTTCTCACAGATAATGAAGTAAATATCACTAATGTCGCACCAACATCAATTTGTACTACTTATCCATTTACGATCAATTATTCTATTCTACATCTGCAATTCAGTTATTACAGCTTATACGCTGAACTGTCAGATCTTAATGGAAGTTTTGCAAATCCGATTCAAATCGGATATACGACTACATCAACTTCAACAGGGAACTTTACCGGAGCCATTCCAATCGGCACTCCTGCTGGAAATACTTATAAAATCCGATTGAAAATGGTAAGCCCGTTCGGTGTTTATACTTTTCTAGGACAGCCCTATAGCTCTAATATTACCGTGAAGACCACACTTCCTGCACCAACCATTACCAGCAATGCACCCGTTTGCACAGGATCTCCGATTTATTTTAATACTGCGGCAGTTGTTCCTGTGACCTATGGCTGGACAGGACCAAATGGATTTACTTCTAATTGGCAGAATGCGATTGTGAGTCCGACCACCACTGCAAATAGTGGTACTTATTCTCTCACGCTGACTCAAAATGGATGCACATCTGCTCCCGGAACCTTAGCGGTAACTGTTTATGCACTGCCCACAAAATATGAGCCGACCGCAAGTGGTTCAACCAAGTTCTGTTATGGAGTGGGAGTAACATTATCTGTTCCATCGAATATGTTTTTAGCATATCAATGGCTGAAAAATGGAGTTGCAATTTCCGGTGCGAACTCCAATTCCTATAATGTCACAACCTCGGGAGATTATTCTGTGATCGTGACTAGTTTATTATCGTTTTGTTCCAACACTTCTTATATAGTCACATGTACTACAATCGCATGTCGTGAAGCAAATCCGGACCAACCATTAACCAATGCGGATATTACTGTTTATCCCAATCCTTCTTCCGGGGAATTTACCATTCAGATTCCTTCCGATGAAATGAACCCAACATCGCAGATACTGATTTACGATGCGACCGGGCAGTTGGTGGTAGACGAAACGAAATCCAATAGCAGTGATGTGAAGATTGATCTTGGTTTATTGAATGACGGGATCTATTTTGTCAGGGTAATAACGGGTAATGTAACAGCGGAGAAGAAGATCATTATTAATAGATAAGTGAGCAGGGAAGAAAATTATCATAAATAAGTAATAATTGATCAACGATAAGGCAGTTCTGAGCTATTCAGGGCTGCCTTATTTATTTTCTCACAAAAACTGTTGGTCGGTTTCGCAATCTTTTCGCCAACAAATCACGAAAAATTTATTTTTACAGGCCTTAGGTTCTGCTCAATTTTGTGTTCAAAATGCCGAACCGCTTGAATCAAATACTTTTCTTTATCCAAATCCATCGGCTGGTGCTGTAACGCTCCGGATTGCTTCAGATAAAACAAACCCGGAATCGGAAATTATGATTTACAGTGCAACAGGTCAGCTCGTATATGACGAAATGAACTCAAATGGAGTTGAAATGCAGATGGATCTCAGCGCATTTGCGAATGGAGTTTATTTTGTCCGCGTAAAAACGGGAGAGCATATTTCTGAGAAGAAAATAATTATTAATAAATAAAGCACAGCTTGTAAAAGCGAAAAGCTCTTCAGAAATGGAGAGCCTTTTTTGTTGGTATAAATGCGCAGAGGTGCAGATTGATTTTTCCTTACAAGCTGCGCCCTTCAATTATGCTTGCCGCCTCACGCATAACCTGCGGAACGGTGGTTTTTTCATTCTTGTTGAAGTCAAACATCACGATCACATCCTGCGCTTCGGCTACTATATCGCCGTGGTCGTCATACAATTTGTGATGAATGGAAAAACTTGTATTCCTGATAAATTCCATTCCCGAGCGGATCGTTACATTTCCCGGGTACATCGATTGTTTTTTGAACTGGAAAGAAGCAGAAGCCAGCATCGGCCCGATCTTATTCCGTTGTAATTCCGAATAGATCTCCGATTGTTCCCAGTAATTTACACGCGCGGCCTGCACATATTTCATGAACATCACATTATTGACATGACCGAAAAGATCAAGCTCGCTCCAGTCAATACGCAACTTTAATTCGAGAGGGAAATTAGTTTCTGACATAAAACAAAATTACCAATTACCAATGACCGGATTACCACTGGCAGAATGCAGACATTAAATTGTATCGACGATTATACTAAAATTTATGGCTGTAACATTTTATATTCTTTCCTGAGAAAGCTATTCACATCATCCAGCGCTACAACCTTTGCAATCATCGACGGTCCTTTTTCATAATCATCGAAATAAAGAATGAGATTTCCTTTATCGATCATAAAATCAGTGTTTTTATGAAGATCGCCGGGCATCAGCAGCTCCTGGGTGATCACATCTGTTGCCGGAACGCTGTCGCAGAATGCCTGTTTTTCTTCTTCGGAGCGAAGGTTAAAAATGTCAGTCAGGAAAATCTGCTTATGCTTCAGCGTATCATACGTTAGCGTGCTATAGCCATGATTGAAGTGCGCGCTGCCGGTTGAAAAAGACTGATCAGTAAAACACATGCTGATGAATTTACCGGTAAGCGAAAAGGAAGAAATCCATACTTCTGATTCTGCGGTTTCAAATTCGCGGGGATGATAATCTTCATACCCTTTGGTATGCTGCATTAACACCGTTTTGATCAATTCATTCAATTGCCCGTCGGAAGAAACCGGGAAATGGAAAAATGCAGTAAAGTGTTTTGCAGGATCTGAAAATGATAAAGTATCCAGCGCGTAACCGGGTGGGAGCGGAGCCGGCAAAACTTCTAACGCGGTGGTCACAGTGACAGGTGTGATTGAAGAACCAGGAAGGCTATCGTTTGTATTTACGTTTTTCGGGTCTTCATCAGTATTACACGATGAAAAGAGTAAAAAGGCAAACGTGGCTGCGGTGCAGAATAAACGATTCATGTTAACGAAGGTGCAAAAAAAATCCCTGTGTGTTCTTCCCGGCTTAGCCGCGACCCGAACAAACAGGGAAATTTTGCCTGATCAGAAAAGAGTTTCTTCCCTCGAACAAACAGGGAAAGATTGTTTATGCAAATTGACCGCCAATTGATCGCACTGTAAAACAAAAAATCCCCGAACAGAAATGTCCGGGGATTTGTATTTTTTTGCTTAAAGCCTATTTCACAGAATTCACGATAGCTGTGAAAGCTTCAGGGTGATTCATCGCTAAATCAGCAAGTGTTTTGCGGTTAAGCGTAACACCTTTTTTATTCGCCATATCGATGAACTGTGAGTAAGATAATCCGTGCTCGCGGACACCTGCGTTGATACGCTGGATCCAGAGTGAGCGGAAATTGCGTTTCTTTTGTTTACGGTCACGGTAAGCATATACCAAACCTTTTTCAAGGGTGTTTTTTGCTACTGTCCATACATTTTTGCGGGCTCCCCAATATCCCTTGGTCATTTTAAGGACCTTCTTGCGCTTAGCGCGGGAAGCTACGTGATTGACACTTCTTGGCATTTCTTTGTTTCGTTTTGGCTGTCAGCGTTCCATTGAAGGAAACTTTAATGCTTGAGAGCCGGGTTTAACATTTAGTTTTTCGAATAAACCAGGTAACTGCTTTTTAGCGGTAATCCTACATGCAAAGGAGAGCCTTCACGTTGTTTGTATCCTGTTTGGATACAAGTCCGCTCTTGGTGAGACGGCGCTTCTGTGTGGTTCCTTTTTTTGTAAGAATGTGACGCTTGTAAGCATGTTTACGCTTGATTTTACCCGACCCAGTGATCTTGAATCTCTTCTTCGCGCTGGAGTTGGTTTTCATCTTTGGCATAAAACTCTTCTTGTTTTGTCCCTCGGGAACATTCCTTAGGGGGTGCAAATGTAGTAAAAAGGTTTAAAAAAAGAGCACTACTGATTTTTCTTATCCTTTTAAGAGCCGTTTCTTTAAAACCCAAATAAAATAGAATTTCAACATTTATGTTAATATTAAATTGATAAACCAATTTTAGTAGTTTAAAAAAGACGGTTTTTGACAAAAAAAACGGAAGAGGTGTAGTTATATCTAAACCAATGAGTAGTTTTACAATTGAATTAATAATTGAACTAAAGGGTAAACAAAGTTGCTTTAAACTATTAAAGAACGGTGATTGTGAGTTTGATGAATTTTGGGCTGAAAACGAACGGAATTCTATTATGAAAAAACAATTGGCGCAAATTCAAGCCAGACTAAAATATATAGTAGATTTAAAATATGACCATTTAGGGCCTCAAAAATTCAAAGAACTCACTGGTAGAAAGTCAAACGATCCGTATAAAGAGTATGAAATCAAAACAAAAAATCTTAGAGTCTACTTGTTTAAGGATGAGGGAACAGGCCAAATAATTGTAATGGGGGAACTAAAGATTCTCAGGATGAGGATATAAAACGATTGCGAACAATTAAACTAGAATATTTCAAACAAAAACTAAATAAATAAAGCAGATGTTTGCGAAAGAAGAGTTGGTTAAAATGCCTGATTATTGGATGGAAAATGTCCAAAACGAAATTTATCATGCATTAAAGGCCTACATGAAGACCAAAAAAATTAATCAAACTGAATTGGCAAAAGAATTAGGATTTACCAAAAGTTATGTTTCTCAAGTACTTCATGGGAATTTTAATCATAGTGTATATAAACTTATAGAATTAGCGTTGGCGATTGGGAAAGCACCGGAGATTAAATTTATTAATTTGCAAGATTACATATATAAAATGGAGAATAACTTTGAAGGAAAGGTTATTCAAATGAATTCTATAAGTATTGATTCAAGCAAAGTATCGCATTACCAAGGTGAGAAATGTAGCGGTTTAATCTGATGAACGAAAAAGAAGCATTAAATATTACTTATAAACTTATCAGTTTTAAAACCGTTGAGTTTGGTTTTAAAACTCTTAAAGTTGAACCCACTTTTGAAGAGGCGGAACTAATAGCATTTCATAGCTTTCCAGAGTTAGCGTTTTCGATTGAAAATAATATCGTTGTGATTAATTTCGTAATAGAAGTATCTAAAAGAAAAATTGTTGGGTCAGATGTAGACAGGGAACTTTTTGCCAATATTAAAACCTCCTTCATTTTTGAAGTGATTGATTTAAAAAATCATGTGGCGATGGATAATAATAGTTTGGAAATTTTGGATGAAAGAATGGGAAATTTCCTGATTATTATTACTGGAACTTCTTATTCGACAATGAGAGGAATAATAGCTGAAAAATTTAAAGGAACTTTCTTGGATAAGTTCTCCTTACCTATGATTGATCCGTCTACATTTTTCGAACCTGGTGCCTTCTCAACAAAATCCAATAAATAAATAAAAAACAGAAAAACATCATCAATTCTATCGTTTTTTAAGATTTCGATTGGTCTGGCATACTATTCCAAATCTCCTTTTTCCTGCTTTTTACCAAAGAAAAAGGGGACTCTGTTTCCAGATCCCCAATTTCAAATTTCCCAATTTCTTTCCCTGCTTAATTTTTTATCACCTGCTTCGTCACTTTACCTTCCGGTGTAACGATGCTGATAAAATATAAGCCATCTGCAAGTCCGCTCATATCGACTGCACAGCTTGTTCCGATGAAGGCCATTGTGCGGACAATTGCTCCTGAAAGCTCGATCAGCTCGATTGTTCCTCCGGTATTTTTGTCGAGCGTCACAGATACAAAATCGTGTGCCGGATTCGGATAAACCGAAACGTTTGGAAGAGTATTGTTCCATTCATTGATGCTTACTGAGATCGGGAAACACGCGCTTGTATCGGTGCAACCGTTTTCTGTAATTATCAATGCATACATGCCGCCGATAGCAGGAGTAAAGTTTTGTGAAGTTTCACCCGCAACCACAATGCCGTTAGCACAATTCATCCATTGATAAACAGCATTTGAATCAGCTGCTGTAAGTGTATTGCCAGCTTGTGTAACATTCGCGTTTACCAGCGTTACTGAAACAGCGGTAGTGATCGTGCTGTCGCAGCCTGCCGTTGTTAAAAGTGTGCTGGTCTGCACAAACGCGCTGGTAATATTTGTGACAATGGAGTTATCAGGGAATGTATAGCTGCTGCCAGGGCAAACTGTTACAGGAATATTCATTGAATAAACCGGATTCACATTTACCATCGTGATGATAAGGCTGTCGCAACCTGCGATTGTCTGCAAAGAACTTGTATAGATCACTTGTGCAGTAATGTTACTCTGCGTACTTGCATCGGGGAATGTGTAGCTGCCACCGGAGCAAATTGCTGCAGATTCATTGATTGAATAAACCGGGTTTACATTCACAGTTGTGATGATAAGACTATCGCAACCTGCAATTGTCTGCAGAGAACTCGTATATATCACTTGTGCAGTAATGTTGCTCTGTGTGCTTGCATCGGGGAATGTGTAGCTGCCACCGGAGCAAATTGCTGCAGATTCATTGATCGAATAAACCGGGTTTACATTCACTGTTGTGGTGATAAGGCTGTCGCAACCTGCGATTGTCTGCAAGGAGCTTGTATACATCACTTGTGCAGTAATATTGCTTTGTGTGCTTGCATCGGGAAATGTGTAGCTTCCGCCGGAGCAAACCATGGCTGATTCATTTACAGAATAAGTCGGGTTTATTGCAACCGTTGTTGTGATCAGGCTGTCGCAGCCACCCACCGTTTGCAGGGTGCTGAGTTGGCTCAGCGTAGCAGTGATATTGGTTTGTGTACTTCCGTCAGGGAAAGTGTAGCTGCCTCCGGAACAAATGCTGACAGATTGCGAAACAGAAACGCCGTTAACCGGATTTCCTGAAGTAGTGACAGTAGCGCCGGAGATGATCCAGTTAGAAGTTGCGGCAGTAAGCCCGAAATTTGTCAGTGTGCCGTTGAATGAATTTCCGGAAATATCAGGTAGGTTGGTGATCCCGGTATTATTTCCTCCGCCGGTGCCCTGGTTGAAATCATAATTTACAACAAGATTAGTTTGTGTGCCGGTGATGCTGTGGTTCATATTATCCCGGATCTCGCATACTGTGCGCGCTTCATTCCACACACGTACTTCATCTAATGCGCCATTAAAATACTGGGTTCCGCCACCCGGACGTGTTCCTAATGTCATCAATCCGCTTGTACCGGTGGAAGAGCCACCACCTGCCGATGTAGCCTGCAAAACGCCGTTGAAAAATACTTCAGTAGTATTTGTCGCAGCTGTCCAGCGCGCAGCTACGTGTGTCCATTGATTCTGTGGTATGCCGGCAGCTGTCGCCACGCTATAAGTAGTGCCGTTCCTGATGACATAAAAATAAATTACATTTCCGGTGCTTGTTCCGAGAGAAACAAAGTTGGTTGTGCTTGGCTGTGCAAACAGTATACGCGCAAAGAGGGATCCTCGCGGATTCACCCAGGCTTCGATGGTTATATCATTAGTAGCAGGGCTATTGAAAAGCGCTGGAACAGTTGATACAACAACCATGTCATTGGCCCCGTCGAAATCGAGTGCGTTGCCTGAAAATTGTGCTTTTGCGTTAGTAAAGACCAGTAGCAAAGAGAGTGGAAGGAGTAGTTTTTTGATCATGGGGAATTTATATGGAATGCGAAGATAGGAAATTGGAAAATTGGAAAATTGGAAATTTGGAAATTTGGAAAATTGGGAAAAGAGAAAATAGGAAAATATGGAAATAAGAAATTAAGGAGGAGAAAAGAGAAGCTTTTGGGTGGTATAAATAATTTACATGCATAATCAGGGCAGAAATTGGGCTAAAGCCGGTTATACGTTATCCCATAGCCCCGACCTGAAGTTCGGGGCTATTTGTTTTCTCTTCTCCTGTTTTGAAAAAAACGGTACCCGGGTTTAGCCCCATTTCTCAATTTCCTGATTTCCTTTCCCCAACAAAAATTGGTGCCCGGTTTTATCCCGAATACCCAATTTCCTATTTTCTCAATTTCCTTTTCCCAACAAAAAATTGGGTATCCCGGTTTAACCCCGAATACCCAATTTTAAATTTTCGAATTTCGAATCGTTGAATTACTTCTTCTTCTTAGGAGCAAGCAGCATAAACATACGCTTTCCTTCTAAGAGAGGCAATTGCTCTACTTTTCCGACTTCTTCTACTTCCTGCGCGAATTTCAACAGAAGAATCTCTCCCTGCTGTTTGAAAACGATGGTACGGCCGCGAAACATTACGTATGCTTTCACTTTTGCACCGGCTTCAAGGAATTTGATGGCGTGATTTTTCTTGAAATTAAAATCATGGTCATCGGTATGCGGACCGAAACGAATTTCTTTCACGACAACTTTCGTCGCTTTGGATTTCATTTCTTTTTGTTTCTTCTTTTGCTCGTAAAGGAATTTTTTGTACTCAACCACGCGGCAAACCGGCGGATCTGCATTCGGTACAATTTCTACAAGATCAAGTCCTGCATCTTTTGCGATCTCAAGGGCTTTCTCAATAGAAAACAATCCTTGCTCGATACCTTCACCTACGACACGCACATTTGCTACGTCGCGGATCTTTTCATTGATACGGTGAAGATCTTCTCTTCTTGGCATTCTTGATCCACGCTGAAATGGCGGGCGTGAGCCCGATGGTGCTGACGGGCGTGGACGATTGTTTGGGTTAAAAGGAGCTGCGATGTTGACCTCCGGTTTTTAAGTTAAACTTCTGTTGACTTATTGATTTGATGATCTGGTGATTTAATGATTTGTATTGAGTATTTGGTGTTGAGTAGTGAGTATCTTGATTTGAATATTTTCTTGACTGTAGTCAGAATACCCAATACTAAATACCCAATACCTTTTTAAAACGATTCTAATTTCTGTTTCACTTCGATGTTAATTAAATCTGCAAAGGCTGAAATCGGCATTGCTCCTTTGTCGCCGTGTTCTGCATCTCCTTGCTTTCTTACAGATACTGTGCCATCCGCTTCTTCTTTTTCGCCAAGGATCAACATGTAAGGAACTTTTTTCAATTCAGTATCGCGGATTTTCTTTCCGATCTTTTCAGAACGATCATCCACGAAGCCACGAATATCGGAATTTTTGAGCATTTCCTGCACTTTAAGCGCGTAGTCGATATACTTATCACTGATCGGTAATATGCCGACCTGCTCCGGTGTAAGCCACAATGGAAACTTTCCTGCACAATGTTCGATCAGAACCGCTACAAAACGCTCCATGGAACCAAATGGCGCACGATGGATCATTACAGGGCGATGTTTTTGATTATCAGCTCCTGTATATTCCAATTCAAAACGCTCAGGTAAATTGTAATCCACCTGGATCGTTCCCAATTGCCATTTTCTTCCGATTGCGTCACGCACCATAAAATCGAGCTTCGGTCCGTAAAAAGCCGCTTCACCGTATTCAATAACGGTTTTCAGATTTTTTTCAGCCGCAGCTTCAATGATAGATTGTTCTGCTTTATTCCAGTTTTCATCTGTACCGATGTATTTGGAACGATCAATTTTATCGCGTAATGAAATCTGTGCAGTGTAATCTGTAAATCCAAGCGCGTTAAAAACATACAGCACAAGATCAATCACTTTACAGAATTCTTCTTTCACCTGGTCGGGACGGCAAAACAAATGCGCGTCATCTTGTGTGAATCCGCGAACACGTGTAAGTCCATGCAATTCTCCGTGCTGTTCGTACCGATACACAGTTCCGAATTCAGCGAAACGAACAGGAAGATCTTTGTATGAACGCGGTTTTGTTTTATAGATCTCGCAGTGATGCGGACAATTCATTGGCTTCAAAAAAAACTCTTCACCTTCCTGCGGTGTTTTGATCGGCTGAAAAGAATCTTTTCCGTATTTCTCATAATGCCCGGAAGTCACATACAATTGTTTGTGCCCGATATGAGGAGTGATAACAGGAAGATAACCTGCTTTTAACTGCGCTTTCTGTAAAAAATTCTGCAGACGTTCTCGCAATGCAGCGCCATTCGGCAACCACAATGGCAAGCCCATTCCCACTTTTTCGGAGAAGGCAAACAATTCCAGCTCGCGGCCTAATTTGCGGTGATCACGTTTTTTCGCTTCTTCGAGCATAACGAGATATTCGTCGAGCTCTTTCTGCTTCGGAAAAGTGATGCCGTAAATACGTGTCAATTGCTTTTTCGATTCATCGCCACGCCAGTATGCGCCGGCGAGATTGAGCAATTTCACCGCTTTGATAAAACCAGTGTTCGGAATATGTGGTCCGCGGCAGAGATCGGTAAAATTGCCTTGTGTGTAAAAAGTAATTTTTCCGTCTTCCAGATCTTTCAAGAGATCCAGCTTGTATTCATCTCCTTTTCCGGTGAAATAAGAAATGGCATCTGCTTTTGAAACTTCTTTGCGTTCAAAAACACTTTTTTTCTGAGCAAGCTCAATGATCTTCTTTTCAATTTTAGAAAAGTCGTCGGAAGAAAGTGATTTGTCACCGAGATCGATATCGTAATAAAATCCGTTTTCGATAGGTGGACCTATTCCGAATTTCACGCCGGGATAAAGTGACTCGAGCGCTTCTGCCATTAAGTGGGCGGAAGAATGCCACATGGTCTCTTTTCCTTCAAGATCGTTCCAGGTTAAAAGCTGAAGTCGTGAATCAGCATTGATCGGGCGCGTTGCATCGTATGGCTCGCCGTTTACTTTTGCACCAAGAACATTTCGTGCTAAGCCTTCGCTGATGGATTGCGCTATCTGGAGCGCGGTGGTGCCGGATTCGTATTGACGAACGGCGCCGTCTGGTAAAGTGATATTGATCATCTAAATTTTTAAGCCTGCATACAACGCAGGAGGTTTGTTGTGAGGTGTAAAGGTACGAAAAAAAATAATGTGTTAATGTGCAGATGTGCTAATGTGCAGATGATTATTGTAAGGCTTTACACGTTTTGTTAACCCAAAAATAAAAAACAAAAAATGTCTGATCAGGAGGAAATTTTATTTTCATCCGCACATCCGCACATCTGCACATTAACACATCTGCACAGACAGTCTATCCAACACGCATACCAATAACGCAGACGTCATCCACCTGCTCGAGAGCACCTTTCCACGAATCAAAATGTAAGGCAATATCTGTTTCCCGGGATGCCATTGATCCATTTGAAAACGATAGTAATGCTTTTTTGAAATTTTTTGTCATCATCTTTTTTCCTTTCGGGCCTCCAAACTGATCGGCGTAACCATCGGAGAAAAGATAAATGCAATCGTTTTTATTTAATGAAAGCTCATGCCGCAGGAATTCCTGGGAAGCGGGTGTATGTCCGCCAAGTGATGCTTTGGTTGGCGCCAATTCAATCAATTGTCCGTCTCGGATGATCCAGATGGGGCGATTGGCTCCGGCAAATTCCAGCAGCATTTTTTCGTGATCAATGGAAATCAGCGCCACATCCATTCCGTCGCGCATTCCGCCTGTAAGATCATCTTGTTTGAGCACTGTTTTCAGCTGGCGGTTGACCATCATAAGGATTTCTGCCGGGGTCGTGATCCCGGATTCGAGGATGGCCTGGTTAAATTTTTCAATGCCGATCATGCTCATAAAAGCGCCGGGAACACCATGGCCTGTGCAATCGGCAACGGCCACAAACGTCTTGTTTCCCGAAGTGTTGAGCCAGTAGAAATCGCCGCTCACCGCATTTTTGGGACGGAAAAAAATAAAAGAGTCGTTTAAAGCAGCATGTAAAGCAGACAGATCGGGCAGGAGCGTATCCTGGATCCTTTTTGCATAATTGATGCTGTCGGAAATATCCAGGTTCTTTTGTTCGATGATCGTTTTCTGCGATTGAATTTCACGGTTTTGCTCTTCCAGCATCACATTTGCTTTTTTCTTGAGCTGGTAACGCTTGAACAGCGCAAAACCCAGAAGCAGGACAAGAACAATTCCGCCGATAGCTGCATAATTGATAATCGTTGAACGATTGAGGTCAACATCTTTAAGCACTTGCGACTGGCGCAATGATTCATTCTGCTCTTTCAGCTTTTCTTCCCGCAACGATTCTTCCATCTGGTCCATCTGGTTTTTCATATCAGAGCTGGTGATAGAATCTTTCTTTGTCGCATAGAGCCCATAATATTTATACGCGTTTTTGTAATCTTCTTTGCCTTCATACATGGCTGCGTAGCCTTCATAAATCTTTACCAGCATTACCAGGTCATTATATTTTGTACCGATCGTGAAGCTTGAATCAAGATATTTGTGTGCGGTTTCGTAATCACCGGTTGCAGTATAAAGTCCGGCGATATTGTAAAAGTCAAAAGCCATTTTCGATTCTTTCCCGGTTTTCCTGTGGTAACCGAGTGCGAGATTAAACTGTTCCTGCGCTTTTTTATATTCTCTCTTTGATGTATAAACATTTCCCAGGTTCATGAGATCGCCGGCCCAGCCATCGATATCGTTTACAGCGAGATGAACCTTTGTAGCTTCTTTAAAATATACTTCGGCGGAATCGTACATCCTGAGATTAAAAAAAGCATTGCCCATATTGGACAGATTTTTTGCGAGCCACGGCTGATTATTGATCAAAAGATTCATGTGGCGGGCAATTTTGAAATACTCCAGCGCTTTTTCCTGCTGGTTTTCTGCCATGAAAATAATTCCGAGATTATTATAAGTACCGGCAATTCCTTTTTTATCGCCAAGTTCTTCGTAGATCTTTTTTGAAGCAAGATAGCTGTCGGTCGCTTCTTTCACGCGCCCCATTGATCGCTGTCCGTTGCCCATACCATTCAGGCTTTTGGCAAGCCAATACCTGGAAGTTGTTTTTTCAAAACGGGAAACAGCATTCGCGAAATTTGCGACTGATTCTTTTGAATAATTGTAGGACAGGCAGACAAGACCAAGCTGGAAATAACACCGCCCGGTCCAGTAATCATCCTGCAGCTTTTCCGCAAGCGCCAGTCCATTCTGCGCATTGTCCATGCTTTGCTTATAATCAGAATTCATAGTGAATTCAGAAAGACTAAGCCAAGCTTTGATGGAAGAAGTGTCCTGCGGGTTTTTCTTTGCTATAACACTAAGACTGTCCAGCAGCTTTTGATCCTGTGAGAATGCGGGAATAAAAAAAAAGAGAAAAAGAGCGAGTGGGAAAATTCTGGTTATCATAAAGGGGGAGAGAAATGTGCTAATGTGCTGATATGCTGGGAGGATCAGAATCTGTAATTCCGGGCAGTTTAATGCTTTTCAAATTAACGAATAATAACTGTGAAATAAGGTCTTTTTTGCCTGATAATTATTTCTGTGTTTCTGAAAATCACCGCCATGAAAAGCTCCTGCTCATCATTTCTGTCGTTTCTTTTTTTTTGTGCGAATAAATCGCCTGAGTTAATAACAGGAACAATCGTGACTTCTTCAACGACAAAAGCGCCACCTGCAAAACCTGTTGAAAAGATTGATGCGAATGATAGTGTTTTTGAATGTTGGTGGCGTGTTGAATAAGCGCTGATCAATTTCCTTGAATTCTACTGGCCTCTTTTTTGCAGATGTGTTTGGAATAAACAAATTATTCCTGCCTGGTGGATGCTGTAAAAAAAACTTCTTCTCTTAGATGGATCGTATTAATAAGCGTGCTGCTGAATATCGCCGTTAATGTGTTGTCCAATTATTTCCTCATAAACGGAAAGACAATTGAGGAAATAACCCGACACTATGATAACATGTTCACGCCGGCCGGATTTACTTTCAGCATATGGGGAATTATTTATTTGTCTTACCTGGCTTACGCATTTTATCAGCTGCTTCCATCGCAAAGAGCTAATCCGATTTACGACCGGCTTGCTCCCGGATTTATTATGGCGAATATTCTCGGTAGCGTGTGGCTTATTGTTTTCAGCTATGAATTAATTTCTTTGAGCCTGTTGGTTATTATCACGTTGCTCATTACGGCAATTATCCTTTTTAGAAAAGTAAATGAAGCGGCCTCCCCCAAAAAATGCAGAAAAAGTATCATCATCCCATTTAGTCTTCTTTTCGGATGTATCTCTGTTGCAACCCTTGCGAATTTTTCTGCGTGGCTGGTATATATGGGTTGGGCGGGAGGCGAGCAGGAGCAAAGGACGTGGACTGTCATGCTGATCCTGATTGCAATTGCTGCAGGAGTTTACGTAAGCCTGAAATATAAAGATTGGCTCTATCCACTCGTCGTAGTTTGGGCCTGTTTAGGAATATGGTTGGTAAACAGGGAGTTCAATGATTCTGTTTCAAAAGCGGCCATAATCACAGGTGGAATCTTACTGGTGTGGCAAATTCTTTATTTCATAATTACAACTTACCGTGAAAACAGGAATCTTATTTAATTACTGACAAAAAAGCAAACTGAATTTATGAATGAAATAATTCATCTCACGGAGGAAGAAGGAATTGAGAAGATGAAAGCAATGGCAGAAAAAATCCGGAGCTGCATGTTTTGCACCGGGGTTGATTCTCTCCCGTTTGAAACGCGTCCGATGTCCACACTTAAAGTCAATGATGGCGGTTGCTTCTGGTTTTTCAGCAGCATTGATAGCAATAAAAATTTTGAGATTGTGGAAGATTCACAGGTGCAGTTGATTTATACTGATCCTTCTGACGATAATTATATGAGCGTTTACGGAAGAGCTGAAATTTCAAAAGAGCCACAAAAGATCGAAGAGCTGTGGAATGATCTTGCAAAAACCTGGTTTAAAAAAGGGAAAGACGACCCAGGTCTTACTGTCATCTGCGTTCGTCCTGAGCAGGTGCAATTCTGGGATGCAAAGCGTGGTAAGATGATTCTGCTGATGAATATGAGGGTGGCAAAATAACAGCTTGTTTACGCAAGCATTCCGCATGAACCAAAGCCAACAATAGCGATGATCAGAAAAGAAATAAGATAGCCAATCGCTTTTTTTCTTTCTTTATTTGAAAAGTAAACGATCATCGCGATGAGCAGTACCATCCAGTGAACAATAAGAAAAAACATATCGGTCAGCGGGAATGACAATGAATTGTCACCCCGGAACATTAAAGCTAAAGCCGTTTGATAACTCCCAAAGATCAGGAGCTGCGTCATGACCACTTTCCACATTTGCCTGTTATTTTCAGGCGTTGGTGTTAATTGGCTTTCGTAATTCATCCAGCTTTTTTTTATGTTGGTTCCTGTAAAGAAGATTCATCGTTTCGAACGGAATGATTTTTCCATCGTCTTTGACAATATGCACACATGATTTTTTAATCGCGCGCACATCAAAATTCCATGCGTCGATAAATTGCATAATGATGACGCGGAATAAATTATTGTAGCTCAGGTTCGGCGCTTTGATTGCCGGCAGACAGCAGAGCAATGACTTTAATTCTTCCGTTGCTGAGGTCGGCGAATGAGCTGTGCTGAAAAGATTCAAAACATGCGCATGCAGCTTTTCATCGTGCTCATAAACAATCGTGTTGCGCGAGTTATCCAGCAGCTGATCAGGATCAATAAACCGGGTAAGCGGAAAAATCTGTCCTTCCACTTTCAAAGCATAGCCCATGACCAGCGCATCCGGATTACACGGCACAGGGATCAGATCTTTTTCGGTGAACAGGTTGCTCTGCTTAAGAATTTCCCTGCGCACTTCAGTAAGTGTTGTGCGGTCTGTTTCCGGGTTGAAATTTTCAAGTCGCCCTGCAATCTGTGTCGGCTGGAAAGTTACGCCCCGCACACAGGGTTGTTTTACTGCGTAATCAATCACTTCACCGATCTCATCCATATTCAGCCCTTTTTCAAGTGTGACTACAAGCGTTGTGCTGAGATTGTATTTATTGAGATGTTCAATTGCTTTTTTTCTTATTTCCGTCAGATCTTTTCCGCGCAGCTTTTTTAAAACTTCGGGCCTGAAGGAATCGAACTGAAGATAAATTTCAAAATCAGGCATATATTCCGCCAGCCGTTTTACAAACGATTCATCATTCGCTATCCTGATCCCGTTTGTATTCACCATTAAATGTTTGACCGGCTTGGTTTTCGCCATGTCAAGGATTTCGAAAAACTGCGGGTGAATAGTCGGCTCGCCGCCGCTTATCTGTATGATGTCCGGATTTCCTTCATTGCGGATAACAGCGTCAAACATTTTTTCTACTTCTTCCAATGTGCGATGCCTTCCGAATGTGGGCGATGATTCCGCGTAGCAGGTCGCAAACGGTTTGGATGGCGGTAAGCTTCCAGGAATAGATATAATCATCTTTATAAGATTCATTAGCTATCCTGAAGATAAAATAGGAAACCATCAGCAGCTTGAATAAAGATCCGGGCGCAAAAATATTTTTGTTTTTTAATTTCCAAAGCACAAAAAATGTCAGCGCAAGGAAAATCATTTCATACAATGGAAGCGGATGCCTGAAAATGCCATCGCCATAATCAATTCCCCACGGCAGTGAAGTGGGACCACCGGCAGTGTGATCATCCAGCGCCGTAAGGAGGCAACCGATCCGCCCGATCAGCAAAGCAAGTAAGATCGGAAAAACAAAAAGATCACCTGACCGATTTTTTTCTCCGAGGATTTTTTTCACCAGCTCCACGCAAAGTATTCCACCGGTAAATCCGCCCACAATTGATTTATTATTGAACGCGATAAAAATGCTTTTTCAGGAATGCCAGTCAAGCAATTGCGAATTTTCAAATGCTCCGACAAGGTGTGAACCGACAAACGCGCCTGCAGTTGCACCAACAATGATCCAGAGGCGGTTCATCTCCGGAATAACATCGCCTGATCTTTTTTTGAGAAATAAATAATATTGAAATCCGAAAAAGAACGCGGCGATTTCAAAGACAAGGTGAACAGAAGAGGGGAGAACCAGCCGGAACATTTCTCCCAAGATATGAAGAGTGTTTGCTTTTATTCAAAGTAAGCTGATCCTTTTTTCTTCAGCACTTCGGGATAGCATCTCTTTAAAATCTACTTATCAAAAGTCACGTCAGCCTTGAAAGCAGAAATATCTGAGGCTGACTCCCCCAAAAACGATTATGCCGGATTACCTATTTCCAAATTTCCCGTTTCCCATTCCCATACCCATACCCATCACCATTTCACATTGGTAATTGGTAATCCGGTAATTGGTAATCATTTTTTACGTTTTTTCTTCGGAGCATTCCCCGAACTAATTTCCACTTTCGTCGGATAGGTCAGTTTAAGCGCCTGTAATTCTTCGAGCACTTTTGTTGCAACAAGATATTCCTTATACCAGTTTTGATCTGCAGGGATAATATTCCATTCAGGCGAATTGCAATGTTTGAAAATCTCACCGTACGCATCCATATATTCCTTCCATTTTTTGCTCGTCGCCCAATCGCCATCGTTATGCTTCCAGAATTTTGTAGGATTGGTCTTACGTTCTGTCAGACGCTCTTTTTGTTCTTCCGGAGAAATATGCAGGTAGAATTTAATCACATGAGTGCTGTGGTTTTTCAGCAGGTGCTCAAAATTATTAATGTCGGTGATCCTTCTCTTTATTTCTCCCTCCTGCAATACACCATTTACAACCGGTGAAAGCAGGTCCTCATAATGCGAACGGTTATAAATATGGATCATTCCTCGGCCTGGGGTGTTTTTGTGAATGCGCCACAGAAAATCATGGTCCAGCTCTTCCGCAGTTGGCGCTTTATATGCAAACACACTACAGCCTAACGGATTCAATCCGCTGAAAACATCAGCTATTAATCCGTCTTTCCCGGAAGCATCAAGACCCTGCAGAATAATAAGCAGACTGTGTTTTCCCTGCGCATAAAGGATTTTCTGTAGCCCGGCGATCTCGGTTTTGAGCAATTCAGTTTTTAATTTCGTCTTCTCTTTATCAAGAGTTTTCGGAGCGCGGGTGGAAATGGTAAGTGGATTGGACATGGTGTAGTGGTCAGTGGTCAGTTAGTCAGTGGTCAGTAGTCAGTAGTCAGTAGTCAGTG
>JALYQL010000182.1 GCA_030855855.1 Bacteroidota bacterium | reverse complement strand
TTCTTTGATAAGGCTTGCATAGGCTTTTGTCAGGCGCTCTTTATCCGCTGCCGAAAAGTCTGCAGGCATTTTATTGACCGGGCCGTAAAAAATGCTTTTTGTTACATCGGCAGACTGAATGTCTTTCATCTGCGGCAGCATTTTTTCTACCAGCACTTTCGGAAGTACAAAATCAGCCGCCATTCCTTTGCGGAAATAAATGATGGCGCTATCGGTCCATACCTGAAATTGTTTTGCGCGTGTGAGCCAGTCATCATAATCTTTCACGGTTTTGAAAGGCTGATTTCCTTCACCGTTGCCGAGTTGTCCCATGGTAAGTGTCAATCCCCAGAACTGCTGGCACGGAATATAATTATCATGGAAAGTCAGTCCTTCCACGCTCATCTGCATTTCACGTTTAAAAATATCAAAGCTCACCTTGTCGTTACTGCTGAGTGAATCGCGGTTGAATTTTGAGATGCCTTCAAGATTGCGTTCATAAAACCCTTTTAGCTTCGTGCGGTAAGAATCGGTGAAGTCGGCGTATAATTTATCGTTGTACCTGTTGTCACCGGTTGCAGTTGCGTCTAAAGGAAAAAGCTGAAGGCGTTCTTCATAATACGCATCCAGGAAAGAGGCGAGCTCTTTGTTATCTTCTTTTTTCAGCTCTGGCGGCGCGGAAGGATTTTCACAGGATACGAATAGGATAAGTACGACTGCAACGAAGAGGAGATTTTTCATTGTGGAATAATTATTTAAGATTTTAAATGTCGGAAGTAAATATACCTGTTTTGACAAATGGCAAGGGACAGACTGTATAAATGGAGGGAATTCGTGAGAGACGGTTAATAAATTGAAAAGAGGAAAAGCCTTACGGGGCTTTTCCTCTTTTCTTTAATCTGATCTGGTTACTTTTTCGCTCCTTGTTTCCGCGGATTTTTCTATAACCGCATCAGAATTATATATCATTAGTTTCTTGTAACAAAGAAACTACAAACCAACCGAAGCTGATTATTTAATTCGATCATTTGCCCGGAAACGGTTATCGATTGTAAAGAAGTGAGGAAATTTGAAAATGGAAATTGGGAAAATAGAAAATGGAAAGCAGGAATTGGAAAACAGGAATTGGGAAACAGGAATTGGAAAACAGGAATTGGGAAAATAGTGAATGGAAGAATAGAGTTAAGAAAGAGGCTTGTCATAGCGTGGAAATAGTAGTTGCGTTGATAAGAGGAAAAATTAAACTCCACGAAACACTTACCCGAGTTTCCTGATTTCTATTTCCCCAATTTCCCTTTCTAAGTTTATAAAAAGAAAGAGACTGTTTCTCCCCAGAACAGTCTCTTTCTTATTTCCGTTTTATTCGCCTCTTAAAACATTGTAGAGTACCCGTAGGTTTCTTAAGCGGCGATTAGTAAAACGGTATATATAATGTTTACTGTAACAAAGAAAGAGAATGTTTTAGCACCTCGTTTTACTATTCGATTAATTGCCATAACAACTCTATAGATTGTAGATAAACAGTGATATTTCAATGGTAGGGATTTTAGATCTGGTGATTTTAGATTGAAAGAGATGATTTGATTTATTGATGTTAGATTGAAAAAAAATCTCAGCTGACTATGGAGAATTTTAAATGAACAGACTTTTAGATTTAAAACAAAACCAGATCCAAAATCTATATTCACCAGATCTAAAATAAATTACAGGATGGGTATAAAAAGCGAAAGAGACTATTTCTCCCCAGAATAGTCTCTTTCATCCGTTAAATTCGCTGTTTAAATTACATTGTAGATGTCCCTAATTAAAGGATTTCTAAACTGCGGGTGTAGAACGGTTGTAAATGGTTTACGCTTACAAAGAAACAGGAATCGAAGCTACTGTGATTGAATATTCGATGGGTTGTGATGTTTTGAAGATGGTTTGATCCGGTACGGATGATTGATTGTAAAAGTAAATTCCAGATCGGATTTTGTATGTTCCTTGCGCTCATTCTGGTAAGAGAGAATTCCGAAGAGTATAAATCAATCCGCCGCGGCGGACCAAACAAACAATGTTCAGTGTTCAAGGGTTCCGTTCAGTTTTTTACTTGTTCAATGCTGAAGGAAGTTCAATTGGTTTTTTTACTTGTTCATTGCTTATTGAACATTTGACATTGTGCGTTATGGATAAGATAAACTATTTTGGGGCAGCAGAATGAATCCGCCGCGGTGTACTCAACCAATGAATTCAATGCTCAGTAAAGATTGTCGAATCACGAGGATTTACCACAAAAAAAAGAGACTGTCTCTCCCCAGGAACAGTCTCTTTTATTCAGATTCGTTTTCTCATTGTTAACGGTGCATTGTAGATATGCTGCTAAATCAATGGTGATAAAAACGAAATGTTATTTACTCTACAAAGAAACAGTGTTTTTCCGCGACCTGATTTGAAATTCGATACTATGTGCCGAACTGTCGATAATCTGTGCTAAATGGATAATTGTCTGTGAAAAACAGAATTTTAAAACGGGTGTTTAGCTGGATTATTCCTGTAATATTCGATCTTATACAGGAACATTTCCGCCATTTTTGCCGCTCTTGTTTTTGCTTCATTCGCCTTTTCCCCTTTGAAATGCTCATCAATAGTTTCATAAAACAGCGTAATCCACCGTTCAAAATGCAATTTACCTATTGGTAATCCTGCATGTGGCGGGAACGGACTTCCGTAATACGTATGCTCATCCAGCAACACAGTTTGCCAGAACCGGTACATCTTTTCCAGGTGCTCTGGCCAGCGGTTTTCAATGACGGCATTAAATATTCCTGAAAGCAAATCATCTTTTTGAACCTTGCCGTAAAACGCATCTACAAGCATTCTGACTTCCTCCAGTGTAGTGATCTCCCTGTTTGCCATCGTGTATCTTGTTTGATTCTGATACAAAGATACAAGCAAAAAAATGCATAAAAAGAATCCCGCTTTGCCGGCGGGGATTCTTTTTATGCAGCGTATGCATTTTACTCCTGGAGAAAAGCTGACAACTTACCGTGTTACGGAAAGTTTTTGCGTAGTCACCGCATTTCCGTTTCTGACTTTCAGCAGGTAAATGCCGGTGGCAAGCTGTGAAGTCTGAATCGTTGTTGTGGTGGAATTCGGAATGATAGATGAAACCACTCTGCCGGTCATGTCGCAGATCTCGATTTGTGTGGCATTTGAATAAGTCTGCACTGTCACCTGCTCGTTCGCGGGATTCGGATAGATGCTGAACGAAGGCGCAGTTTCAGCCTCTGTAATTCCTGCAGGCATCGACGGATCAATTACAACCGAATCATTCACTGTCGCAAGCGTTAAGTATTGCTGTGAGGCTGTTACTGCTGTAACATCTGAAATATTGATGTGACAGATGGCAATGCCCGAAAGATTGTCCGTGGTTACGATCAGGAATGTTCCGATCGTGCCGTTTCCGTTCAGCGTATTGATGTGATTGTTCCGCGATTGAGCGCAGTCTGCACTTCCGTTGTTTCTGAAATGTTTTTTGAAAGTAAACATATCCGTTCCTGTTGTGCCCAGCCAGGTAGAATTAAGATTGATCACTGTTAATGTTGTGTCAATCAATCCTGCATCTGCAGTGAGCCTGAACGAAATTCCGTAAAGCGAATCTATCGGGAAAGCTGCTGTGCCCAGGCGGACATCCACAGTGACGAGCGTTTGTAATCCGACGGTATCATAATTCGCAACAAGATAAAGTTGGGGAGCGGCAGCCTGCGTAATTACAGGCGCTAATCTGAACGGATGTGTATTTCCATAATTGATGGAGATCGGAAGTGTATCATTCACATTAATTGTTCCGTTTCCATCCGCATCACCGTGCTTGTAATTGCAGTTTGCATAGTTCTGCGTCCAGTCTGCCATTGGCTGCGCGTACCAGAGATTGCTTGCATTCGGACGTGTTGCTCCTGTTGCGCTATAGGCTAAACCGATATGAAGCGCGTCAGCCATGTTTGCCGACAGATCATAATTACAATCGCCCGGCCAAACATTTCCTACAGCTATATTGCAGGAATCAATCATAGTGAAGATGCTGGTAAGCGCGCCGCAGTTTGCATAATAAGCAATGACAAAGTATTGCACAGGTTCTGTGGCTGCGAAATATTGAGTTGGTAAAACCTGGTAATGGAAATTTCCTGCAGTGTCGGTGTACTGAATGGTATAATTTGTTCCGCCCGGCCCGATATCGATCGTTACTGGTTGATTATTGCAGCTGTACAACGTATCGTTATGAAAATAATACGCGCTTACGATAACCGTATCGGTGGCAATGCAGCTTGTTGATGGATCTGAGATCGTTACAACATATTGCTGATTGTGTACTCCTGAAATTACATTTGGGTTCTGTACGAACGGATTATCAAGTCCTGTTGCAGGTGACCACGAGAAGCTGTAATTACCTGGCGAAGCAGGTGTCGCAGATAATTGTCCTTGCTGCTGGCAGAACATTGTATCCGGTCCGGCATCAACACCGCAAACAAAAGCTGCAGTGCACGAATCAACAACGGTGAGCACGCTAGTCAATGCTCCGCATCCCGGGAACAACGCATAACCGGAATAAGTGCCGGGCTCTGTTGCCCATATGGTTTGCGAATTCACATTGATGAATGAATTGACATTGTTTGTATCTGTAAAAAACTGCCAGAGGTAAGAAGATGCACCCGGACCGAAATCCAGAAGCGCGGAATCAGGAAAGCAAGTATATGTAGTAGCAGTAGACCAATTATAAGCAGAAACAATTATCGTATCCGTTGCAGTACAATTTGTAACAGTATCCGTCATCGTCACTATGAATTGTTGATTGTGTACAAAAGATACAAGCGGAGAGGATGATGTTGAATCGCTCAATCCTGTTCCCGGTGTCCAGTCAAACACATAATCATTTCCCGGTGTTGCAGGTGTTGCAAACAATTGTCCTTGTGCCTGGCAGAATGTAGTATCAGCCCCGAGATAAACGCCGCAGGATTGCGAAAAACTCCCGTAGATGGAATTGCTGCTTGTATAACTGTTCGAAGCATAGCCTGTTACCGGTGTGCTGAATGCGATTGAAGTAATAAGACTTGCAGTAGCAATATCCGGGTACACTTCATTTGTCCATGTTACACCACCATCAATTGTTTTTTTCAAACCGGAATTACCTGCTGCAGTTTGTCCACCGATATAACCGGTCATTGCATCCGTAAAGAAAACACACAGAGGCATAAAATTCGTGAAGTAAGCCTGCGCTGTCCACGAGGCTCCTCCGTTAATTGTTTTTACCAGCTTACCATTTGCATCGCCCGGCATTGTGTAATACATGGAATCTCCGATTGCGTAACCGATCTGCGGAACAGGAAAATGAATGTCGACATAACCGTATGCATTATCAATGAATGTTGTTGCCCATGAAAATCCATAGTTCGTTGATCTTGCTATTCGCCCATTATAAGGCCCCGTCAGCGACATATATTTTCCTCCTACAATAGAGCCCGTTCCGTTTGATTCGAAAAAGGAAGCATGCGCTCTTGTATCCGAGCCGGTCCAGACTGTTGCTAATGTCCAGCTGGTTCCGCCATTTGTTGTCGCATACGATATTCCGTCCGATGTATTTACACCAAGCGTTTTTGATCCTGATAGTACACCATTATAAAGTGAAGAGAAAAAAATGTGATCGAAATGGGTGGTGTTTCCATTCGAATAAGTGATCAGATTTTTAGCGGAGAAATTAGTGGTCCATGTAACGCCGCCGTCTGTTGTTTTTAAAAGCGCGCCATAATAAATTCCTGCCGCGCCGTTTGTTGAATAACAGGCAGCAGCTGCAAAACCATCATTTGGGGTAAGGAAATGAATGCTTTTCAATGACATCACAGAATCCGTTCCGATCACCAGCGGAAGCGAGATTGCGTTCCAGTTTTGTCCGCCATCAGTTGTTTTATAAATAAGTCCGCGCGAACCCCACGGCAGCGCATCAGCCCGCGAACCAGCGGCGTAACCGACATTGCTGATGAAGAATATATCATTGATGCCACGGTTAATGGTTGCGTCATGGGTCAACGTATTCCATTGTGCGTGAAGGGAAGTAACGCCGAGCATAAGCGCGATGAGGGAGAGGTGTAGTGTAGAGGTGAACGCTTTCATTTGGGTGCGTTTTAGGTTGCTTGTGTTTGGATATTTTATCACGCTACAAACATAAAGCGTGTTAGTGGTCAGGAAAAATACAAAAAAACAAATTTGTCGGATAGATGGAACTGGGTACGAATTACGAATGTTTACGAATATACGAATTGTAATAAGTGAATATAATGTTATATTCGTTCTTATTTGTCGGAATGATATAAAATGAGATCGGGAAAAATATCAGGATTAATAAGGGCGCTGGAACCGGCTGAAGTTCCTTTGTTCCGTTTGCGGCTGGAAAAGGGGAGGGGAGAAACGGATAAAAAGCTGCTTTTGATCTTTGACGTGGTTTGTCCGCTGGTGCGCGCCGGCGAGGAAGAGCCTGACAAAAAGGAAATTTTCAAAATTTGTTTTCCCGAAAAAAAATTTAACGATCAGCAATACCGTTATCTCTCGAGCGATATGGCTGCGCGTCTTGAAAAATTTATTGCCACGCGGGGGTTTGAAAAAGATGAATCGCTTTACGCACAGATCTTATCCCGTGAGCTGGCTGCACGCAAAGCGGTAAAGGCATATAATAGCCACCGGCTTTCTTTTGAAGAAGATAAAAAAGCCTGTAACGTGCGTGATATTGCCTATTATCAGCACTGTTATGAATCGGAGCTGATCCATCTTGCCAAAGCAACTGCGGGAATGAAACGGGATGAGAAAAGCAATATCGGTGAAGTAGTGGAATACCTCGATCGCTTTTATCTTGCCCGCAAATTGCAATTGTGCTGCGAGATCTTTAATGTAAGAAATGTGCTTTCTGTTGAGTACAATGTTTTTTTGCTGGAAGAAATCTTATCGCATCTCCGGAATAAAATTTACGAAGACACTCCGGTTATCCTCGTTTATTTCCGCATTCTCATGACGTTGCTGGAAAGTGAGAATGAAGAACATTTTCATCAATTGCGCAATTTATTAAAAACGCATGTTTCAAAATTTACGCTGAAAGAGCTGAGGGAAATGTACCAGTATGTGCTGAATTATTGCATCAAAAAAATTAACCTCGGAAATATCACCTGGCAAAAAACGCTTTTCGAAATTTACAAGATCACCATCGAAAATAAAGTGTTGTTATCAGAAGGTCATCTTTCGCATTGGGATTATAAAAACATTGTCACCATCAGCCTGCGCCAGAAAGAATTCACCTGGGTAAAATCATTTGTTGAAGATCAGAAACGTTTCCTGCTTTCTGCCGAACGGGAAAACGCGTATCTCTATAATCTCGCGAATGTCTATTTTACCAAAGGCGAATATTCCCGCTCCTTAAAATTATTGCAGCAGGTAGAATTTTCCGATGTCTATTACCAGCTCGATTCAAAATCAATTCTTCTTAAAACGTATTTTGAATTAGAAGAAACGGAATCTTTTTTTTACCATGCAACTGCTTTCCGCACATTCCTTAATCGTAATAAGCTTATTTCCGATTACCAGCGGACGATTTACCTGAATCTTATTCGTTATTCTTCCCAATTAATGAGAGCTGACGGAATAAAACGTAAAGTTGTTGCTATAAGAAAAAAAGTGGAAGAGAATAGAAATATCGCCGATCTGCAATGGTTGCTTAGTAAGATTGATAATTAATAATGTGCAGATTAATAATTTAGAAATATCTTAAAGCTTCTTTATCAGGAAATGGAACACGCCTGCCTGCCGAAGTACAGCCCGCGCATGGGCAAGCAGGGATGACGCTGATCGAACGGAGAGCTTCACTTTAAAATTCTTTCTCATTCTCTCTTTTAAGACGCTGTTTCTGATAAGACAATTATTAATTTGCACATTATTAATTTGCACATTTGCACCATGAACGTATTACTACTTGGCAGCGGCGGCCGTGAACACGCTTTTGCATGGAAACTTTCCCAAAGCAAAAAACTTTCTAAACTTTTCATCGCGCCCGGAAATGCGGGAACGGCTTTGTGCGGTACCAACGTACAAATGTCTGCCACCGATTTTCCTGCCATCCGCAATTTTGTTTTGTCACACGAAATTAAAATGGTGGTTGTCGGACCGGAAGATCCGTTGGTAAAAGGCATCCGCGACTTCTTTCTTGCAGATGAATTGCTTGCAAAAGTTGCCGTGATCGGCCCCTCAAAAATCGGTGCGCAGCTCGAAGGCAGCAAAGATTTTTCCAAACAGTTTATGATCCGCCATAAAATTCCGACAGCGGCGTATCAGACATTCACCAAAGAAACGCTGGAAGATGGTTATGCCTTTCTTGAAACATTATCTCCGCCGTATGTTTTAAAAGCGGACGGACTGGCTGCTGGAAAAGGGGTTGTTATTCCGCATACGCTTGAAGAAGCAAAAGCAGAACTAAAAGCCATGCTTGCCGATGCAAAGTTCGGTGTGGCGAGCAGCAAAGTGGTGATTGAAGAATTTTTAAAAGGCATCGAGCTTTCTGTTTTTGTATTGACAGATGGCGAATCTTATAAAATGCTTCCTGCCGCAAAAGATTATAAACGCATCGGTGATAATGATGAAGGTTTAAATACCGGTGGAATGGGCGCTGTTTCCCCTGTGCCTTTTGCGGATGAAGATTACCTGAAGAAAGTAGAAGAGCGCGTGGTGATCCCGACAATTGAAGGATTAAAAAAAGACGGCATTCCGTATTCCGGATTTATTTTCATCGGGCTGATGAATGATAATGGAGAGCCGAAAGTGATCGAGTACAATGTGCGCATGGGCGATCCGGAAACAGAAGTCGTGATCCCGAGAATTAAATCAGATCTTCTTGAGACGTTCATCGCCGTGGCCGACCAGAAATTAGCGTCGTTAAAATTTGAGATCGACAATCGTATTGCCACTACGGTGATGATGGTTGCCGGTGGTTATCCCGGCGATTACGAAAAAGGAAAAGAAATTTCAGGATTAGAAAATGTAAAAGACGCTTTCGCTTTTCACGCCGGCACAAAAGAAGAGAATGGAAAAATCGTCACCAACGGCGGAAGGATCATTGCCTTCACAGCCTTCGGAAATACAATTGAAGACGCGATAAAACTTTCGTATGCCGCAGCTGATTCCGTGAAATTTGACGGCTGTTATTTCAGGAAAGATATCGGGCAGGATTTAATTGCATGGGAAAAGAAGAAATTGGGAAAATAGAAAGAAGAAATTTCGGGGGTAAATATTTTTATGTTGCGACACAACGCTCGCGTCGCAACTCGTGTATAAAACTTTTTTACCCGCAGCCCCCAAATTTAGTTTCCACCCAATTCCCAATATTTATCCGAAAAACCCCGACACCCCAGCCCCAATTTCCAATTTTCCTAATTTCCCAATTTCAATTTTCCCCCCAAAAGAAAAACCACCCCGGAATGCCGAAGTGGTTTTTATGCTGAATTTTCCTGAAGCTTATTTATACGTTCCGTTTGCGGCTGCTTTTTTGTTGTAACGGTGCTGCCAGAGCATCCACCAGCTAAAACACACAAAAAGGAGAATGATAAATATAATGTTCGGAGTAAGATGGTTATACGTCCATTCCAATCCGTGGAAGAATTTGTAGAATCCACGTCCGACACTGTACCAGAAGCCTGTCTCGTTCATAATTATTGGTTTTGAGTGCCCAAAGTTAACAATTCATTGAAATATACAAAAAGAACTCTATTAAGATAGTCAACAGGCTGACTACCATTTTCCGGAAATTCATAATTTAACAGTCTGCATCAGTTTTTTGCATTCTGGATCCATGAATCAGCACGCTACTAAAAATTCTGCTAACCAATCTAAAAGCATCGCGCAGGCTTTGCAGAGGGAAGAATTACATCCGCAAAGTGCGTCAACTTTTGTAGATAACCGGCCGGTAACCTCGGTACAGCGTAAGCTGCAGGAAGGGGCGAATAACAGTTCGAAAGTAAAGCAGCTGAAAACGATCCAGCAAATGGCCGATATGCATTCTGCCGTTGCGCAACTAAGCACAGCTCCGGTAATCCAGATGAGAACCGCGGGCAGCATCAAAGTAGATCTGGCACAAGGCGCTTATACCGCGCATTTTGCAGGTGCCTTTACCGTAAATCATATTTTCGAGAGCAATACAAATTTTAAAGCGGCGAAGCACCATGCGGCACGCGGAATAGCGAATAGTACAATCATTGCAGATGCGCGTGCTCTGAAGAATAGTTTGATTGCGGGAGCATGGACCGCGCTCCCCGCACACCCGGCGGTGACCGATCATTTTAGTGTGGTAGGAAACGCAGCTATCGGTATTCGCAAAACAGCCCGTTTCGGAGCAGCATTTGCTCCGGCACCTGTAGCTGGAGCCCCGCTTACCACAGCAATGCTTCCTGCCGATCAATTTACACTAGGGGAAGAGCCTGCCGCTGCCGCCGGCGATAGTGTTCAGACAGTAACAGCTATTACAGGTGTCAGTGGCGCTGAACTGGATGCTGCAAAAAACAGCGTTGGAAGACCATATCCTAAAAAAGATAAAAGAGCAACTTACCGTGGAAGATTGCTGACCCATATTAACGCGCAGCGCGCAACCATTCACGGAGCAGCAGAAGTTGCGTGGATCCATGCCAATTTCTCCCACATTAATACTGTGCCCCTTGACCCGGCAGTGCACACCACAAAAGCATTGATCGATGCCATACCAGTTGTAAATTCGGTTGTAACCGTGTTCATCAGTGAAGCTACCGGAAAAATCTACCACCTTGAGAATTCTTAGGTGAAATGGCAATTGCTCAAAAATCGCTAACAGATTTACTGATTACCGACTACTGACTACTGCCAACTGACTACTTTTGCACTGTGTTCATTTCCACCACGCGTTCGCACCAGCCACTTTCTCTTGTTCTGATCCCGGTACTTGGAATCCTGCTCTGGCTGCCCGGATTTTTGCATCCTTCCTTGCCGGCCGAACAGGTGTATATGCCTTTTTATGCCGGGCTTGACACTTTTCTCCGGGCTAATCCGAAATTCAGCGTTGGAATGGGATTTCTGCTTGCCATGGGAGAGGCTTTTCTGCTGAATTACATCATTTACCAGCATCATATACTTACTAAAAAGTCGTGGCTGCCGGCACTGATGTTTGTAGTGCTTTCTGCCTGTACACCCGGATTGTTATGGCTCAATCCACAGCTGATCGCCGGCTTTTTTCTGCTTGGCGCGCTTCATTTGTTACTCGCCACCTACAGAACGGATAAAGCATTCGGCCCGGTGTTTAATTCGGGAATTCTCATTGGCATTGCGGCACTTTTTTACCTTCCTTCCATTGTTTTCCTGCTTTTTGCGCTTGTCGCTACTATTCTTCTGCGGCCATTTATCTGGCGCGAATGGGTCATTCTCATCCTCGGTTCTACAGTAGCCCCGATCTATGCCGGCGTTTATTATTTCTGGAACGATAAGCTCCATATTATGACGCAGGAAGTCGTAATTAACCCAATCATACACCGCGATTTTTTCCTCAAGCTTCCTGTCGAATATTATCTCCTTACCGCAATGACCGGGCTAATGCTTTTTGTCTCCGCCGGGCGTTTTTTATCAGGAGCAGGAACTTCCACTTTAAAAACAAAAAAAGGAATTTCTGTCATGGTTTGGTTCCTCGTTTTTTCGCTGTTGGCCATATTGCCCGCCCAGAACAACTCAGTTGCCGGCATCATTTTCGCTATTTATCCGATTTCCCTGTTCGTCTCTAATTATTTCCTGGTGGCAAGAAGGGTATGGCTTGCAGAAGTCATTTTCGTGTCGTTTGTTTCCAGCATTATCGTTTCTTACATCCTTACTTCAAACTGGTATGGGTTTTAGCTGTTAATAATCTTGCCAAAAAATTCCAAATCGCATATCGCAAATCGTACATCCCAAATCCATTAACAGTTATCTTTGTATTCTAATCAAATCCACTCCTAAAAATGAAATTCGGCGTCGTTGTTTTCCCGGGATCCAATTGTGACCAGGACATGATTTATGTTCTTGATAAGATCATGGGGCAGGAAGTAGTGGAGCTCTGGCACAAAGACACTGATCTTAAAGGAGTAGATGTGGTGGTGTTGCCGGGCGGATTTTCATACGGCGATTACCTGCGTTCCGGTGCCATAGCGCGTTTTTCTCCGATCATGACTAAAGTGATCGAATTTGCGGCAAAAGGTGGTTATGTTTTTGGCGTTTGTAATGGCTTCCAGATCCTTTGCGAGGCCGGATTGTTGCCCGGAGCATTATTGCACAATGACGAACGGAAATTTATCTGCAAAAATGTTTTTATAAAAGCGCAGACAAAAGACACAATGCTTACACAAGCAGTTCCGCAGGACAAAGCCCTGAAAATTCCGATCGCTCACGGTGAAGGAAAATATTACGCGGATGCTGATGTATTGAAAAAAATGAACGCAAACGGACAAATACTTTTCCGTTACTGCGATGAAAATGGAAATCTTTCCGCTGAATCAAATCCGAACGGCGCAACTGAAAATATCGCCGGTGTTTGTAACGAAGGAAAAAATGTATTCGGAATGATGCCACACCCGGAACGTGCTGCTGATCCTGAATTAGGAAATACAGATGGCAAATTTCTCTTCGAATCATTATTGAGCTTGGTGAACGCTTAATTGCTGTTCACATACAGACCGCCATTTCTCTCCGGATGGCGGTTTTTTTATACGGGAAAATAGGGTTGAATTTTTAACGTGGTGCTGAGAAAAAGATTTTATAAAAAACAGTATCCATCGGGTTAGGAGGATAGCCTCCTGGTAATTCTTCTTCTTTTATTTCGGCGAAACCGTTTTTGAGATAAAGTTTCTGCGCCGGAATAAACTGTTCCATTGTTCCGAGCCATACCGTTTTTGCGCCGTGCTCTTTCGCCCATGCAAAGCCGGTTTCCAATAATAATTTTGCCGTCGGAAAATATTTCCCGCGATATTCAGGATGAACCATCATTCGTTTTACAACCGCGTTGTCGCCCGAAAACAGCAGGATGCCGATTGTTCCGACAACAATTCCGCCGTATAAAGCCACCCGGTATTTCTGGCCGGACAATTGATAAACGTCTTTTATGATTGTGGAATGCCGTGAAGTGATCTGCTCAGCATATTCCTGCTGAATTTTTACCATCATCTCATCAATTCCGTGCTGGTACTTCGGGTGATATTCAACGAGGCTTATGGTTTCCACAAATGATGTTTTGGAATTTACTTTTCGTAAAAATGCATTTCCTTCAGGTAAGTCCATACACCATCGGGAAAATAAAAGCGGACATCTTTTTTGTTTTTTATCGCTTCACGCAAAAAGGAAGAAGAGATTTCGAGTAATGGCGCCTGCGTAAATTTAATGGAAGAATGTGTTTTTAATATTCCGCCATCAGAACCGGGTCGCGGGTACACATAAATTTTATGATGCTGTAAAATATATTCGTAGTTCTTCCATTTGTGAAACGACCCGAGATTATCCGAGCCCATGATCAGCGCGAATTCATGCATCGGAAATTTATCGGTAATGTGCGCGAGCGTATTCACCGTGTAAGAAGGTTGCGGAAGATCGAATTCAATATTACTCGCTTTCATCTTCGTATGCTCTCCGATTGCAATACGCACCATTTGCAAACGGTGATTGTCTTTGAGCAACGTCTTCTTTTCTTTCAGCGGATTGTGCGGGGATATCACAAACCAGATCCTTTCAAGCTCCGTAAACTCCAGCATATAATTCGCCAGCATCAGATGGCCGATGTGAACAGGGTTGAAGGAACCGAAGAAGAGGCCTATTTTCAATGGAGTGAAATTACAGTGGGTACGAATTACGAATTATACGAATATACGAATGGTAACAGAAAGCATCGGATGACCGATTCGTATAATTCGTAATTCGTACCCGCTATTTGTGTTCAAGTTTTTTTTCGGCGTATAGAAATCCGGTTACTTTTTTATATCCTTCGTTGACTGCGCGTTCCAGGTCGTCATTTACCAGTACAGTGTCGAAACGGGATTCGAAAGAAAGTTCGCTGGCTGCTTTTGCGAGACGCATTCTTATTTTTTCTTCAGGTTCGGTGGCGCGGGATCGTAAACGTTCTTCCAATGCTTCCATGGAAGGCGGGCGCACAAAAATGGCCAGCGCTTCTGATCCGAATTTCTTTTTGAGATTGAGACCGCCTTTTACATCCACGTCGAAGATCACGTGATGGCCTTTTCTCCAGATGCGGTCGACTTCGGTAAGCAAGGTGCCATACATTTGCCCGGGATAAACTTCTTCCCATTCTACAAATTCATCTTCGTTCACACGTTTACGGAACTCATCAGGCGCGAAGAAATAATAATCCACGCCATGACTTTCATCGCCCCGTGGCGCGCGGCTGGTAGCGGAAACAGAAAATTCAAGTGTGGGAATCTGTGCAAGCAGGTGTCGCACAATCGTAGTTTTTCCCGCCCCGCTCGGAGCTGAAAAAATTATCAATTTACCTTGTGAGACCATTCAAGAATTCAAGATTCAAGATTCAAAATCAACGATTAGCAAATTTATGACCTTTTTTATCAGAATTATTCAAATAGTTAATTAAGTTCTCTAATTCTGAACTAATAATTTCTGCCCGGGATTTTAAGTCTTCAAATTGTTCCCGAGCGATATATGCACAGTCAAAGCACCGATACATTTGCGATCGGAATTCCCTGTAAGATCCTTTTGAAATGGATAAAAAACTGATAAATTCCCGATTACCCCACGTTCAAACCCTTCAGCAATATTATCCATAACCGAACCGGAAGAAGAGCTGATCTGGTCCCTCAGCTTAAAATTATTTTGAATGCTGGTGCTGTAAATTAAATGATCAGCATCTTATGCCAATACCCGCGCTTTTTGCCATACCGGCAAATCTTCAAACCTTTTGTAAGTAGCCATAAAAGAATAAATAATGAAACACTAAAAACCGATATAGACCTTATCTGAAATATAAAACCTGAATCTTGAATCAAGTACTAAAAGGCCGCAAAGCTAATAGAATTTACAACACATTCAAAAGCTGCTCCTTAATCTTCTCCAACTCATCTTTCATCTGAACAACGATCATCTGAATACCGGCATCATTTGCTTTGGAGCCGATTGTATTTATTTCGCGACCGATTTCCTGTGCAATGAATCCGAGCTTTCTTCCGGCGCCAGGCTCTTTCATTGTTCCGATAAAATAATCGAGATGCGTTTGAAGTCGCAATTTTTCTTCTGTAATATCGAGCTTCTCTAAATAATAGATCAATTCCTGCTCGAAACGATTATTGTCGATCTGATCTGTGGCTGCCGATTCAGATAAATGTTTTTGCAAACGTTCACGCACAGCAAGCGCACGTAACGGATCAAGCACTGCCACTTCAGCAAGCTTCAATGCAATAATTCCAATGCGCTGTGAAAGTTCATTTCCTAAAACAGTTCCTTCATCTTCGCGGAATTTTCCGAAAGCTTCAAGAGCGGATTTGAATGCGCCGTAAACTTCTTTCCATTCATTCTCATCGAGATCCTGCTTGTCCTGCTTGAGTACATCAGGCATGCGCATGATCATCGGCAGCAGATCAACTCCTGCTTCGCCTAAAGAAGTCGCGATTTTTTTTAGTTCAGCATGATACGCTGTAACAAGCGATGTATTAATTGTTGCCAGCGCAGCTTCGGATGTCCCCTCTACAAAAATGGAGACATCGATCTTTCCGCGTTCAGCAGTTTTAGAAAGTTCAGAGCGCACTTCCGATTCTTTTTCGCGGTAAACCGAAGGCATGCGAATGTTCAGATCGAGCTGGCGTGAATTCAGCGAACGGATCTCTACCGTTACTTTTTTCTGTGGCAGTTCACAAGCAGCTTTGCCAAATCCAGTCATTGATTTCATAACGGCAAAATTACCAATTACCTGATTACCAATTACCAGTTTTTAAAAGGAATGTTTTTTTCAAAAGCACAGCTAAAAATCAAAATTCAATTCTGATTTCACGAAACAGCTTCTGCTTTTTTATTCTGGCTTGCAAGCATAACACCGGCGAAGATGAGAAATGCAGAAACAATTTTTTGCCAGGTGAGCTCATCTTTGCCCCAGAGCAATGCAATCGCCGCGGCCATTACAGGTTGCGTATAAATGTACGCGCTCACAACGGAGGGACTCAATGCTTTCAGCGCGAATACATTCATGAGGTAAGCAATAAACGTAACGCCGATCACCACAAATAAAATATCAAAAACAACCCTGCTCCCGAATGTGTTCCATTTGATGTTCATCATGTCAGGCAATCCTAACGGCACAAGAATAATAATGCTGAAGAGGAATACCCATTTCAGAATTGTAACCGTATGATATTTTTTCATCAGCGGCTTTACCAGCACAAGAAATGTTCCCCAGGAAAGCGCATTGATAAAAATGAAAAGATCGCCAAGCGGGGAATCTGTTTTTTCATTGGAAACCGTGTTGGTAAGGATAAGCAAAGCCGCTCCGCAAAGACCGACCACGATTCCGGAAAAACGTTGCCAGGTAATTTTTTCTTTGAGAATAATATTACCAAGCACCAGCACGAGCAGTGGAGAGGTGATCATGATAATTGCCCCGCTGATCGGCGAAGTGAGGCTCATTCCCCTGATGAAAAATGATTGATTGATAACCACTCCGCATAGTGAAAGCAATCCCAGCTTACCGAGATCTTTGCGTTCAACTTTTTCTTTAATAAAAATCCCCGTGAGCCAGAGGAGCGGTGTCGCGCCCAAAACACGCAAAGCCACAAAACCAGCCGGTGCAATATAAAACGGAGTAACTTCTTTGATGATGGTAAATCCGGCCGCATAGATCACCATGGAAAGAAAAAGGGAAATGTGCGCGGCCATTGTTTTGTTCACACGACAAAGGTAGGAAAGGAAATGATTACCAACCTGTCTGCCGGAGCTTGCGTAGGTAGATTACCGGATTACCATTTACCAATGAAAAGAAAAGGGAAATTGGGAAAAAGGAAGTCAGGGAAAGCAAATTACCAATTACCAATGAAAAGAAAAGGGAAATTGGGCAAATGGAAATCAGGGAAAGGAAATTACCAATAAAAAACCTTGAGTCCAATTTCCTTTTTCTCAATTACTCAATTTCCTGTTTTCCCAATTTCTTAGTTTCCCAATTACTTTATTTCCTTTTTTATTGCCTCTACATTTGCTTTGGAGTTGCCGACGTAAATTTTGCTTCCGTTGATCACGACCGGCCTTTTGAGAAAAGTATATTCTTCTAAAATATATTTCCTGTAATCTTTTTCGGTGAGCTTCATTTCATTTAATCCGAGCGCGCGGTATTTGAGCGCGACGCGGCTGAACAATGGCTCGTAACCACCGGCAAGCTTCGCCATTTCATCGATCTCTGCAAGAGTAATCTTTTCGGTTTTGATGTCCTGCATTTGAAAGCCTTTCTTTTCAAGATCGGTGTCTTTCAGAATGCGAGCGCAGGTAGAGCAGGAGGAGAGGTAATAGACTTTTTTCATAACTTGTACGTTATAATCCGATGAAGTATTTCGTCACAATATTACTATTGTTTTTTCTTTTGTTTTCTTCTTGCGAAAAGAAAGAAAAGGAAGCTGTTATAATCAATCCGGAATTGCTGGATGGTTATTGGGTGAGCGGGTATTTGTTGCATAATACGGAACTGACGAGAACGCTGGCAGCTGAATCCGGAGAAAAGCCCGGCATACAATTGCTACGTTTGAAAAATGAGTTAAATGGAT
>JALYQL010000177.1 GCA_030855855.1 Bacteroidota bacterium | reverse complement strand
AATTGGTAATTGGTAATCCGGTAATTGGTAATTATTTTCAGTCTTCCGGGCACAAATAAACATAATCCTTCGCCGGATCAAAATCGGGTTGATGCTCCAGCAATGCTTCGGCTAATTGTTTCAGCGCGTAATTCCTTACCGGGCGACCTTCATTCAATTCTTCCAGGCGGATGATGTACTGGAACGGAATACCTGTCCACACCTGTGCAAGCGGCTCGGAAATATCCGTGAATTTAAATTGCACCCACTTGTCAAATTCCGCATTCGGGTAACCGTGACTTCCATTGTGCATGCGGTCAGCATTCACAGGGATGATCCGGAACCCGGTAGTCATTTCCAATATATTTGGCGCCATATGCGGATAGAGATTTTTTTCGTTGCGATCAAAAATAGAATCCATCTCTATCACCAATCGACACCTCATTCGAAGTTTTCTACATCGACCTGTTAGCGGACTTTCTGAAAACGACCCCTCTGCTGTTGATAAGTAGCCCTTTTCTCTTCGCAAATGCCCGGCCTCCCTTATGAGAATTGGTTTTTATGGTTAAGGAATATTATTTCACCATTTGTTAATATCCCACCTCATTTTATTTCAAAATCATTTTTAGTTTTCAACAACCCCGGAAGAAATTCAAAATTCAAGGATTCAAAATTCAAAATTCTTCAGGCTTGAGAAAAATATACTTGTGAATCACCCACAAAAAAAACGCCCCGGTTCCCCGAAGCGTTCTGTAATCTTAAATCTTGAATCTTTGAATCCTTGAATTATTTATACCCCAGCATCATCACCATACATTCTGAAGGTGGCAATGAATCCGTAACGGAAGGAAGAGAATAGTCTACAAAGAATTTGAATTTTGCGCCGTCCACCATATAAGTATGGATCTTTTCTCCGGGAGTGGCTGTAAACGAATACAATTCTTTGCGGCCTTTCGCTTCTTTGTCTTTGTTAAAAACAGAAACTTTTACCGGGCGGGTAATGCCTTCCGTGTTCCAAACCACTTTGTATTTTTCACCCACAAAGATCGGAATCTCGAGCTCTTTCATCTGCTCTTTTTTCTTGTAATAAAGGCGGGTCAGCTTTCCCGAATCGTATTTGTACGGATCGAGAGCCGCCTTCGCATTATCCTTCAGCGTTTTTGCATCGCAGGTTTCTGAAGTCTGTATAAAGGCACAGGTCAGCGCAATCAGAAGCACTGAAACCGGCAGGAGGAAAAGGGTTGAACGTTTCATGGAGGAGTTTTTTTCTGGGGATTATCCGTTTACAATTTTCTTACGGAGTTCTTCAATTTTCGTAATCACTACTTCAATTTCTTCTTTGGACGGCTTCACATCTTTGAATTCCATGTCCTGGTTTTCTTTCAGCTTTTTCATGCTCGGCATCGCGTCAATTGCATCCTGTATCACTTGCAGATCGGCAATCAGCCCGGTAATGTTCGGGTCTTTCGCTTCATACACTTTCAGCTCTTCAATTATGTTTTTAGAAACCGCCATTTGCTCCAAAAGCGCCTGGACTATCTTTTCATTTCCGTCCTTACGGTAAACCTGCCCGCCAATGTACATCGACTCAATCCACGCGCCTGCAAAGATCACTCCGTACAATTCATTCTGCTGGTTCGCCTCAAGCTGCTGATCGGTCTGGAACTGAATTTCAGCAATAATAGATCCTAATGAATCTTCGTTGTCAATGTTCTTGTTGAAGCGTTCGTAAAGTCCCGATTGCTCAAACACCTTTCCAAGGTTCATCTTCGTTCCGATATCACGGATCGTTTTGAGCAATTGCTGGCCCTCATTCGTCTGCTTATTCAGCACACAATAAGCCATATCCGAGCTGTAAACACCAAGATTCAGCGCACGTGAGAATGTAGTCGAATAATTAGAAGCCTTATCATTCCCGTTTGTAATTCCCGGAAGATATTTCAGCCCCGAACGCTTAAACATCGCAGCCACCCGCAACGGCGAAGGCAAAGACGAATTCGACTCAGGCGCTTCTACAGTAGCAATCACCGTATCAATAGTTTTTGCACTATCAGTTCCCTCACCGGTGGAAGGATCATTGCTGCATGCCACAGCTAAAACCAATGGAATAAAAGCAGCGAAACGTATTTTCATGAGCAGGGCGTTTTTAGATTTTACAGCCGCAAAGGTAGAAAAATCAGCCAATTACAAACAATTACCAATTAAGTTAGTAGTGTATCAGTTTCATTTTCTTTGTGTCCTGGCGCCTTGGTGGCAAAAATACCTGCACTCTGAAACTGATACACTACCATTAACTCCGGCAAGCCGATTACCAATTTTCAGATTTTAAACGGCTCAATCTGCTGCAACACTCCCGCCACATCCTCCGTTTATACATCGCCACGCAGGTGCGTCAGATCATTGTAACCAACAGGATATTCAAAAGACTATGGAGGGGAAATATGTTCTTTTCTATTCACATTGTCACCCGCTTTTCGCTATACTCCTCGTCCCCGCACACTATCCCACGCCACTGTGGGGTGCCGCTGCAATCGGGCCTGTTTTCGGGCATTCCCATGTTTACCACCACGTACCGCCAACCTCAAAAGCGCCACCTTACTTGTTAAAAAAACCTATAAAACCAACACCCCAAAATCCTCCCTTCTCCCCCTGTTATATCCCAAAGGAATTAGCTACTTTTACCTGCTCTAAAAAAATCGACAACTCTCTTCCTATGAAAAAAAGCATCCTGCTGTTCGCCAACGCTCTCCTGTTTGCAGCAACCGCATTTGCCCAGGTTAAAACCACACCTGCTGTTCCTGCCGCCGGCTCCGATCTGTCCAATGATCCTGTTCTCATGACCATCGGCGATACCAAAGTGCACCTTTCGGAATTCATGTACGTTTACAAGAAAAACAACAAGGACCAGGCAAACGATCCTGCAGCACTCGAAAATTATCTCGACCTCTTCACCACTTTTAAAATGAAAGTGAAAGAAGCCGAAGATATGAAGCTCGATTCCTCAGCAACTTTCAAAAATGAGCTCGCCGGCTACCGCCACCAGGTTGCCCAGCCTTATCTCACCGATAAAAAAGTGAACGACAGCCTGCTCATGGAAGCCTATAACCGCATGCAGCAGGATGTGCGCGCAAGCCATGTTCTCATCCGCTGCGACGAGAATGCTCTTCCCTCCGATACTGCTATCGCATGGGCAAAAGCCAATATCGTTCAGAATCTTCTCATCGGCAAAGCGAATGTGAAAATGATCAACGATTACGAAAGCAGGCTCAAAGCTAAATTCAAGATCACAAAAACTTCGCCTGCTGCCGATACATTGAAGATTTACAATCTCGTAAATCCACTTCGCCAGCTCGAGAAAAAATACCGTGGCAAACCAGCTCCGTTTGAAGAAGTAGCATTGCTCGCTTCAGAAGACGAATCAGCAAAACAAAACAAAGGCGACCTCGGTTATTTCACGGCTTTCTCAATGATTTATCCGTTTGAAACAGCAGTATATAACACTCCTGTAGGCAAAATAGGCGCTACAGTCCGCACACGTTTCGGCTACCATGTTTTTAAAGTAATCGATCGCCGTCCTGCGTATGGAGAAATTCTCGTTTCTCATATCATGATCAAAGCACCCGACGGAATGAGCCCGGCTGATTCTGCCGCTGCCCGTGCAAAAGTGAACGAAATCTACGCCAAAGTAAAAGCCGGTGAAGATTTCGCGACACTTGCAAAACAGTTTTCCGACGATAAACCATCTGCAGCCAATGGCGGACAAATGCCATGGTTCGGTCTCTACAAAATGCCACAATCGTTTGAGAAAGCAGCTTTCGCTATTCCGAATAACGGCGATTATACTGAGCCTGTGAAAACAGCATGGGGCTGGCACATTATCAAACGCATGGACAAACGCGGAGTCGCCAGTTTCGAATCCATGAAAAGCGACCTCAAAAACCGTGTCAGCCGCGATCAGCGTGCAATGCAGGGGCGTTCTTCACTCATCGCTAAAGTAAAAGCTGAAAACCGTTTCATGGAATTCCCTGCTGCGCGTATGGAAATGTACAAAATTGTGGACAGCACCTATTACCAGGGCCACTGGTCGTCTGAACGCGCGAAAGGCATGAATAAAACATTGTTCACACTCGGCAGCACCAGCTACACACAGCGCGATTTTGCGGTTTATCTCGAAATGCACCAGACACGCCGCGCAAAAGCAGACGGAAAATCGCTGGTAGAAGAAGCGTATAAAAATTTCGTGGACGAAGCATGTGTGGCTTATGAAGACACACAGCTCGAAGCGAAATATCCTGATTTCCGCAACCTCATGCAGGAATACCGCGATGGAATTCTGCTGTTCGACCTCATGGATAAAAAAGTATGGTCTAAAGCAGTAAAAGATACCACCGGCCTGCGCACGTATTACGAAGGAAATAAAACCAAATACATGTGGGCCGAGCGCGCTGATGCAACTGTTTATTCCTGCAAAGACGCCGCAACAGCCAAGAAGCTTCGCAAGCTGCTGAAAGCCGGAAAAGATGAAAAGACGATTCTTGCCACGCTCAATAAAGATTCGCAGCTAAATGTTACTGCCGACCACAAAGTCTGGAACAAAGGGGAAAACGCGATGGTGGATGCAAACTGGGCTGCCGGTGTTTCCGCCGACCAGCCGAAAGACGGAAGAGTAATCGTGGTTTCCACCGCGAAAATCATTCCGCCTACGCCAAAATCATTGCAGGAAGCACGTGGCGTAATTACTTCTGATTACCAGAGCCAGCTTGAAAAAGAGTGGGTGGAAAGCCTCAGAAAAAAATACCCTGTTGTAATCAACAGAGAAGTGCTTAAACAAGTAAAATAATTTTCCTGCATGGCCGGATGGACCAGTGTTTTCCCGTGCAGGCAACGATTTAAGATTGCCAGCGTCTTCCTAAAGGGGACGCTGGTTCTCTTTTGGGCAGGTTCGTGCACACCGCAGGATGAGTCCGTAAACACAGTGGATAAAGGAAAACTATTGGCACGCGTATTCGAATATACCTTGTACACAGCTGATCTGAAAGCAGTAATTCCAGTGGGAATTGCTCCTGATGACAGCACGCGCCGTGCCGAGAATTTTATCAATTCCTGGGTGAAAGAAAAGCTGCTTGTGCATAAAGCGGAAACCAATCTCGGGAATGAGCAGAAAAATGTAGAGAAACAATTGCAGGATTACAGGAATTCACTCATCATCTACGCTTACGAAAAGGAATTAGTGCGGCAGCGGCTTGATACGGTAGTGACTGACGACATGATCAGGAAATACTACGACAGCCATCCGAATGATTTTGAGCTAAAGGATAATATCCTGAAAGTGGTTTACGTCCGTGTCGATAAAAAAGCGCCGAACATCACGAAGCTGAAAAATCTTATTCAGTCAGAACGTCCGCAGGATCGTGTGGAGCTGGAAAGCTACTGTAAACAATTCGGGCAGAATTATTTCCTCGATGATAATGTCTGGCTCCTGTTTGACGATCTTCTCAAGGAAGTGCCTATAGAAACGTACAACAAAGAACTCTTCCTGCAGAATAATAAATTCGTTGAGCTTGCCGATTCTTCCAGCTTCTATTTTGTCAATATAAAAGGCGTCATGACAAGAGATTCTCATTCGCCCCTGGCATTTGAAAAAGAAAATATCCGCAACATCATTCTCAACCAGCGAAAAAGAGAAATGATCGAACAGATGCACACCGATCTCTATAAAGAGGCGATGGAAAATAAAAACATTGAAATTTACCGCAAATAATAAAACATGAATTCAGTTAAGAAAATTATTGCCGCATTAGTAGTGATGCTTGTATCACTCACCGCGCATGCACAACAGCCTGGAATGGTTGTAGACCGCATTGTAGGCGTGATCGGGAACCAGATCGTGAAAGAATCGGAAGTGCAGAACGCGTACGAGCAATATAAAACAGCAGGCATTTCTGTTACTGACACTGTAACAAGCGCGGTGTTCGATCAGCTGATGTTTAAAAAGCTGCTCGTCAGCCAGGCCATCCACGACAGCATTGATGTTTCAGAAGCAGAGATCACCGGCGAAACAGATCGCAGGATGCGTTATTTCCTTACGCAATTCAAATCCGATAAAGAGTTCGAAGCGTTTTATGGCAAGACAGTTGACGCGTTCAAATTTGAGCTGCATGACCAGGTGAAGGAATTATTGCTCGCGCAGAAAATGCAGGGAACGATCACTGCCGATGTAAGCGTTTCTCCCGCTGAAGTGCAGGAATTCTTCAATCGTCAGATTCCAGACAGCCTTCCTTACATCAACGCAGAAGTCGAGCTCGGGCAGATCGTGATCGTGCCGCCTGTAAACCAGGAATTGAAAGAATATACACGGGCCAGCCTTGAAGAAATTCGTCAGCGCGTTCTGAAAGGAACTTTGAAATTCTGCGACGCTGTAAATATCTACAGCGAAGATCCGGGCTCGAGGCCGAATTGCGGAACGTATGAAAATGTGCGCAGAGGAACTTTTGTGCCTGAATTCGACGCGGTTTCCTACAGCCTCAAAGAAGGTGAAACGTCAGAAGTTTTTGAAACGGATTACGGCTTCCATTTTGTGCAGCTGCTTTCCCGCAAAGGTGAAGAAGTTTCCATCCGTCACATTCTGAAAACCGTTCCTTCATCACCGGAAGATCTGAAAAAATGTAAATCAAAGCTCGACTCGATCATCGCGTTAATCCGCAAAGATTCCATGAACTTTTGCCAGGCTGCCGCTAGGTTTTCGATGGACGACGATACCAAATACAACTGCGGATTGTTTATGAATCCTGAAACCGGCATCACCCGCATCGACGTCGACCTGCTCGGCCAGCTTGATCCTGATCCGCAATTTCCACTCATGATCAACCAGATGAAAGTCGGTTCTATGTCTTCGCCGCAGCCAACCGTTACGCGCGACGGAAAACAAGGCTACCGCATTCTCATGCTCCGTTCACGCTCTGAGCCGCACCGCGCAAACCTGAAAGACGATTACCAGTTGATCCAGGACATGGCGCTGCAGGAAAAGCAGAATAACGCTATTGTAGCATGGGTGAAAAAAAGGCTCGAAACAACTTACGTCCGCATCGACCCGGCGTACCAGAATTATCATTATGCGTATCCGTGGCTTGCTTACATTAAATAAAAAAATCCGGAGACCGTATATTGAAAATAAAATAAGAAACTTTAACGTCTCAATAATTATGCAGCCGGTTGATTATTTCAATTACTTCTATCTTTAATCTCGGAATAAATCTTCACCCCTTTTTAAATCACCCAGTCACCAAATCACCCAGTCATTAAATCCTTTACCATGAATTTCAAATCAGACGTAGAAGCAGTAGATTTTTTCCGTGAAAAGCACAATAAGTTGCGCACTGAGATCGGAAAAGTTATTGTAGGGCAGGATGATGTAGTGAAAGATGTGCTTATTTCTATTTTCAGCAACGGACATTGCCTGCTTGTAGGAGTTCCCGGTCTTGCAAAAACACTTCTGGTAAATACTATCGCGCAGTCGTTGGGATTGAGCTACAACCGTATTCAATTCACGCCCGATTTAATGCCGTCGGATATTATCGGGACGGAAATTCTGGATGAAACGCGCCAGTTTAAATTTATCAAAGGCGCTTTGTTTTCCAATATTATTCTTGCCGATGAGATCAACCGTACACCTCCGAAAACACAATCTGCCTTGCTCGAAGCCATGCAGGAGCGTTCAGTCACTGCCGCCGGAAAACGTTACGAACTCGCAAAACCTTTTTTCGTTTTAGCAACACAGAATCCGATCGAGCAGGAGGGAACATATCCTTTGCCAGAAGCACAGCTGGATCGTTTTATGTTCAATGTCATGCTCGATTATCCATCACTTGAAGAAGAGATGATGGTTGTGAAGAACACAACTTCGGACCGCAGCGTAAAGCTTGAAAAAGTATTGGATGCCGAAGAAATTATTTTCCTGCAGGAGTTGGTTCGCCGTGTTCCTGTTGCTGATAATGTATTGGAATACGCCGTAAAGCTGGCCACCAAAACCCGTCCAAACACACCGGCAGCTACAGCAGATGTAAATCGTTTGCTTTCCTGGGGCGCCGGTCCGCGTGCATCGCAATATTTAGTGCTCGGAGCAAAATGCCACGCAGTAGTAACCGGAAAATATTCTCCCGACATCGAAGACGTCCGCGCAGTTGCCGCACCGATCCTGCGCCATCGCATTGTAAGAAATTACAAAGCCGAAGCCGAAGGAGTGAGCATTGAGGCAATTATAAAAGGACTGCTGTAGGGGGATTTTCGATCTGGTAATTGCCGATTTCCGATTGATTTTGGAGATTCAGGATTGGTTTGCGAGGGCTATGTTAGAAGTAACTTTAAGAGCGTTGATGAAAGGCGCTAATTGCTCATTATTCCTGTAACAAATTCCATCAAATTCATAATCTCCGAAAGAGCTGAAGCCAATCACGTGCTTGGTATTCGTTTTGTCATAAAACACGAAAACTGTTCGTATGTCAAGCGTGTTTGCAGGGTTTCCTTTAATAGGAGCTTTGTATTTCGAATGAGCTTCAAGAAACTTGCTGAGCTTAAAAACATCGCCGAAAGAAATTGTATAAGAAGTATCCGGATTATTTTGAGCGTAAGTAACAGGGAGCGCATAAAAATAGCAGCCAGAAATATTTACCCGATAGCAGGTTCCGCTTTTTACATTATAATTCTGAGAATATCCGGAATGAAAGATCAAAAAAAATAAAATAAGCAAAGAGAATCTCATATCGTAAAAGTGGGTTACTTACAATGTTTGCGGCATTCAGCCATTCGAAAATCAACGAATCTTATTTTTAATCCGTAATCCGTGATTGCAATCCAAATTCGGAAATCAACAGTTCCCCTAATCGAAAATCGGCAATCACAAGATCGGCAATCAATTAGCTGCATGATCCCACGCATACGTTTTCTCTGCAACGTTATAATGTAAAGTGCTTGTCCCTGTTTTGTAGGAAACATTCACTTCATTATAGGTCAGCTTGAAGCGGTGGGCGAGCCAGATCGTGCCGATGGTTGGCATTTTTTCTGTCGGACAGCTAACATTTAAAACGCTTCCTGATTTTCCGGCCATCATTGGCACTTTATTGACGATCTTGCTGGTGACGAGATTTCTTCCGTTCGGGGAATAATACCAGGCGCATTCGGGGCCATACCAGATATTTCCGGAAGCATCTTCACCGGCAAAAGCCCAGATGGTAATGGTCTGGTCAAGATTTATTTTGGCAAATTTCTGCCATGAAGGGGCTTTAATGTTCAATTTCGCCAGCGCGATATTTGCATTGTTCAACGCACGACCCATTGCTGCAACTTTGATAGTGTCAAATTTCTTTTTGGAAATAGTCACCTGGTTCTTTGTGTCGACAATGTAATACGTCGCTTCTTTGAAACCGGAAGTATCGACTGTTCCCACAACCACTTTCCATCCGCGTTTGTCAGAATAGCATATCACATCTTTTGTGGCAGGAACATGATCAAATGCCGCAACACGCTGCCATGCGCTGTCGTATTGCAGAAAATACATGGCTTGTGCCTCGTTGGCTTCAAATTTTTTCAATTCAAAACCAGCGGGCAATCCGAATCCCTGGGCATTTACAAGAAACGATGCGAAAGAAACCAATACGATCAGGAAGGTCCGGAAGTAAGCTTGTTTCATAGGGAAGAGGTCAACGCGCTGAAATGGCAAATAGTATGCCGTTTTGGGAGCATAACAAAGATAAATTAAAACCAACATCGGCCAAATGCTTTGAAATGAGGCCGGATAAGCAAATGCTGTGGTTTAACGAAGTACGTTTCTTACCTTTAGTGAAACAACGCCGGACGACAATGCTATTAAAACGCACAATTCTCTATACGCTGACATTCTTTTTTTGCGTCGTTGTAAACGCCCAGAATACCGGTGGTAATTATGCATTGATCAGCTTCGATGCATTACGCAGCGGAAACCAGGCAGCAATCAGTTGGACAGTACGAGCAGGCTACAGCTGTGCCGCTGTTACGGTATTGCATTCCACTGATTCGGTAAATTTTACAGCCATCTTTGAATATCCGGGAATATGCGGCGCTTCCACACAGCATGAAACGTACACATTCACACACCAGGCTCCTGCAAGCGGAAAGAATTTTTATAAAATGGACCTGGACAATTACGGCACATCTGCAGTTGTGAATGTCAATATGGTGCCTTACGGGAATGGTGGATTTGTGGTCGTCACTTCAGGCACTGATGTTCACCAGTTGTATTTCAATAATCCTGCGCGCACCAGCTTTGTGCTTGAAGTGTTTTCCATCAGTGGCGTTCTTTTGTACCGCAAAGATGAAATTACGGGTGAAGAGCTGACATTTCCCACGCTGAACGGAATGAAAGGCGTGATTATTTTTCATTTGACAGGTAAAGACGGAACAGTGTATTCAGGAAAGTATGTGAAGAGCTGAATTCTTAATTGTTCGTCTATACTTCCTCTTTCTTATTATTCTCAAAATGCTTTTTCAACGCCTTTTCACCGATAAAATTAAAATCCCCCACAAAAAATTGTGAGGGATCTTAAACAAGCTGCTATTTCTTTTCTGATCAATGCACGATATTAACTCTTGTTACCGCTTCACTTGTTCCCTGGTTCAATTTAATAAGATACATGCCCGAAGGTTGTTCGCTCAGATCAATACTATAATTTTTGTTTAGCTGTGTTTCCTGCTGAGTGAAAACAAGCTCTCCGAGTGCATTGTAAACTGTAATGGTCGTCAATGCGGATTCATTATTTGTTTCTACAAAAAACTTTCCATCACCCGGATTCGGATAAACATTTATCGTCAATGCAGGAGCGATTTCATTCACGCCGGTTGTGTTAAGAATATTCACATCATCGATATATAGATTATTTCCGTAATTGCTTACTGAAACAAACATCAGGCGTACATCAGCCTGGCCGGGATAACTATTAAGGCTGATAGTTTCCTGTCGCCACTGAGAAGCTGTTGGTGTGAAAGCACCTGTAGAAATCGGGGCTGTTGAAAGTGCGGTTCCGGCTACTGAATAAAGAGAAGACCATGTTAGTCCGCAATCAGTAGATGCATATACTTCTAATCTGTCATTGGAAGCAGTATTGTATTTTGCATACGCCACATTAAATTGAAGCACCGTTCCGTTGGTAGCGCTTGTCATGTCAATGCCGGGCATCATGAGATAATCTTTCTGGCCGGTAATATCTAGTGACCCGGAATAATTATCCATTTTCACACAACCTGTGCTGTTCCCGAATCCGCCAACGGTATTCCATGACATATCATTATTCGGATTGTAGTTTACATACGACCATCCGGCAGGAATAATTGTGCTGGAAAATCCTTCGAAAAAAGGAACGCTGCCGATGGTGCCCTGCGAACGGAATGATCCGCTTTTTGAATCATTTGCATTGTTAATATCTGCTACTGCATTTGGCATGGAAACGGTAGCGACCATTTTATGATTTCCATCTGCAACACTTACGCCTGGCAAAGAAACTGTAACAGAGCTTCCCGTAACAAGTGATCCTGTCCAATTGAAATTTGTCGGTGTACCGTTGTCAATTGTATACGTAATCACAGCAGAAGTCAGAGCGTTCGATCCCGCATTGTACAAGGTTACAGCAGGAGTTATAGAATTTGAACAAGCTGTAAATTTTGTTGAATAAAAATCAGTTTCGAAATTCTCTGTTACCGGCGAAGTGATGGATAAAATAGCAGCATCATCCGAAGCCATAGACGCATCAATTCTTACCAATGTGCTTGCTGTGTTATTTACAAACCAGATTTTACCGTCAGGGCCGGCTTTTATTCCTTCCATCCCTGCCTGGCCGGTAGCAATAACACCCAATAAAACAGGTGTTGGCCCGGAGATATCATACATGGTAATATTTCCATTGGTATAATCGCCGACTAATAAACGCCCATTATAAATTTCAATCCCGCAAGGTTGTGTCGCGAATGAATCGAGTACCTCTACTATTGCGCCCTGTACATCGTAATATCCTGCAAGTGTTTCAGAAGAAGAAGAAGGCGGAGTAAGATTTCCGGCAACGCTTCCTGTGTTAGTGTTTAGTCGCTTTAATTCTTTTGTACCGCCGTCAATAAAATACAACCAACCGGTAGATTTATCCTTAATCATGTGGCTTGGCACACCGACAACACGCGTTACTGTTACGTCAGTATAACGCCAGATCATACCGGCAGAATGATCTTCATACCCGGGACCATGATCGGTTACATAATCATACTTGCAGATATTTCCATTAAATCCATCAAATACCCAATACGCTTTTGCAGAATCGTGGGCAATTCCCATTCCGTAAGGGCTTTGATGCAACATATCCAGGTGGCTGCCAAGCGGAAGGCCATTTACCCAGTTGTTCTGAAAAACACGGGCGAAAATATTTGTATCCAGCGACCAGAGTGAAGGCCCCATGAAGGTGCTGCCCGCGCTTGAATTTTGGTTTTCTCCAATGGTTCCGAATTCTCCGATGTCAGAAAATGCAAACGCGCTGGTGTAACGATCAAAATGATCAGCATGCGTGTCTTTGCGGTATTGTGAAGATTGATTAGGCAATCCGGCATTGTAAAATATTACAAAGCTACCCCCGGCTGATGTTCCGTTATTTCCAACCCAGATTTCATTTGTATTGGGTTTCACATCAAGATCTCGCGGAGCGTTTATCTGATTGGCCGTTGAGCCTACAGTGGTATAAGTCAGAACATCTGTCAAATACCTGTCGAGGTAATTTTGAGCAGGAAGCATTTGGTAGCCTGCGCACAGAAGTAGTAGTAACGCTTTTTTCATGTTTTGTTTTTTCGGTTTGAATAGGCAAGTTCAGATATTAAAACTACAAAAGCTGAATCCTTCTAAGTTGATATAACCTGATGTTTATTAAACATATTTTGATTTATAGGCTGTTTAGTCATTCGAGGAGGACCATCTTTAAATGAATAAAGCAGGATGAGGACTATAGCTGTAACTATTTTTAAACTAATACTCATCTATTCAATACACATCTTCCCTGTCGCGATAATTTTTTCTTTGGTTGTTATTTTATAAAAATAAATTCCGCCGGAAAGATTTTCTCTTTCAAGCTGAATTTGGGAAGTCGTTATGTTTTTTATTTCAAAAACTTTCCTCCCGGACAAATCATACAATTCAAAATTCCATTCGGTGAAATTATTTTTAATTTCAGGAGAAACGGAAATTGTGGTGGAAGTAATAAACGGATTCGGATAAACAGAAATTTCGTTTTCGTTATAAACGATTTCAGGCACAGCAGTAATGCTGTTAATCACAATAAATTGAGTCATCATGCCCATATCTTCATGCGCGAGATTGTGACAATGCGTCATAAACGGCATCGTGTCATTGGCATAATCTTCAAATTTCATAATTATTTTTAATGTTTCATTGGGCCGTATAAAGAAAACATCTTTTAATCCGCCTTCATAAGCAGGCGGCGCATTTCCATTTCTTTCAAGAATATAAAAAGAAATATCATGAATATGAACCGGATGAGCAATGTTTGCTGTGCTGGTAATATTCCAGACTTCAATATCGTTCAACAGCATGGTGTCGTTCACAACGTTCATATTGAAAGTTGTATTGTCCATGAAAAAATTCCCCATTGTCGCGTTCACATTTCCCATCCCGGAAATTGATTTATTTCTCGTCCGGTTTGCATTCGCGGAATTCCAGGGAGTGGCAGTCATCAATGCTGATGGAATTGATAGTACAGGTGAAGCTGTTTGCGGCTGAACGTTCAGTTGCAAAATTCCAAAATCGGCAGCTTCCAACGGACCGTTTCCTCCCAGCATACCGGTAATTGCGCCGGGCACGTCCGTGGGTAAAGAAGCGCCGTAGCTCATCAATACAACGTTGCTTCCGACCAGGTCCGTTGTCATATCAACTAAAATTTCAACACGCTCTCCATTTCCAAGCATGAGGCGGTTAGTCAGATACGGTTGCGACAATAAGCTTGCATCGGATGCGATCACATAAAAGTTCCGGTTGTCGCTGAATCCTAAATTATATACACGTGCATTTGATGCGTTGAGCACGCGCAGGCGAACGACTTGCTGAGGACAATCCAAATAAGGACGAGGCGTTCCGTTTACAAGCATAGAATCGCCAAGGGCCGTTACTATGAATTGCCCGGATGCACTATATCTTCTGTCCTGAAGAATAACCGGAAAATCATCCACTCCATAAGTTCGTGGCAAATTCAATTGCGCTTCGATCGTATCTTTTATTATTATCATTCCGGCCAGTCCTGCTG
>JALYQL010000175.1 GCA_030855855.1 Bacteroidota bacterium | reverse complement strand
GGTTGAAGACGTAGTAAGCATTGAAAGCAAAATTGCAATTGATACCTTTTCGACTTTTCCACCAGAAATTGACGGTTGTGCTTGTTACTTTTCAAATGACGAGACGGAATTCAAAAATAGAAAATATATTTATGCTGACGACTTCGGCAACAATGCTTTCGTTAGTATAAACGGAATCATGACAAAATTTGTGTTGAGTAAATCAGACACTTTACCGGACAATCATTCTGTAAAGATTTTCACTGCCGACAAGTATGATATAATTATTGACGTAAAGCAAGTTGGAAAAATTGATGAAACCTGGCAACAAAAAGGAACAATGACAATTAAACCAAAAGGCGAACAAACAATCATTAAAAAGATCTATGGAGAATGTGGATGTTAATAGTATCTGGCCATAACAGGCGCCTGGCAAAACGATAGCAGCAAATTAATGGAAAACCCACTAAAACTTATATCAGGACAAAAATATAAAGTAATAAAGCCTTTTACTGACTATGAACGTCTTGTACATCAAGTTGGCGAGACAAGGACTTTTGTAAGAACAAATTTTATTCCCTATGATGACGGTTTGACTCTTCACGTTTTGAAGGAAAATATTTCAATTGAAAGTATCCGCCCGACCAACTACATCTTGATTTGATGGTGTAGTTGTTTTTCCTTTGGCCTTAAAAATATGAGCCGACAAAAAACCGCCAACATCATGGAGGTCCATATGCGAAAGTACGAAGCCTCTGGTCAGACAGCAACTGCATATTGCAATAAGCATAATCTCTCTCAAGCAAGTTTTTATTATTGGCGACGCAGATTATCCGAGGTTAAAAAACCGGAAATGGTTCGGTTTCAGGAAATTCAAGTGACTTCCGGTTCGCCCATGCCGATTATTTCCATTGAATTTGCACAGGGCGCTATAATTCGAATTGAAGGCTCCATATCTGCTTCTTTTCTTCGTGAATTGGCAGGATGTTAGGCTTCCACTCCCACCAGCGGTTTTTCATTTGTAATACTCCAACCGATATGCGCAAAGGTATCGATGGCTTGTGCGGTGTGGTCCGGCATATCCTGGAAGAAAATCCATTGAGCGGATACGTTTTTATTTTCTTTAACAAACCACGTGATAAAGTCAAGCTTCTGGTGTGGGATAAAGATGGATACGTTTTGTATCAAAAGAGATTGGAGCGAGGTCGATTTGAAGTCCTTTCGGTTGAAGCGAATAATACAAAGATCAACATGCGATATGATCATCTTGTGATGCTCATCAGTGGCATATCATTAAAGCATGTTGTGCAGAAAAAAAGATACGGTGGATTCTCCACAAATTAATTTTAAATGTTAGTAAAAACATATTCATAAATTTCATTACATATGCTGTGATGCAGTAAATTTGCAACATGAATTACGAAACAATTCTTGCCGAAAAAGATGCGAGAATTGCCCTGCTTGAAAGAAATAATATTCAGCTTCAACAGGAACTAGCTCATCTTAAAAGATTAATCTACGGAAGCAAGCGCGAACGCTTTCTCTCTGCCATCGATCAGCATCAACTCTCTTTGTTTGGCAGTGATCCTGCAGAACTCCAAACAGAAAATATTCACGCAGAACAACATATTGAATACGATCGGAAAGTTCCAAAGAAACATCCGGGGCGCAATGAATTGCCCGATCACCTACCCGTCCTTGAAGTGATCATAGAACCTGCAGAGGACATCACAGATCTGATCAGGATTGGTGAAGAGATTACCGAAACACTCGAATACACACCGGCCAGTTTGGTAAAGAAGCGTGTGATCAGGCCTAAGTATGCCAGAAAAAATAATGAAGGAATTGCTATCGCCGAGTTATCGTTACGTCCGTTTCCCAAGAGTATTGCGGAAGTAACCTTAGTGGCCTACATACTGGTTTGCAAGTTCATCGATCACATGCCATTTTATCGACAGATCCAAAGATTCAAACGAGATTTTAATTGGGATGTCTCCGATAGTACGTTGAATGAATGGTTTGTTTCCGCATGCATACTTCTCCATCCCCTGTATGAACTCTTACAGCGAAAAATTCTGGAAGGAGGATATTTGCAAGTGGATGAATCTCCGATAAAAGTTTTGGATCACGATCATGACAAAGGAATCCACCAGGGATATCAATGGGTATATTATAATCCGGAGTTGAAGTGGGTATTCTTCAATTATCGAAAAGGTCGTGGTCAACATGGCCCGAAAGAAATCTTGGAAAAGTATGAAGGTATTCTGCAAACCGATGGATGGCAGGTGTATGATAAATTTAAGGACATGCCGGGTATAACATTGGTAGGTTGTCTGGCGCATGCCCGCAGGTATTTTGATAAATCGCTTAAGACGAATAAAACAAAAAGTCAAGAAGTACTTACCATCATACAGCGTATCTATGCGCAAGAGCGACTGTGCAAAGAAATGTCACCTGATGATCGAAAGATCTTTCGCGACCAGCACGTACGACCAATATTTACGGAGCTTCGTCAATGGCTGGATGAAGAGTTACAAAATAAAGTGGAACCTAAAAGTGATTATGGACAGGCCATCACCTATATGAACAAGCAATGGCCGAAGCTGATTGGCGTATTGGAGAATGGTAGAGTGGAGTTGGACAATAATCAGATTGAAAATAAAATCAGGCCTTTGGCTCTAGGGAGAAAAAACTATCTGTTCGCCGGTTCACATGATGCTGCCAAACGAATCGCAATGATGTATTCCTTCTTTGGCTCTTGCAAAGCTCATGACATCAATCCTTACGAATGGCTGAAGAATACACTGGAGAAAATCTCCGATACTAAATTGTCAGACTTGGGATCTCTTTTACCTGGAGCAGGGGTGTAGTTGGTCGGAGGGATACAATTAAATTGCATTTCTGACTTGTCGTTAAAATTTTGTTTGTTACTCTTTTCTTGCTTGTCGCTTTGGTTACAAGCTGTCAGGGTCAAAGTAATTAAAAGTATAAGTTGCTCTAATGTTATCATGGTCTGTCTTTGCTTAGTAATAGTACAGGAGCAAATTATATTCTTTAATCCAAGAAGAATTTTATGGATGCAAAAAAGATATATAAATTTAAACTAAGAAAAAATAAAGCAGGTAAAAAAGCCTGTAAATCATCTTTAACTCTTAGCCTGACTGCTATTCCTAAAAACATCAATAGAGCCAGTCCTCCTGAGGATATCGGTAAAATACAGTTTATCATTAACCCGACCAGTAAACCTACAGCTCCCATTATCTCTAAAATTGCAGTAAGCATTCCTAATCTTCTTAATCCAAAGCGTAAAAATTCACTTTTCATTTTTGGAGATGTAAAGTAAGTTATACCGTACGCTAAAAAACAGAGACTCGAAATAAGAACTGAAACTTGCAGTAATTGCATTAAGCAATCAAATTGAGTGATACGGCAGCAATAAAAAGACAAAGCAGCAAAAGAAATAATGAGGGCATACGCTTTTGCCAAGGGTTGTTCACTTTGTAGTGAAAATACTGTGCACTTAACATCAGGAAAGCCATTAAAAGTGCGGGAATTAGAACTAGCGAAGGATACCAAATACCTGTTACAAGCAATGTTGCCAATACTATTTTAGTTGACCCAACAATAGTGCGTGTCAGATCACTAAGACCATATTGGTGAAATTCTTTCACGATCTTTTCGAAACGAAATACCCATACAAAAATGACAGAAATAGCAACAATGAGTTGGGCAACCACAGATAAATTTACCATTTTAATATTTTTAAATTTTCTTACTCATATGGCTTTTCAGGTTGGGCCCCGTTATTTTTGAGTGATTTCTGGCCTTCACTTTTAAATTCCTTTTCCGATTAACTTTTATATTCAATTCACATTTGCAGGTTCTCTTGTTCGTGTCATACCGCTGTGTTGTTTGTGAGGTTTGGCCACACTTTGTGATACGTTTTGAGATACATGCGGTGCTGGCTTTTCGGCAATACACTTAAAACCAAGCACCACACTACAATTATACGAAAAACCGCTGTATGACACACTGTAGCCCATCTTGTTCTCTTGTTCTTCTTTTTCTAATGAAATTAGTCAGTGTCAAGACATGCGAAACTGTCAATGGAGAGCTGAACCTAGTCTGCGGTGAACGCATGCGGTGGCTTGCACGCTTTTCTACTTTTGCTGATGATACTTGTGTGTGGTGGGTAAAACTATTGGGATTGCAAACTCAGAAGCGTTATGAATTACAAGAAGAGAGAAATAAGTTCCAGAATTTATTTGCAGATTTGTTAGAAATAATACTGTTCATTTTGAATGATTAACAAGTTTGTTCACAAACTTAGTTTTTTATTTGTGCGCCCGGCAGGGCGCAAATACTTGAGGGTGCAAATCCTTTGTAGGCCCGGTAAGGGGAACTACTAGCTTAACGGCAAGTGCATTATTGTGAAGTACTGTATGAAGGAAGCTGAGAGCAAAACATTGACCTGACGAACAGAAATCGCATAGAGGCATGTTATCTGG
>JALYQL010000133.1 GCA_030855855.1 Bacteroidota bacterium | reverse complement strand
AAGTCATCAGATGAAAAAGAATTAGCCGCTCTGGAAAAAGAGTATTCTATATCCTTTCCCGAAGAATATCGTAGCTTGTTACTATACTCAAATGGTGCAACTTTTTATGGCCACAAAGCGATATTTTTTTTTCAATATTGAAGATGTATTCCTGTTAAACGATGATCCTGATTATTCTGATCGGTTAAATGGTCTTTTCATAATAGGAAATGATAATTGCAGTAGCTTATATGTTTTTGATCCTCATAATAATTGGGGAAAAGGGCAGATGGCTTTATTCCGACTTGATTCAACCGCAATCAAGCGTTCTAATTCTGAATTTTTGGGTAGTAATATCAGGGAAGTGCTTACAAAAGTAAATGATGGAATATCCTTTAGCAAATTGCCTACCCTGAAGGATGAGGTTTGATAATTAATTTTAATCGCAGGAAATATATTCGCAACATATAAACTTTGGTTACGTGAGAAGCATGAGGCATTAGACAAGTCGAAAATAGAAAATGTACTTGAAAGGAAAGATTAGCCCGACGAATACCTTGAACTATTACGTACTATTGATCAATTAGAAGTGCTTGGTGCCGCAGGGTTAATTCATTTTCATCCTTTTGAAGAAGTTCAAATGACCAACGATGATCCGGCGTATACAACTTATCTTCCTTTTCTCTTCTTTTTTGCCGATGATTCCGGGGGAAGGTTTTATGCATTTGATCCTGAAAATCATTGGGGCAAAGGGAGGAACGCAATTTTCATTATTCCCATGGATTCTCTCGATAAAGCATCGGCACGGTTTCTTGGAAATAGCTTATGCCGTAGCCGGGGACTCTGAAGTTGAATCAGAATTTGGGGCGCTTACAATAAAGATTAACCAATTACCAGCCGATGTTATTGAACTTTATAATAAATCAGGAGACAAGTCCGACACAAGAAATATTATTTCAGAAAAACTAAAAGGCACAGGAGTTAAAATTGAAGATCTTGATCAGTTTAATAAGGACTTTAAAATACAGGCTGTTTTCAAAGCTTTTAACATGCTTGCTAAAAATGAAGAGCTTGTTAATAATGAAATCAAGACATTAGACGATAAAGAAAACCTGGATGCCATTGCGGATATTATCAGCTCGAAGAAAAAGGAGATGAAAACCGCGTCGAAAGATTTATCTGATGGACTGGATAAATTCAAGACGGTTATGCATGTGTCGAAACGACAAGCGCTCCATTCTTATATGGACATGCGTGGAGTCGATTACATCGGAGCGCTTGAAAAATTTGCTCAAAACAGGGGACTTGATTTGGATGCGGTTACTGCAATGATCTGGTTGTATGATTACAGAAACCTGGACTGGACAGATTATCATTTTACATTGTTGCAGGGGGTAAGAGGATTTATTTCTGATTATTTGTTTTTATACGGCAGCATGATGGCTTACGAGTCTCAGAAACCTGCAGCACAATGTTTATTCCCACCTGTGGACGGGTTTGATGTCGGTTTACTTAACACGTTTGTTTATCTTGATCCGAACACGCAGCTACCCGTATATGCTCCTGCTTCACAGACAAGAAGTGATCTTGAAAACCTGATGGCATATCACTTTCCCGAATTGGGAAGTGCACAAAAAAAATATGATGCCGCTGCTGAACATTATGTAAAAAGCGCGACATATATAAGGAAGGATAAAACAGAGGTCACTTTTAATATACTGAAAGATCTTACGTTTGATTACGCTTACCTGAGCCAGCTTTCGAAGTCTGAAATAAAAAAACAGATCACAGAGAAGCTGGCAGAAAAGAAAAAAAATATTGACACTGTAAGGGGAAATCTGATTGACGACCAGGATTATATATGGGAGATGTCTGCTGTGCTTGAGTATGCCAAGCAAAATGCGGGCATTTTGCCAGCTACTAATGCTTCGAAAATGGTAGACCAGCATGTAAAAGATGCTGCGAGCAGTAAAATGTGGACTTCGTTGGGTATTGGCGCGCTTAGTTTACTGCTGGGTATCGCAGGCTTTTTTACCGGGGGAGCTACAACAGTACTTGGCATCACGCTTCTTGCCGGATCTGCTGCCGCTGGTGTGGCCGACCTGGTAATAGAATATAACAGGCTGCAGTTTGGAAAAGCTGTTTCTAATACAGCTTTAACAGAAGCCGATGAACTTGGAAAGGTAGATGTAAGCTATTTAGGAGTTGTAATGGCATTGGCTGGTTTAGGAATTGATGTATTTCAGGTTGCGGGCGCATTCGTTAAAATTTTCAAAGGAATAAAAGTTGTCAGCTTGACTGTTGCAGATGCCGAACATGTGTTTGCAGAGTTGAGTACAGATGGAAAAACAATTGTTACTACTGGCGGAAAAATTATCAAAAGGAACGAGTTCCTCAAAGTGTTTGAAGATGCCGCCAGGAAATATGGCCCGGATATGGCAGCCAGCAAATCGTTCCAGGAATTTGTGAATGTACATTCGATAGCGCCGGCCGCGCGGCCGGGAATGTTTGCTTTAATGAAAGCTGACGATAAAGCATTTGAATTATTAAAGGGATTGCGCGGATTTGACAATGGCGCGCTCACGAATATTGGGATTCAGCTGGCAGTAGAAGAACGGTTGGCCGATTCCGTTGCGGAGACAATAAAATATTTTGACAAATTTAAGTCGTCGACTTCCACCGTTAAAGTGCTTAATGCTTACGCAGGTGCTAATTCAAAGTATTTGGGTAACCTTCCTGATCTGTGGAAGATGTTTAATGAAGCAGGCACTACCGCTTACCCGGGATTGATCGATAATATTCTTATGGATGCGCGGCTCCAATCGAAAATATTGAACGGGCCTGATATGCTTGCGAAATTTACTAAACGCTGGGAAAGTTGGATCAATCCGAAAGCCTCACATTCAAGCGACAGCTTCATTGATTTTGTAGAGACAGGAAGCAAGGCTATTCCGCTCGACAAGGCACCCGGAAAAACAATTGCCGAATATTTTGCAGGCCAGGCAGACAAGCTTGCCGTTTTCGCAACAGAGGGGAATTTCAGATTAAAAAACCTGACCGTTCTCGAAACTTCTGAGCCCGACCTGGTTAAAGCCATTAATGAAGGAACTTTTTTGCCGGATAATATTGAGCTTCAGAACAAGCTGAAAAAGATACTGGATGACGACCTTATCGGGGCAACTACCGATATTGCTTATTCCCGTTCAAAAGTAGTGGCAAAGATCAATGAAGCTATCGGGGAAAGTGTTAGCATTACAGAACTGAGAGCTATAAGAGCGGCTAAACAGCCGGGGCAAAGCGCTTCACTGGGAAGTGTCTTCGAAAGCTGGATCGAAAAGAATTATAACAGTATTGGAGGGAAGAATAAACTTCTGGGAAAGAAAACATTTAATGAAGTACAGGGTACTGCCGACGAGACAAAAAATATTAAATTTGACAATCATTATCTGCCGAATGAAAAAACATTTGTTGGAGTTGAGAGTAAGTCAGGAGATGGCATACTACAGGGAGACGATCTTCAGCAATCGATGCGATATGGTGATATTGCTAAAAATCCTGCCAAGTATGGATATGAAAATGTATACGTAGAGTATATATTTTTGAGTGAAGATGCGGCAAGGAAATCACTCATAAAGCTTAAAGATAATATTCCATTTGCCAACCTGAGGGTTTTCTTTATCGACGGTTCAGGAATTATGAAACCTCTTTAAAATTTTAATAATATGGTGTCAGATAAAATTGATATGAATTTCAGGGTGCATAACCTGAATCATGATCAGATAATTGTTATTACTAAGGGAATAATGGAAATATTAAATAAACAATCCTTTCTACCAGTTCCCGATATAATTGATCAGTCTGATAAGAAAGAAGTTAAAATTTCAGGATATATGGATTCTCAAATTATGCGAATAGCCGAAGATGAACTGCAAAAAAGGCATTTAGTCTTTCTTCTTTTAAAGACTGATTCTGATTTTTCAATTGGAATATTGCCACATACTGATTTTTCGTGTACAATTGGAATTCCATTTGACAGTGAATCAACGATAACCGCTGATCAGCTTAAGTATTTATTTATTTCCCTTTGTAAATTTTTGAATCCTGATATTGCATTATGTTATGCATGGAACGCTTTTTCCCATATAAAAAGAGAATATTTTGAATGGGAACAACGAACTCCGTATTTCCATTTCTTTAAATGGCTCCAATATTTCGGGCCAAAGGAATTTCGTTTGCAAGGTGGCGAAGCTATATTTCAGAATCCATATATCAAGGCGGAGAAAATGGGTGAAGGAGTGTTTATTCAGGTTGGTGAAAGTCCTTTGGATGCGCATACACCCGAAGGTGAAGA
>JALYQL010000117.1 GCA_030855855.1 Bacteroidota bacterium | reverse complement strand
TCGCTGCTTTTATCATCATCCAGTTTTTCCGCCCGGAAAAAAATTCCGGCAATGCGGAATCGCCAAATGATATTGCACACTTCACCGCTGTTTCACCTGAGCTGAAAAATATACTGGAAACATCCTGCAACAATTGTCATTCGGATCATACAGAATATCCATGGTATACGAACATACAACCTGTGGGATGGTGGCTGAATGATCATGTGAAAGAAGGAACCGACGAGCTGAATTTTTCGCAATTCAATACCTATCGCGTGAAAAGAAAAATGAAAAAATTTCACGAGATCGCTGAACAGGTTGAAGAAAAGGAAATGCCGCTGAATACTTATTTATGGATGCACGGCAATGCGAAGCTTAATGAATCGCAGGCAAAGCTCTTGGTGAATTGGGCGAAGGAAAATGAAAAACTACTGATGGAACAATATCCCGATTCAATAAACACAAAATAAAAAAGGAGCGCCCCTAACCCCTTAAGGACGCTCCCTGCATTGCACTAACTAACCTGATCTTTACATTCCCTTTTTTGTCCAGAGGGTCCAGTCTTTGTCGAATTTATGCCAGTTGCCATCAGCATCTTCCCACGACCAATCCGGAACTTCTGACCATGTTTTTCCGCCATCTGCCGACCAAACTAATTTGTTTTCAGAGATCTTAAGCCATTTTCCGCTTTTATCCTGCCACATTCCGTCTTTCACCTGCTCCCATTTTTTTCCATCGGTACTCCACCAAATTGTAGCATCTTTTGCATTCAGCTTGTACCATACTTTTTTGTTATTCGACATTCCTGTCCAGGTTCCTTCAGCAGATTTCATCCAGTCCGGTGAACCAATAACGATATCACTTTTTACATTCGCAGACGTATTTACCTCAGCTGCATAAGAAGCTGTAAAAGCAAACGCTGCTACTAATGAAGAAAAAACAAACTTTTTCATGGTGTGTGAGTTTTAGTTTATACCGGATTTACGACAGAAGACGGAAGGTGGATTGCCGCAAGTCAATTTTTGTAGAAATAATTTGAAGATCAGCGAAATAAACAAGAAGCCTGCACTAAAACCAAATGCTCACAAAAGACAATCAGGTAATAAAAAAATACCACAGGTCGTTCACCATTCCTCTTAGGAAGTTTGATTCTATGATTTCAAAAATCAAACCGGGAAAATACTGATCAACCTGTGGCTTTATAAAATTTTCTGCTTACTTCCGTCCTATAATGCTTTCTTCATCTGCTCGTTGTTCCTCTTTCATTCTCCACAATCTGCCTTCCCGGTCCAGCATTAACCACCGTCCCTGAGGATCCTGCCAGACGCAGTGTTTTAATTCTGTCCAGCTGATGCCACCGTCATCAGAAAAAACAACTGTATTGTGCACAATACGGAAATGATTTCCATTACTGTCTTGCCAAACATGGTCGTTTTTTATTTCCCATTTAAAACCGTCAACAGAATAATAAAGCTCTAATGATCCGTCATTATTTCTGTCAATCCTGTACCCGGTTGATTTTCCATTTGCGGCCGTAGTTTCCCATGTGCCCGGATCAATCCGTTTCCAATCGCTGCCGTTAAGACTTAATGGAATTGTTGGTACCGGCCCATACACTTCACTTGATTCTCCGATTATTGGCGATAGTCCAATTACGAATGCTGCTGTTAAAATAATAATTCCCCTCATGACACAAAATTTTTAGTTTACGTTTTGTGCAGTGACTCTTTCCCTGCTTTCGCGAAGAGTAAAGCAAACTATGCGACAAAAACACAACAAACTAAAAATCAACAGAATCAATAAAATAAAATAAGGCCGGTAAGTTAGAAATCACCACACATTAAGAAGAAAATTCCCCAAATAAATGGATTTACTAATTACCTGACTGCCGCCGCGCCGGACAATGCTTCGGCAGGCGGCGATGTACGAATTTATGATTCAGTATGGTGCAAGTTTGGGAAATCCTTCTTTAAAAAATCTGTGAAATCCGCGTAATCTGCGGCATTGATCTCATTTCTGCCACAGATTACGCAGATTACGCGGATTTTATTTCGACTTAAACTGCTCTGAAATCACAAATTAAAATTCGCTCAGAAGCACTACCTACGATTCGAAAAATTGCCATCTGTAATCTGTAATTGGTAATTATTTTTTCTCCATCGCCTTAGCCCGATTCCAATACACATCCATTTCTGCAAGCGACATGTCTTCCATTTTCTTTCCGTCTTTCTGCGACTCTTTTTCTAAGAACTGGAAACGGCGGATGAATTTTTTATTGGTTCGTTCGAGCGCGTCTTCGGGATTTACATTGACAAATCTTGCGTAATTGATCAACGCGAAAAATACATCACCGAATTCATCCTCGATTTTTTCCTGTGATGCTTTGTTTTTTATTTCTTCGTGTAATTCTTTCATCTCCTCCTCTACTTTTCCCCAAACTTCTTCCGGCTTCTCAAAATCAAATCCTGCAGCGCGCGCTTTTTCCTGTATGCGCCATGATTTCACAACTGCCGGCAATGACAATGGAACACCATTCAGCACCGAACGAAATCCTTCAGAAGTAATGCTGTCTTTTTCTTTCAGCTTTAATTTTTCCCAGTTTTCTTTTACCTCCTGTTCGTTCTCCACTTTTACATCGCCATAAATATGCGGATGACGCGAAACCAGCTTATCACATTCCGCATGGATCACATCTGCGATATCAAAATCGTCGGTTTCGCTGGCAATTTTTGCGTAAAAAATAATATGAAGCAAAACATCGCCCAGCTCTTTTTTAATGCCGGTCATGTTTTTATCGAGGATCGCGTCGCCTAATTCATACATTTCTTCAATGGTAAGATGGCGAAGGCTTTCTAACGTCTGCTTCTGATCCCACGGGCAACCCGCGCGAAGCTCGTCCATAATGGTAAGCATGCGTTCGAATGCCTCCTTTTTCTGTTCAATAGTATTCATCTGGTGAAATTAACAATTTGTCAGGAGGGAAAATGTCATTTCTGAAATTGGTACCTCCCGGTTTAAAAAATGAATTACTCCATATCTTCTTCGTGAAACTGGTATCGTCCCGGTTTTTTTGCCACACTACTACAGGCCCAGTGCACGCATCGGTACGAAGGCACGGTAAAAAAATAAAAATAATACACTACCCGGAAATTACAAATCGTAATTCGTACATCGCCTGCCTGCCGAAGCATTGTCCGGCGCGGCGGCAGGCAGGTAATTCGTACATCCCTTCTACTTAAATTTGTCTTACCCGATGAAGTTTCGTCTCCTCCTAATCATCTGCCTGTTCCAGATCGCTCTTCCGGCGCAGAAGGATACTATTTGTCCGGTTGCACCGCGACTCTTCGTAGGCGCAAGCGTGCATTATGGCTTTTTATGGAGCCATCGGTACAATATGGGCCATCTTGTCCGAAAACATATTACTGCTTTTGAAGTTGATATCAGCAGGATTTCTCCTCCCGATCGTTGCTGGCAGAAGCCTTATCATTATCCGCAGACCGGACTTGCGATTCATGTAATTCCGCTCGGCAACCCGGAACAACTCGGTACGGCGATCGGCGTTTATCCGTATGTTAATTTTCCATTGGGAAATGCCAGGCGCGCCATCAAAACAAACCTGCGTCTCGGCTATGGACTTGGTTATATTACCCGTTCTTTTGATCCGCTTGAGAATCATAAAAACGTTGCAATCGGTTCGCATCTTAACGCGTGTATTTCTCTTCGCCTGATTGAAATGTGGGAATTAAATGAGAAAAGTTTCATCGAGCTTGGATTAGGATTAACTCATTTTTCCAATGGTGCTGCACGGCTTCCGAATCTCGGATTAAATATTCCGTTTTTGAATGTTGGTTTTCATCATTCCGTCTGCCAGACAAATCTGTGTTACAAAACGAGTCCTGAAGCAGACGCAAAACGCAATGCGAAGCTCGCGCGCACAACCGAAATGCTTGCGGATAAAAGCTGGCACATAAATGTATTGCTGGTTACCGGCTTTAATGATATTGATCCGCCCGGTGGAAAACGTTACGGACTTTTGAATATCCATTCTTCCATCATGAAACGTACCGCGACAAAACATCGTTGGGGCGCCGGCATCGATCTTATGTACAGCGACGCGATCCGCACAAAATTAGCGCTGAACGATGTGCGTGTTTCCCCGGCAGGAAATCTTCAGCCCGGTGCAAAAATCTGTTACGAGCTGGTCATCGGCCGACTGAGCCTTCCGTTTGAAATGGGCGCTTACCTGTACACGCGTTACAAATTATTCGGACCGGTTTATAATCGCTTTGCAATACATTATCTCGCAGGCGATCATTTGCTGATTAATATTTCTTTAAAAACACATTTTGCCCGCGCCGAATATATTGAATACGGTTTGGGATGGAAATTTTAAGAATGAAAAAAAGTGTTTTATACCTGCTGATTCTTTTTGCGCTTCCGACGTGGATGTGTAAAAAAGAAAACGCGTGCGATTGTTTCAAAGGAACCGGTGATATTACTTCCGACACGAGGCAACTTCCGCTGATAAAAGGCGTCTATGTAGAAGATAATGTTAACCTGATTTTCCAGGAAGACACGCAACAGCGGGTAACGGTGCAGGCGGGAAAACATCTTATCAAAAATATCATCACAGAAATGAACGGCGACATTCTTGAGATCAGGAATATTAATAAATGCAATTTTGTGCGGCGTTATGATATTCCTGTGAACGTCTACATTCATTATGTGCGCAACCAGATTTTCCGCATACGCACGAAGGGAACAGGAACAATTTCCAGCTCCAACGCCTGCACTTCAGATTCCATCGATCTTGCCAGCGAAAGTTCCGGTGATATTATTTTTGAAATGGGCGGACTTTGCAGAACGCTCACTCACCAGCACGGCGCAGGCGATATTACACTCACCGGCTCCTGCGACCAGGTTCTGATCTATTCGAAAGGAACAGGATTTACAATTACGGATGCATGTGCAAACAATTACACCTGGGTTTATACAAACACTACAGGAAAAATCACTGTTTGTCCGTCAAACACCCTCGTCACTACCATTGACGGAAGCGGTAATATTTACTACAAAGGAAATCCGCCGGTAATAAATAACACGGAAAATTCAACAGGAAAATTACTGCCCTTGCAGTGAGGCATGTTTGTTGTTAACTAAAACGTATCATGAAGAAATTTTCCGGCTCCCCGCTCACAAATCCTTTTTTCTTACCATTGATCGCTTTGCTTTACAGCGTTCCGTCATTTGCATTTTCGCCTGATACAACAGAATATTATTCGGCAACTTCTATTCGATACGAAGACCGCGTTTATGCAAAAAATATCCGTACTGCTCAGCTAAGCGCGGACCCGTCTGTGCTGGCGAATGCAATTGTAAAAATGAATTCCGATGACCGCCTTTATTTAAGCTTCGATGATCTCGACAGCGATTATAAAGTGTATTACTACACCATCATTCACTGCAGTGCGAAATGGGAACCTTCCAATCTGCTCGTGTCGGAATACCTCGATGGTTTTGCGGAAAACCAGGTATCCAGGTACAATTTTTCGCGCACGACGCTTCAGAAATACACCCATTACAGCACAGAATTTCCGAATGACGGTTTGAAAATGACAAAATCCGGAAATTATATCGTAGAAGTTTACCTCGATAATAATCCTGCGAAGGTGGTGCTCACCAAACGGTTTTTAGTGTATGAAGAAAAAGCCGATGTGAGTGTAATTGTCCGCGCTCCGACTATTGTTGCTGACCGGAATTTCAAGCAGGAAGTTGATTTTACGATCAATTTTAATTCCGCTGATATTTCAAATCCTTACCAGGAAATATTTCCTGTCATCATGCAGAATGGCCGTTGGGATAATGCGATCACTGGTTTGCAGCCGATGTTTGTAAAAGACCAGCAGGCGGTTTATGATTTTGAAGAAGGAAATGTTTTTCGCGGGGGAAGTGAATTCCGTTGGTTTGATACGCGCAGTCTCCGTTACCAGAGTGAACGCATACAGCACATTGAAAAAGACAGCAATTCAATTTATAATGTCTGGCTTTTACCCGATGAAAAAAGAACGTACAAAAGATACCTGAACTCGAACGACATCAACGGAAAATACCTGATCAAAACAACAGACGGCGGCAGCGATGATGTGGATGCGGATTACGCGTGGGTGCATTTTTTCCTGCCATGGGATCCGCCGACAACAGAAGGTAATATGTATGTATTCGGCGCATTCTGCGATTGGAGAGCGCAGCCGGAATACAGGCTGAAATATAATTACGCGCTGCATGGGTATGAAGCTTCTGTTTATCTCAAGCAGGGTTATTATAATTATGAATATGTTTTGCTGCGCGATAATGACAAAGCAGCCGATGATATGTTCGTAGAAGGAATGCACCAGGAAACGGAAAATGAATATACGGTGCTGGTATATTATCACAAGCAGGGTTCGTGGGTGGATGAATTGGTGGCGGTGAAAAAGGTTTCCAGTCGTCAGTAGGCAGTGGGCAGTGGTCAGTGGGCGGTGGGCAGTAGGCATTGGGCAGTAGTCAGGGGGCAGTAGTCAGTGGGCAGTGGGCAGTGGGCAGTCGTTAAGAGTAAGGCTTATCCAGGGAATGTTTATCTTGTTTTAAATGCGACTCCCGTTTTTTTTTGCCGGAATTTTATTTGCAGTTTTTTCTCATGCGCAGATTCTCATGCTACCCAAAAAGCATATCCGTGAAGGAGAACGCAATAATTATTTCGTGACCTATCAATTTGGTTATTCTAATAGCCCGGTCGGAAAAACATTTGGTGCAAAAGGATGTATGTCGACGATTGGATTTAATCCGGCGGCATTTTTTTCAAACACGTTGGTGATCGGTATCG
>JALYQL010000113.1 GCA_030855855.1 Bacteroidota bacterium | reverse complement strand
AATTGTCCTGTTCCTTCAAGTATTTTCATTCCGAAATCCTGAGAATATACGTTTCCTACATTCACACCATCTGTATAATCTACAAAAGCGCTGGAGGTGCCGGTAACATAAAATGCCATCGTATCGTTTGTATTCACCGCCAGATCAAGATAGATCGGTACCCGGTAAAGCGAATCCTGTGTGGTCACATTCACTTGTGCACTGTCAACAGTCCAGCCTGCAGCGGAACTCTCATATCCTACGTGCGTTCCTGTTCTGTGATAGATATAAATATAATCGGAAGATCCGTTTAGAACAATATCGATAAACGATATGTCGATGTTCTGGACAGCAACTACATCAAACATAATTCCGTCGTTACCGTTTCCGCCGACGAAAGTTGTTTTTAAGCTGTCGCATGTTACGCCTTGTGTGCCTACGCCTGCGCCCGGAGAAAATAAATGTTGTGCGCCATCATCGCCGGTTTGCATGGTAGCGGAAATGTGTGGAGCAGCTTCATAGTTACGGGCAGGTAATGCCTTATCCCGTGTTACATTCTGTGCAAATGCGGATGTCGAAAATAAGAGAGCAAATGCAAAAAGTGATCTTGAAAAATCTGAAAAGTAATTTGTCTTCATAGGTGGATTTTTAATTTAAATACAAAGCTAAGTTTTAAGGAAGAGAATGTTATGATTTTTTTGAGAATAAAATCATGCAAAAGGAATAAAAAAATCCTCACTGTCTGTTGTCAGTGAGGATTTTATCGTAAACGGTAATTTATACGTTTGCTGTTTCCAGCCTTGGTGCCGCTTCAAGAATTTCTTTTGAAACGCCATCTGCATACTGCTCGAAATTTTTTACGAACCCGGCTGCAAGTTTGGAAGCCTGCGAGTCGAACGCGTTTTTATCTGCCCACGTATTACGTGGTTCCATGATTTCTGAAGGAACACCAGGACATGCTTTCGGGTAACGTAATTTAAAAAATGGTGTTTCACCAAATTCGACATCCGCCAGGTTTCCTTCAAGCGCTGCAGTGATCAACGCACGCGTGTATGCAAGCTTGATGCGAGATCCGACTCCGTAAGCGCCACCTGTCCAGCCTGTATTTACAAGCCAAACGTTAATGTCAGGATTGGATTTCAATTTATTTCCAAGCAGCTCAGCGTATTTTCCCGGGTGAAGCGGAAGGAATGCTTTTCCGAAACAAGCAGAGAATGTAGTTTGCGGTTCTGTAATTCCCATTTCTGTTCCTGCCACTTTTGCTGTGTAGCCGGAAATGAAATGATACATCGCCTGCGCAGTCGTAAGCTTTGAGATAGGGGGAATTACTCCGAACGCATCTGCGGTAAGGAAGAAAATATTTTTAGGTGCTGCGCCTACTGATGGCTCAAGCGCGTTGGCGATGTGATTGATCGGGTAAGCAACACGCGTATTTTCTGTTTTCGCAGTGTCTTTGTAATCTACAATGCGTGTTTCCTCATCCATTCCGATATTTTCGAGCATCGCGCCGAATTTTATCGCTTCCCAGATCTCCGGCTCTTTTTCTTTTGTCAGATCAATGCATTTCGCATAACACCCACCTTCGAAATTAAAAACACTGGTGTCCGACCAGCCATGCTCATCATCACCGATCAGCATTCGGTTCGGGTCAGCAGACAATGTTGTTTTTCCTGTTCCCGAAAGTCCGAAGAAAATTGCAGTATCGCCGTTCTTTCCCTGGTTGGCGGAGCAATGCATTGACAACACTCCTTTTTCCTGTGGAAGAATGTAATTGAGTAAAGTGAAAATTCCTTTTTTGATCTCGCCGGTGTAGCCGGTGCCTCCGATAAGAATAATTTTTCTTGTAAGGTTAAGCACGGCGAAATTATGCTGGCGTGTTCCGTCAATTTTCGGATCAGCTTTGAAGTCGGGGGCGCAGACGATGGTCCACTCCGGCTTAAAATCTTCAATTTCTTTTTGCGTCGGGCGAAGGAATAGATTGTTGGCGAAAAGGTTTGCCCATGGCGTTTCTGTTACCACGCGGATGTTGAGCCTGTACTGAGGATCAGCGCAGGCATACGAATCGCGCACAAAAATTTCTTTTCCCTCAAGGTGAGCAGCTACACGATTATAAAGCGCGTCGAATTTAGCAGGTTCAAATTTGATGTTGATATCGCCCCACCAGATAGTGTCTTTGGTAAGATCGTCGTACACCATAAATTTATCTTTGGGCGAACGGCCGGTAAATTCGCCGGTGTCAACTGCCACCGCGCCATTAGCTGCAAGAACGCCTTCCCCCCTGATAACAGTTTCTTCTACCAATTCGGCAGGTGATAGATTCCAATAAGCCGCTTCAACTTTTCCAAGGCCGATTGATGCCAGGGAAGCATGCTTTCCTTTGAACCCAAATTCCTTCATTTTTTTTGCTTTTTGATCGGGAAAAAGACTTTTAAGCCCTGGAGTCCCGGGTTAAGAAATAATGAATAAACAGGTTGCAAATTTACGGAATCCCTGCCAATGCCTGACTGAGAATTTATTTAGTTCCTTTACACATGGCATATTCCGAAACAAATACTAAGGACTTGTCTGTCAGTTGTGTACGAACATCCCTGACAAAAATTTCCTGTTCTCTTGTTGATAACTCATTAAGTTTTAAACAGTAATTTGTCTCGCCCTCGCGGCCCCAATGCGTCACTTCATACGCCGGATGCTTTGGCTGCTCTTTCAGCCACTTTTCGAAGCTCTCCTGTGTTTTATAGTCGATTCCTTCACCTTTGCTTATGAAAGAAATAGTCAGACGGTAAATATTCTGCGCTGTATCAGCTGCAGGGGCAACAACAGTTGTCACTACTGAATCGGGCGGATTGTAGACCACGATGGTCGCGGTGGTCGATTCGTCGGTCTGGATCTGCACATCGCCTTGGGTGGTGGTAACGGTAGAGCCTGGCGTTGCGGTAGCATCAGGCGCGGGAGGTTTGCTATAGGCGTTTGCATCAGCCGACGCCACAGATTTCTGGTGACGGCAGGCGGTGAAAAAGGTGAGCAGAACAGCAGCGTAGAGTAGGCGTTTCATATAAGGATGATTTGGTTGGTAAATATACTCTTTCCAATAGCGTGCCAATTAAATAAAGCGGCAGGTCCGTAGGACTCCTTTGGAGAAAGAAGCGGTCCCGGCTCAGCCGAGGCAGGAGAAAAGTTGTAAGTGGTGTAAGAAGCTAATTTTAAATATTGCAATTGCCCGATCTTTGGGTGCTGTTTAAAGAGGTAAGTTTGAAAGAATTATTATTTCTCTTTTTTGTTTTACATATTCTTACTAAAATGACGACTACGCGACCTAACACCAACATTTATTTCACTTTTGCATTGATTTTTGCCATCTGGTTTATACTCACGAGCTGGTTCTGGGTGTATTATGCGAATCTTTTTATATCATTTCCTTTTGGACTGGCCAGCCTCATCCTGTGGTATAAGGGAAAAAAGATCGGGCAGGAAAAACGTTTTAATTTTGTCGGAATTTTATTGCTTTCGGGCACAGCGCTTTCCATTATTGCGCTGGTATGCCTTTCATTGTTTAATTGATAATTAAATTACAATGAAAGTTTTGAAATAATAGCCTTGTGTGAGATTGTAAATTACTTTTTTACATACTAAATTTGCCCATAAAATTTCTCTTTTATGGCGGCCAGAAGAAAAGTATTTATCAGTTATCATTTTGAGCGCGACAGGCATTACAAAAATTTATTATTAGCCTGGGACAGCAATGGAAACTTTGATTTTCACATGCGCGATTATTCGGCCGACATATCTATTGGCAGCACAGAAGCGTCGGTTATTAAGCGTGCAATTTCTACGAAGATCAATAAGGGCAATTATTTTATTGTGATTGTCGGCAAATCCACTCACAAATGCCAATGGGTGAAATGGGAAATAGCGAAAGCGAAGGAGCTGAATAAAAAGATCATTGCTGTTAAGATTGACCGGCGGATACCTGCTCCTGATGAATTATACCGTTCTGGTGTTTCATGGGCATACACGTTCAGGCTGAATTCAATCAGCAATGCAATTGCAAAAGTTTAAGAGAAAAATATGGGCGAGAGCATAGGAAAGCAACCAGATTCTTTATCAGCATTAATAGCGCACGCTGAAGTGCTGAAGAATAAGAAGGAATACGATAAAGCAGCTAAAGTGTACACAAAAGCGCTGGAACATAGTCCGGGGGACCCGTTTCTTATACAGCGTCTTGCTCTTGTGACGTATAAAACGCGACAACCCGATGCAATTACCGCACTTCATAATGCACATGAAATCATTTCCGTTTTAAAACCACAAGACTCCGTTGATCCGGAAACGTTAGGCTTGTCGGGATCCATCAACAAAAAATTATTTGAAGAATCAGGTGAAGATTTTTTTCTTGAGAAAGCCCTTCAGTTTTACGAACGTGGGTTTTCCAAAGCGAAAAATTATTACAATGGCATCAACGCGGCTTATCTTTACCTGGTAAAAGCAGCCAATGCAGACAATAAATCTGCCGCTTATGTTTTGTTTGAGAAATTTGTTTTTGCCAACGAAAATGTAATTTCCATCTGTATCAGGCTGATCATTTCTCCGGAATTTGAGGACCGGAATGATAAAGAATACATTTACCAGACGCTCGCACAGGCCTACCTCGGATTAGACCAGACGCATGAAGTGATCAAGCTTATTCCAACGATAAACGAAGTATCAAAAGGCCATTTCGATCTCGATATTTTTCACGAGCAGAATAGCAAACTCATTGATCATCTTGTCAAGTTCAAGAAAAAGTATCCGGAGTATAAGTAATGCTAATTTGGAAATGTGCTGATTTGCAAATGTGGCAATGGACAAATCGGGGAAACAGTTATCGCGATAGGGAAATTGGTGTTGGGATAATTGGTAATTGTCCCGATAGCTATCGGGAGGTAATTAGTAATTTTTCATTATGAAGGATTTTTCCTTAAACAGAATACAAATTTCCGAAGAAGGTTTTTCTATCCTTGAAAATATCTATACTGTACAAGAAGTCGATGGAATAACTAAGGCCATTGAAGATGCAGATGTTTCTAATGAGAATTTCCGCAAATCAGCAGGGCTCTTTGCTATAAGGCAGTTTTTAAAAGAAGTTCCGATTGCGAAAATGGTTTTCAATGAAAATCTGAAAGCTGTTGTACGTGAAATTTTCGGTCAAAAATATTTTCTTGTCAAATCAATTTACTTTGATAAGCCAGAAGAATCAAATTGGTTTGTTGCCTTTCACCAGGATCTGTCCATTTCAGTTGATAAAAAAATGGAAATGAAAGATTATGGTGCATGGACAAATAAAAAGAACCAGTTTTCGGTTCAGCCTCCTGTGCATATATTGGAGAATATTTTTACGATTCGCATTCATTTGGATGATACGGACGAATATAACGCAGCTTTAAAAGTAATTCCCGGGTCACATCTTAATGGGATTTGCAGATCACCTGACCTGGCAGGCGAAAGAACGTGTTCTGTAAAAGCCGGCGGGATAATGATCATGAAACCATTATTATTTCATTCTTCTGCAAGATCAACGCAAAATAAAAAACGTCGTGTCATCCATCTTGAATTTTGTGGAGTTGAGCTTCCTCATGAAATACAATGGGCAGAAAAAATTGAATTACCATTCCTTCAATAATTGGTAATCGGTAATCCCGGTAATTGGTAATTTTTCTTATCTTCCTTCACAAATAAAACTTCTTCCCATGCGAAATCTCTCCGCTTATTTTCTTTTCGGTGCAATTTTTTTCCATTCTGCAATGACTGCGCAGGCAATTACAAATGTGCTTGTCGACGCTAATTCTACTGATGGGGAATGTACAATTGTCATTAACCCGGCAAACCCGAATCATATTCTCGCAGCCGCAAACCCCGATGTGCTGTACCGATCTTCGGATGCAGGCTTGACATGGACGCGGTTTAACCTGAGCCCGTTTGCATCTGCTAATTTGATCGGCGATGTGGCGCTTGCGGCGGATCTGAACGGAAATTATTATTGCCAGGATCTTGATGGAAGCTTTTTATTCCGCACATTAAAATCAACTGACTTTGGCATTACATGGAATACTGAAACGGTTTTTGGTGACGCGGGCTGGACGGAAGATAAAAACTGGCTGGCAGTTGATCGTTCACCATCATCGCCTTATACCGGCAATTTATATTGTGCATGGACGCGCCGCAGCAATGGTCCGCCTGATCCGGGTTATATTTTTGTAAATCATTCGGCAAATGGTGGTGTAAGCTGGGTTCCGCGCGATACCCTTTTCGCTGATCTTTCTTCGCCTGCCATTCCACCTATCGGAACCGGGCTTGCAGTCGGAAGTTCCGGCGAGCTCGGCGTTACCTGGGGCGGTGGCCTGCCCAACACAATCCGTTTTAAAAAATCGCTGGACGGCGGGAATACCTGGCCGGCCGCTTCTGTTGTGGTTGATAATAATGTGCAGCCTGCGAATGATTATTACGATAATATTTCACACCCGATCAATTTCTCTGCGCAATTCACTTCACTTGCCACCGATATCAGCGGAGGTTCTTACAACGGAAATTTATATTGCGTCTGGGATGATGTGCGTAATGGTGTCAATAATGCCGATATTTTTCTTGCACGCTCCACAGATGGCGGCACCACGTGGACAACACAACGCATCAACGATGATCTGACCACCCGCAACCAGGTAGTTCCGACAGTTGCTGTTGATCCGACTACAGGCTGGGTGTACGTTGCTTATCTCGACGCCCGCCTGAATACAGATACATATGATGACACGTTGAATTATTATCTCGCCTGGTCGCAGGACGGAGGCGCAACTTTTCAGAATGTACGCATCAGTCAGCAATCGTCAACCGTAAATTATATTCATTCCGATTACATGGGAATGGATGCTTTCGGTGGAAAATGTCATTTGCTCTGGGTCGGCGGTCCGGGAGTACAGCGTACGTGGACAGCATGCGTCACTCAGGCGCAATTGGTTTCTAACGGAGCTGAATTGATTCCGGCAAAATCACTTTTACTTTTTCCTGCCGTTCCGAATCCTTCCATTGATTTTACCACGTTCGATTTTGAAATTTCCGATGCTTCAGATATCTCTATGACTGTTATGGATATTAACGGAAGAGTAGTGGCGCAACCGATGATCAATGTAAATTATAATGCCGGTCGACACCAGTATCGTTTAGAGCACGGGCAATTAAATTTAGCAGCAGGAACTTACATTGCTACGATTACAAGTTCGCTCGGGCAGAGTAGCAGGAAGTTTATTATTGGGAATTGAAATTTGGGGGTACGAAAAACGAAATTAGGGCGAAAAAGTACGAAAAACGAAACGGGTTAGGAATTTCGCATTCGTAAAATTTCGTTTTTCGTACCCTTTCGTTTTTCGTATTTTTTCGTAGTTAATTTCGTTTTTCGTACCCTTTCGTTTTTCGTACCCTTTGCTAAATTCCATAAAGCAATCCATATTTCTCCTTCGCATATTCCATAAAATAAGAAAAGCTCAGCTTCTCACCGGTAACTCTTTCACACAATTCTTTCGCTTCATACCGCTTTCCGTGCTGATGGATATTTTCACGCAGCCATTTCAGCAAAGAAGAATAATTTCCCTCTTCAATTTCTTTTTCCAATGTTGGAATATCCTTTTTCGCTTTATTGAAAAATTGTGCCGCATAAAAACTTCCAAGCGAATAGGTGGGAAAATAACCAAAGCTTCCGTGCGACCAATGTACATCCTGCAGGCAACCTTCCGCAGCCGAAGGAACATCGATGCCCAGATAATCTTTATAACGCTGGTTCCAGAATGCAGGAATATCTTCCACTTCAATCTCCTTTTCGAATAATGCTTTCTCAACTTCAAAGCGGATCATGATATGAAAATGATACGTCAATTCATCGGCGTTGATACGGACGAAAGAAGGCTGCACAACATTGATCGCGGAAAAAATATCCTGCGCTGTGGAATTTTTTAATTGTTCCGGAAAATGCTTTTGCAAAACCGTGAACTGACCTTTCCAGAATGCAAAGCTGCGTCCCACATTATTTTCCCAAAGACGCGATTGCGATTCATGAATGCCAAGCGAAACAGCTTCACCCGAAGGCAAACCGTATTCCGAAGCCGGAAGTCCTTGCTCATAAAGCGCGTGGCCACTTTCATGGATAGTTCCCGTCACACAATCAGAAAGATTATGCTCGTCGATACGTGTGGTAACGCGTACATCCTGCGCACCAAAATTAATGGTGAACGGATGCACAGAAATATCCTGGCGGCCGTATTTGAAATCGAATTGCATTGCTTTGAGCACATGAACGCTGAAATCCCATTGCGCTGTTTTCGAATAGCTGTGATGGAGCAGTGCAGTCGAATGCAATGGTTTTGCAGCAATACTTTTTACAAACGGCACAAGGCTCGCGCGGACTTCATCAAACAATGCTTCCACTTCTTTTGTGGTAAGTCCCGGCTCATGCAGATCAAGGAGAGAATCGTATGCATACTCTTTGTAGCCGAGCATTTCGCATTCTTTTCGTTTGAGCTCCACGAGCTTTTTCAGCTTTGGCGCAAAAAGACTAAAATCATTTTTCGATTTAGCTTCCTGCCATGCATTAAAAGCTTCTGAAATGCTCTGGCTCATTTCCTCAACAAATACGCGCGTATATTTTTTCGCTTTCCGGTAATCTTTGATCGTCTGCATCACATTTGCTTTCTGACGCTCATCAAGCGAAGCATCATTTTCCAATTGATCCAGCAATTTCCCCAATGATTCCGCCGTAAACATATCATGCGAAATTCCCGCAAGCGTTGATTGCTGCCGTGCCCGCAATTCCGCGCCACCTTCCGGCATATACGTTTCCTGGTCCCAGCTCAAAAGCGCTGATGAATAATTCACATCAGCGATACGCTGCATTTGGTTTTTGTATTCCTTGTAGCTATTCATTTTTCCTTGTTTAATCGCGCTGCTCGCGGCTTGTTTTGTCGCGCCGTTCGCATCTCATTATATATTGTTCGCTGCCCGCGTCTCATCCTTTTTTATTGTTCATTGCTCGCGTCTCATTGCTCGCGTCTCATTATATTTTGTTCAGACGCGATGCTCGCGTCTCATCACCCCAACCGCCAACAAAATCCAACCCGCAATAAAACAAACTCCTCCAAGCGGTGTCAAAGGCCCGAGCCATTTCCATTCAATGCCGATTATATTTCTTGTGCTCATTAAATAAAGTGAGCCGGAGAAAAGAATAATTCCTGCTATAAAAAGCAACGCTGCAATTTTTATAAAGCGGTTTTCCCCGAAAAGTTTCGCAAGAATTCCGCAGATCATCAGCGCAAAAGCATGATACATCTGGTAGCGCGCGGCCGTTTCGAAATTCTGAAGTTGATGTTCATCTATTTTCTCAAGTGCGATATAACTTTTCAAGCTATGAGCAGCAAAAGCGCCAAGCACAATTGCCAGCGCCGCGAAAATAAATCCTGTAGTGAGCCATTTGTTCGACATACTGCAAAGTTAGCTGCTGGTTTCTGACCGCATGGATATCGGTCAACTATTTTAAGCGCATAGGTAGTTGTCGTTCGGTTTAAGTGGAAAAATCAGGATTAATTAACAAAAAAAAATGTTTAAGCCTGTTTTCCATACTGTCACTTTTCAGGCTTTTTTTTATGGTTAATTGTCTGAATGTAAGTTATTTAATTTTCAAAACTCCAATATTTTGGCGGCACAACTGCCCAAATTTGTCCCAAAAAAATAGCGAAGGATAAACGATATTTAGGCGCTTTAACACCTACTTCTATGCAAGCAACTTCGCTATTCACCACTGCTTTTAACATTCAGTTTGTAAATACAGAGTTAAAATGGCTGACCGATCGTATTCTGCAGCTCATTACTACCGAAGATCCGTCTGAACTTTTGCCACATGCTCCCATGCAGGCGCTTGATGAACGTTCACATTACGCAAAGTTTATGCTGGATTGGAATGCGAATGAAGCTGAACGTGTCGCCATTGCACTTTGTTTTACGCATCTCTATCGTCCGGAATTGCTCAGCGGATTTTTTGCTGCGTTAAAAAATAATGACAAACGTTCTGCTGCCGGGATCTACACCAGCGAACAAACCGGTCAGTTGAATCTCACCATCCGCACGATGGTGTATGTGCTCGCGGGAAATGACGATGAGAAACGTGGTTTTTATTTCAGCTATTTTACTCCGCAGCATCGTTTGTTTACCGAAGGAATTCTGCGGGAGCAAGGACCGCGGGAAGAAACAGTTTCATTTCTGCGTCATACGGTGGAGATGAATGATATTTTTATTGACACGCTTTTGCACGGCGCACCACCACGGTTAGATGGAGAAGCCGGATTTCCTGCAGTGAAAAGCAACGCCACACATACAATGGATGACGTAGTGCTTGATGCGGTTACGAAGAAAGAAATGGAAGAGATAAGAACATTTGCGCAGCAGATGAATAAATTGTGGGCGCTTCCCGAAGCAAAAATGTATAAAGGAAATTGTGTCTGCATTTTCACAGGAGAACCCGGCACAGGCAAAAGTCATACAGCCGCCGCATTGGGAAATGAATTCGGAATGCCGGTGTATATGGTAAACACTGCACAGCTTGTTTCAAAATACATTGGCGAAACAGAAAAAAATCTTGAAAAAATTCTTGATCGTTTCGATAATAAAAATTGTATTTTATTCTTCGATGAAGCAGAATCTATTTTCAGCAAGCGCACTGAAGTGAAAGACGCGCACGATCGTTATGCTAACCAGGAGCAATCCTATTTGCTTTGGAAGATGACAAGGTTTCATGGAATAATTATCCTCGCAACCAACGTGACCGATATCCGTCAGTATTTTGACAAAGCTTTTCTGAGAAGATTTTACCGCATCATCAACATTCCATTTCCAAATTATCAAGAACGAAAACAGCTGTGGAAAAAATCGTTAGGCGAATCTTTTACTTATGATGAAGGTCTCACCGAACGCCTTGCACGGGATTTTCAGCTAACAGGCGGTGGTATTTACAATGTTGTATCCGATGGTGTTGTAAAAGCGCTCGAAGCAAAAACGAAAGTTATTACTTACCCGTTAATGGAACAGGCGCTGATTTCCGAATTCAACAAAACCGGGCGGAAGTTCGAAATATGCACCGACGAGCAGATTCATATCAATCCTGTCAGGCGCTTCGGTCCCGGCTATGAAAAACGTTCATTGATTGGATAAGGATATGAAAACCTTTGCAGACCGACATGATGAAGATGAAAAGCTCCGGCGCAGGAAAAGCAGCCGCAAGAGCGCGGAGCAGTATGAGTCGATGAGCGACGCAGAAGTAAAACGTTTGAGTGAAGGACCGTCTAAATGGTTGCAGCGAAGCATTGATCGTTTGCAGGCGAAGATGGAAGTTTCGCAGCCCGAAGATCAGTCGGAAATGCAGGCGGATGAGGTGGCAGATTCATTTATGCGTGGAGATGCTGATCATGGGCAGAATGTTCTTTCGCAACCTGCGGCTGATGTTTCGGGAATGGGTGATGGTGAGATGTTGGGAACTTCGGAGGAATTCGATCAGCAATTACAAAATTCACAAGGGCAGGGACAAAAGCTGGATGAAGGGACAAGGAGTGAATTGGAAGAGCATACGGGCGCGGATTTAAGCGGTGTGAATATTCATACAGGTGATAAGGCGCATGAGATGAGTGAGAGCATAAATGCGAAAGCGTTTGCTTATGGGAATGATATTTATTTTAAGGATGGCAATTATAATCCGCAGAGTGAAGAAGGGAAGGAGTTGCTGGCGCATGAGGTGGCGCATGTGGTGCAGGGAGGGGAAGGGGTGAATCTTAAAATACAAAAGGACGATGAAAAAAATGAATTGGCGAAAAATTCTCTCTCGTTTCAAGTAGATATCTCCAATTATGTTCCAATTCCGGGAGATGCTAACATTCAAAATTCGGCTGATTTTGCGATAGGTCAAATATTTTCAATTTCCACCGAAGACGCACATGCCTACATAAAATTAAGTTTTGTTGATAATACAACCGGATATACAGCTGATCAAGTTCTTACGGGTACATCGAACGTCAAGATGACTTCTTCTACTTATTTGTTAATCCTTGACCGAATAAAAAATGTTTCTAAAACGCTTCAAACAATTCAAAACCTTGCAGCCGGATTTCATAAATTATACTCTACCAGATCGTTTTCAGCAACAAGTGCGAACTATTGGAATACCTACATATCTGATCTGCGCACAGTATATCGGCTTTTCGAGCAACTCAATTCCGCTGACGTTGAAAGAGTAAAACAGAAATACAAATTTTATTACAAAATCGATCTGGAAATTGATTTTCAAGCAACATTCGATTGGTTTGATCATCCGGGTTATGAAGGCAAGAATTATAGAAAAGTGCGATCAAATGGGAAACTGCTTTTCGAAGGGCTCAGATTATCTCTTCTTGGATTACCATCTAATGCACCAGCCAGTGATGTTGGTGATTCAGACGAAGTTCAAAATAAACCAACCGGAGTCATCTTAATGTCTCCTGCATCAGCAGTAGTTTCGGTTGATTTTGAAGCTTCGTATTCCATACATGTAGAAAATAAAAAAGATATTACTTACAAGTACAAATGGTATATACTTTATGATTCAAATTACCCTTCACCGAAAATGGGGCATATAGCTCGTCCAAGCGAAACCGATAAATTGTCATATGTATGGGAAGCTCCTGGATTAAATAAGATATTTTGTTCTGTAAAACAATTTTCCGGTGAAACAATGTTAACGGAAGATATTTACGCAGCTTCTCAGTATGTTTATCCCAATGCAAAGGCGTTTGCGAAGAAACAGGAAAAAGAAGAGCTTTCGAATTACCAGAATTCCAGTATCTCAATCGATCTGCTTGCCACTTCCGTCCAGGCCACTCAGCTAAGAATGATCAATGCGCAGCGATTAATTTCGATGGATAAGAAGGACGTTTATGGAGCGGCCAAAGTAATGGCAGCTTATGCGGAAGCATTGAATTCTGTTACAGTAATAAGTGAATACATACGAAGTGAAAGAGTAAAATCGATAACTCCAACAGGAGGCTTTTTACCTGGCTTTGAGCCAATCTGGGTAAAGCAAGATTCTGCGTGGGAAAATAATATTTCCTCGGATTTACTGAATCAGTCCGACATCCAGAATAATACTCAGGGATCTCAATCTAACAATACTGTCACTTCCCTTGGGAAACCTATAGACAATTTTACAACTACGTTTTTCAACTTCGTGGCCAAAAATTACACTGAAACGTTTGATGTGGAAATTGAACCAGGAATAGCCAGTAACTGGACTGTGATAAAGAACGGATGGAATAAGGATGATTACACCAGGCTTTTTAATATCTCATATGGTATTGGAAATGTTACACCACCAATGGCATTAAACAAAAGTACTGTGCCCACGTGGGAAGCTGTTTTACAAAACTTTCGCATAAGAGAAGGATTTCTGGACGACCTCATTGCTTTGGAAATGATGAAACGCAATCCTGAAAATAAGGAAATGCAGACCGCCGCCATGCAACTTCAGACTTCAGGTAAGATGGCAAGAAATATTGCCACCATATATGAGAATCACCCTGACGCAATTGCAATACCAGCAATTTTTTATCCCGACAGTCAACAGCTCACATTAAAACAAGGTAAAGAAGGAAATCCGGCTCCTGTACAGGACAATTATGCTGCATCAGGATACAGGGTGTTCTTCTATTTATATAAAGATGAAAATGAATGGGTACTTGATGATGCAAATCCTGATTCGCAGGGAGCTAACCGTGAGCCCATAACACTTGGAGAGTTTTTTTCCATATCAGAGCAGACTGCTTATAATCTCTTTGAACAAGTCGATTCCAAAAAACGTTTTCCAAAAGGAAATTTATATTACCAGATACCCGGTACACATATTGAAGGTTTAGTAGTCACTACAACTCCTAAAGAATTATCCGAATGGTTACGTGAAATTGGCTTTGTTTTTATGCTTGCAGCGCTTCCATTTGCGTTGGTTGGGGCTGCAGCTATCGCTACAACACTGGCTGTTGTGGGTGCTGGAATTGATATTGCAGGGAATGTGGCAGATATGTATGAAAGTCATAAACAAGGACTGTTGGATCAGCGCACAATCATTGTTGATGGATTGGCCATCGCCACCGACATTGCAAGTATTGGACTTGCTGGAGTGGGAACTGTTCTACGTTCTACAACAGAAGCAACAATATTGGCGAAACTTGCAGGAAGACTTTATGTCCCATTAAAGACAACGCAGATTATAGCAGGTAGCACATCAATGCTGATAGCGACTGCTGATCTTTTTGATCAGTTTAAGGAACTGGATAAAATAGAAGATAAAGACAAACGTCTCTTTGCCATGATCAGGATTATCGCAACAGGACTGGCAATCGCAACATTGCACATCATTTCTGTAAAAAATGATTATGAGGATATTGCAAGTGCTTTCAGCAAAGGGCGGAATATCTATTTCGAAATAGATCAGCTTGGGAATAGGAAAGTCAAACAAATGTTTAATGTTGACCCCGAAGAAAGGTTAAAAGATTCAGAATTTTCCAATATAATTGATGAGAATGGAAGTTATAGGAAAAATCCATCAGCAACAGCTAATAATGAGCTGTACAATCCTACGACCAACGAAATAATGATTGATGGTGAGATAATCAAAAGCAAATCTCTTATGTATGTCATAGATGAAAACGACAGTCTCATCATGGGAACCAGAATGGGCCGTAAAATGCCACACCCAATGCTTATTGGAGGAAAAAATCCACAAGTTAAAGCGGCAGGAATGGTTTACCTTTCAAAAGGCAAAATAATACGTGTTGATAATTCCAGTGGTCATTTTAAACCCGATACCGGAACTTTGGAAAATGCGGAAAAAGTATTTACTAAAGTGTTTCCAAAAGAATGTTTTAGTAATAAATTTGAAGGTTATATTCCACTCAACCAATAATTCAAAAATGAACGAATTGCAAAATAAATACGGAATCAACGCCTATTTGCCAAAGAATGATCTTGAACAGTTCATTCACCCCGATGATATTGCAGCAATGCAAAATCACTGGAACAATCTTTATCTATGGGTTGTTTTGAGTACTGAGGGGGAATATTTGCTACTTTATAATGGAGATGTATCTATCAGGGTCAAACCAAAACTATTTCAGGTATTCAACCCTCAGCCAAAATTTAACTTTGGAGATACAGTAATAGAAAAATCAAGTCCTGACCGGAAAGGAATTATTGGCCATGTCTGTTTACATTATGAAAAAAAACTCCCCTATTACTTATTAAAAATCGGTGATAAGAAAAGTTCCAAGTGGAACTTTGATGAAGATTTAGAATTACTTGAAAAAAACTTAATAATACAATCTGCCAATCCGGATAACCATTTTGAACTATGAATTATAATCAACTCAGCAAAATCATTTCTCACGCACTGAGGCATGAACCATGGATATACGAATTAGAACTTGATGAAGAAGGTTGGGTTGATATTGACCAAGTAATAGATTCATTGGCAAGAGAACAAGATTTTCCGAATTTAAATGTCACTGATATCAGTCAGATGATTGCTCTTTCTGACAAAAAGCGTCACGAAATTCACGGCAGCCGGATCAGAGCAATTTACGGCCATTCTATTCCGGAAAAAATAAGTCATGAGACCAGTGTTCCTCCGGATAAATTATTTCACGGAACTTCTCCTCTCATTTTAGATCAGATATTAAAAGAAGGCTTGCTCCCAATGAAACGTCAATATGTTCATTTGTCCCTACTCTATCAGGATGCGGAAATAGTTGGAAAAAGAAAGAGCGCTTCACCCGTTATGCTGCAAATTCTCGCTAACGAAGCAAGTAAAAATGGCGTTAAATTTTATAAAGGGAATGATAAAATATGGTTGGCCGATAAAGTCCCCGCAGAATTTTTATTCAAATAAAAATGTATCCTGATGCAATAGTCCGGTAGTTTTTATCAGAGTAAATATAGATCGTTCTTTGAACAACAGGAAGTTGAAAACTGTCTGAGAGAGGGGTAAAATACGAAAGAGAAAGATGTTGTTTTTTGTGTGGCAAAAAATCAATCTTTCTCTTACCATTCACAAGGATTGACAGAGACAATATTAGCTGATATTGGCTTATTCAGCAAACCTGTTAAAAAATTTCTTTCAACTATTTTTTCACAATGGTGGGGAGTAATCGGAAGATATAACTTTATTAACATGTCCCGGTTTATGAGTTATAGCGAGCAGGCCTTACGAAATGGTTTTGAGCGCGGATTTGATTTTTTAAAAATAAATTCATCCTTGATAAGAACGCATTGCTCCGATGAAATTATTTTAGTTTTTGATCCTACCTTCATTGCAAAGAGCGGAAAAAAGACTGAGGGCTTAGGCTTTTTCTGGAGTGGGAAAGATCAGAAGCCAAAGAAAGGTCTCGAACTTGGATGTCTGGCCGCCATTGATGTAAAGAATGAAACAGCTTTGTATTTGGATGGTGTTCAGAGCCCGGCATCAAAAGATCGGAAAAAATTTAAAATCACGCTTATTGACCATTACAGGAATTTTATTTTGGACAAAGCGGAATCAGTGAAACAAATAAGTAAGTGCCTGACGGTAGATGGATATTTTATGAAGAAGGATTTTATTCTTCCGTTGGTAGAAAAAGGTTTTTCTGTGATTACAAAAATGAGGACGGATGCAAACCTTAATTACATCGTATCCCCCCAGTGAACCACGTCTTGCCTGAATCATCTCTGTAATTTACGTTTGTGCTCTGACAATCACAACAGAGATGGAATCGAATAAAAAATCGTTGCGGCGTTCGGCTGAAGAGATCGA
>JALYQL010000108.1 GCA_030855855.1 Bacteroidota bacterium | reverse complement strand
CAGGAACTTATTTTTACTCGCTGAAATCAGGCGATAAATCGGGCAATGGAAAATTGATCATTACAGAGTAATTTTTAAATGCGGGTGCGTCTGTTCTTCCCGACAAAATATCGGGACTCGAACAAACACGATCGCGTTTTAAAAGCATTCACCATTTCTTTCAAATCGTAATTCGTATCCGCCGCGGCGGATAATTCGTACATCTTTTCTCCCTTTATGAAGATCGGTCCCAAGCTCACACTTTCTTTTTTCGCCGTAGCGTTTGTTTCGATGGCGGTGATTGGTGTGATTGCTTTTTATAAGGGAAGAAATTCGCTCGAGAAAGAATCTTTCAATCGCCTTACCGCAGTCAGGGAGATGAAAGCAAACCAGATTGAAGATTATTTCGGCCAGATCAATGACCAGCTGCTGACGCTTTCAGAAGATCCTACGATGATCGACGCGATGAAGGAGTTTACCGCGGGTTTTTATTCTATTGACAAAGACCTTGCGATGACGGAAACTAAAATGATCCCTGTCAATGCAAGTGTGGATGTATATTTTAATAATGAATATCTCGTGAGGCTGAATAAAAACCTGGCCATTCCGGCAAAGCTGAAAGAGGAATCGACGGATAATAAAAACGGCAGAATTCTCCAGCATATTTATATCGCCGACAACCCGAATCCTGTGGGATCGAAATTCCAGATGGATGACCCGGCAGACGGAAGTCATTATTCTGAAACGCATAAAAAATATCATTCTGTCATTCGCAATTACCTGAAAAAATTCGGCTATTACGATGTGTTCCTTGTCGACACAGAAGGCAATATCGTTTATACCTGTTTTAAAGAAGTTGATTTCGGAACATCGTTAGTGTCGGGACCATTTATCACGACGAATCTTGCAGAATCTTTTCGTGCGGCAAATTTATCGGCAAATAAAAATTTTGTAAAGCTGGTTGATTTTTTACCGTACCCCCCTTCTTACAATGCGCCCGCATCGTTCATCTCTACTCCCATGTATGATGGCGATAAAAAGATCGGTGTGCTGATTTTTCAGATGCCTATCGACAGGATCAACGACATCATGACGAACAAGCGTGAATGGTCGCAGGTCGGATTGGGTAAAACGGGCGAATCGTATATCGTGGGAGATGATTTTACGTTAAGAAATCAATCGCGTTTTCTTATTGAAGACAGTGCGGATTATTTTAAGATGATCAAAGAGATTGGTATGAAAGACGCGACGGTTGAACGCATTCGCAGCTTTAATTCTTCAATCGGATTGCAGCCTGTAAGAACAGAAGGAACAAAAGCCGCGCTCGAAGGCCAAACAGGAGCGAAAATATTTCCTGATTATCGCGGAGTGCCTGTTTTATCCGCCTACAAACCTTTGAAGATCGAAGGAATGCATTGGGCAATCATGAGTGAGCTGGATGAATCGGAAGCATTTGAAAATATTTACGCGTTAAGGAAACAGATTCTTATCGCATTTGGGCTCCTGCTGGTTTTCATCGCGGTCTTTTCTCTTCTTATTTCCAAACGCATCACAAAGCCGCTGAAAGAATTAACGTACGACGCGATGGAGCTGGCGAAAGGGAATTTTAAAGTGGAAATTTCTTCAGGAAGAAAAGATGAGATCGGAATTCTCGCGCTCAGCTTTCGAAAGATGCAGATTTCTATTGGGAACCTGATCGAAGAATTAAAACACATTAACCTGAACCTCGAGCAGAAAGTAACAGAACGTACCGAAGAGATCAACCAGCAGAAAGAATTAGTAGAGCACCAGAACAAAGAAATTCTTGATTCGATCAATTATGCGTTACGGCTGCAGAAAGCAATTCTTCCTGACAAAGAACATATTGAAAAGGCATTGAAAGAAAGCTTCGTTCTTTTCAAACCAAAAGATATTGTCTCCGGTGATTTTTACTGGATCAATGAAAAGCCGGAGGAAGTTCTTATTGCTGCTGTAGATTGCACCGGGCATGGCGTGCCGGGCGCGCTCGTAAGCATGGTGGGCTCCAATAATCTTGATCGGTGCGTGGGTGAATTCGCATTGCGCAAACCATCCGACATTCTTGACAAATTAAAAGAGCTGGTTGTCGCGACTTTCGAATCCAACGACGATGAAGTGAAAGACGGAATGGATATTTCACTCATCGCATTGATTCCTGAATCTGCACGCGGAAATAAATCAATACTTCAATATTCCGGCGCGAACAATCCGTTATGGATCATCAGAAAAGGAACATTGCCACCTGCTCCCGGAGAAGATGTAACTATTTTCGAGATCAAAGCAGATAAACAACCGATCGGAAAATTTGATTACGGCAAACCATTCACAAATCACGAAGTTGAAGTTGAAAAAGGTGATTGTATTTACATTTTCACCGATGGCTACGCCGACCAGTTCGGAGGTCCGCTTGGGAAGAAGTTCCGTTACAAAACACTGAAAAACCTTCTGCTGCAGATTTATGAACTGCCAATGCACGAACAACGCAATATTTTAGATGAGACCTTCGTTAAATGGAAAGGCCAATTATCGCAGATCGATGACGTTTGTGTGATTGGAATAAGGGTGTAAAAATAAATGTCGTTCAGCGTTTCGAAGGCAGTGCATACTCTTCAAAACGTATCGTATATCCGTCCGGCGGTTTCGGAACAGAAAAAATATATGAGCGCTCATTCATACTACTACAACCGCCGTAACCTTCGTATAATCGCCACACCAGGCAACGCTGAACGGTGTCGAGATAAAACTCGTGTTGTATAAGTGCGGCACAATCAGCATATATTTTACGCGCAATAGCGATCTGCTGATTGAAATCAACGCTGTCCTTTTTTATAACGGAACAACTCCCCATGAGATCTGTAAAACAGCTATCATCGCGACAAATTATTACATCCTTAAATCCGGGAAAAAAGGAACACTCCTCCACATAAAGTTCCCGGGCAGAAAGTGCGATCCGTTGTGTTTTATCGATCAAATGCCAGCTGCGCTGATACCTGCAGCCATTACGATGACATCGCGGATGAGAACCACAGGAGGTGATGCATTGAATACAATAAAAATTCGCCAGCAATTCATAATGTGTGAAATCAATGTACGGAAGCGCGGACTGGATACTGTCATCAAAAAGGGCTCTATAATCTTCCTCCTTTGTAATGACAAAATTCTTGCTTCCATATCCCGAACGATATTTCGTCTCCGGAAGGGTTATGCGTGTTGTACCTGATGGTAACTTATCTGCTGACAAGCTGGTTTGTCCGGAAAGCAAAGCAGGAACAACAAGCAAGAAAAAAAAGAATCGTTTCATGATGTGGATTTGAACTGAAATTTACGCCGGGAAAATTATAAGAACAATACGGCATTCAGCGTATTGCAGAAGACAGAAGCACCTTGATGTACGATATACGAATTACGATGTACAATTTAAAAAACAGGCATTATACATTCCAAAATAAATCGCACATCGTAATTCGTACCGAAGGCTTCCCTTCGGGATAATTCGTAAATTTGTCCCCATGTCACTATTAGTCGCTCCCTCCGTCCTTTCTGCTGATTTCGGTCATCTTGCAGATGATATTAATTTCATCAATAATTCTCCTGCAGATTGGTTTCATGTGGATATAATGGACGGTGTTTTTGTGCCGAACATTTCCTTTGGATTTCCGGTGATGAAAGCATTGCAGAAAGACGCGAAGAAGCCGCTCGACTTTCACCTGATGATCGCCGACGCGGATAAGTATCTTGAAGAGTTTGCGTCGCACGGTGCTTATATGCTGACTGTGCATTACGAAGCCTGCACACATTTACACCGCACCATTCAGAAAATAAAATCACTCGGCATGAAAGCAGGCGTGGCGATCAATCCGCACACTTCTGTTTCGTCGCTGGAAGATGTGCTGCCCGATCTTGACATGGTGCTGGTGATGAGCGTCAACCCTGGATTCGGCGGACAGAAATTTATTCCACAGACCATTCATAAAGTAAAAGCATTGCGGAAGATGATCAACGAAAAAAACCTCGCAACTTTAATTGAGGTAGATGGCGGCGTTGACACCACTAACGCGCGCGCGCTGGAAGAAGCCGGTGCGAATGTGGTTGTGGCAGGCAATGCGGTTTTCAGCGCGAAAGACAGGAATGCGGCCATCACGCTTATCAAAGGGTAATTCAAAATTCAAAAACTCAAGATTCAAAATTTAGAAACAAACGGACTACTTAGCTGAAATTGGATAAACTTAGCTAAACGCAACATTGACGAGGGTTTCAACGTTTCACCTTATAGACCCCAGTCAATTTGTGCTAAGTCAATCCAAGTATAGTTTAGCAGAATTTGTTACTGGCTTGTTACTCGGGATTTGTTTAACAAAAACCATCAAGCCATGAGTGTGAAATTAAGAAAAAAGAAGATTTCTAAAGGCAGGTTCTCCCTTTATTTAGACATCTATGAGAACGGAAAGCGAAAGTACGATTTTCTGGAGCTTTATTTGGAAAAATCAAAACCCGAAGAATCCAAAGAAAATTTGGCTGCTGCAAAAAAGATCCGTCTTGCAGTTGAACATCAACTTGCCTTTAGTAAAAGAAGTGTTCCGAATGAAAGTCAGGCAAATACCTGTTTCCTGAAATATATTGAGGTCAAGTACAAAGGAAAGGGTAAGAAAAAAGACCGTTTCAATTCGCTCATAGTTCATTTAATCGAATTTGCAGGAAGCGACACAATACCTTTTAGAATTGTCACCAAACAATGGCTTCTTAACTTTCAGGAGTATTTAAGTTCGGGAGAAGAAAGAATTGCGAATACGGTTAACGCCTATATGC
>JALYQL010000107.1 GCA_030855855.1 Bacteroidota bacterium | reverse complement strand
CACTGATGGTACTGGTCATAATCGTATGCCAGCGGTAAGCGCCGTTCTTATCGTAGCTGACAATGTATCCATCTTGCGTGGAACTCGTCGGAGCAGTTACCACTCCACCGAGTATGTCAAAGTCAGTGGTACTACCGTTAAACAAACCAGCAACATATACATTACCTGACGCATCGGTACACATACCTTTTGTCACTTCGGAGTTAGCACTTCCTGCACCATCAGTAGGAGCTGCGAAATTCCAGTTGGTCTGGGCAGTCAGTGATGAGGCGAAAAATAATGCCAAAAGAAGGGACGCAACGCGCCATCCACGCATGTGTATAAGTTGTTTCATTTGTTGGGAAATGAAGTGAGTAGATAATATCAAGAGCTAATGTAGGATAGTTTAGCTCACACAAAAAAACGTCTGCACGAATCTTAATAAATTGGTATTATTAGCAATGAAAAACAGGTATTTCTACCTGAATTTATTCAAAGCGATCGCCCTGTCTGATCCCGAAAAGTGCAAGCCGTTCGCCCGCAAAAAAACCCTCTTCGGCGAAGAAAACTTCTGCTTTTAATGCAACCTCGTCTTTGCATGCGATGATCAGACCTTTTTCGGGAGAAAGATGAAGAATTGTTCCGGGTAATGTGCCAGGGGGAACAGCGATCTCAGAAAGCGAAATGTCAGTAATGGCAATGGTGAGCCCTTTCAAACGAACGAATGCGCCTTTCTGCCATGGATTGCAGGCTTTCACCAACGCCTTTACCTGTGAAGAATTCATCGTTATCCATGAAATGAAAAAATCGGTAGCCTTTGGACGGCCATACCAACGATCTTGTTTTTGTTCCTGGGGCGTTTCCTTTAAGTTTCCTGCATAAAGTCCTTGCAGCACTTCGATCGTCATTTCCATTCCTGCAAACGCAAGTTGAGTAACGCACATGCCAAAGCTGGCCTCCGGGGAAACGGGAACTGCGCGTTGTAATAAAAGAGGACCTGTGTCAAAACGTTCGTCCATACGATGCACAGCCACACCGCCTGTTGTAATTCCTTCACGGATCATCCAGAACAGCGGGTTAGAGCCACGGAATTGCGGAAGCGGCGCATAATGAAAATTGATAAAACCATGAACGGGAATTGTCAGCGCTGATGCGGGAATGCGGAAAGGAAATGTTTTTACCAATACAACATCAGGGCAATGGAGCTCCAGCCATTTAACAAGCTCAGCTTCAAAATTTTTGCGTGTAAAGACCTGGGAAGGAATACCGGATTGTACAGTGATCTGCTGCATGACGGCGATCATTTCAGGTGCGCGGTCGCTTGTACCTACGGCCTGCACCATATTATTATGCAGCAATTGCTGCAGTGCAGGAATGCCAAGACGATCGTTACATAAAACCGCTACACGCATGAGAATTTAAATACAGAAAAAATTATTTCTCCAACGTGAATAAGGCCCCGGCATGCGCAGGAAATGCAGCTCGCTGTGGGCTCCCGGAGTAACTTCTATTGCGTGGCCCAGCGTTAATTTGCATTTTCCGTTCGTATCTGCTTCTATAATTCCTTCGTAAAGCGGTGCGTATGCATTATGTGTTTCAGGGTGAAAATGCACTGTTCCGCGCGGGCTTTCAAATGCCCATCCATCAAGCGCCTGTATATTGTTTTCGATAATGCGCTGTGCTGCTGTTGCTGCTTCCCAACCCAGCAGGTGAAAAATATTTGCAGTTTTATTTTTTTCCTTTTTCATGGTTTCCATCATTACGCGATTTTCTGCGTTATCAAGCGAAGTAGCCCATGGTACGATGGTCGGTAATGTGGCACCGGGAAAATTAATCGCCTGAAGCAATTGTTCATCAGCCATAAAAGGTGAACAATAGATCGGCAACTGTCGTACTGATGGGTCTGTTGCCCGGAGATGCTCCATGAACAGTCCGACAAAATAAGAAGAGAAAGCTGCTGTAACCGATCGTGCTTCTCCCTGCCCGACGAGTTGCACAAATTGTTCGAGCGTAAATTCTTCAGCCCTGTAATTGCTTACGAAATGTCCGCAGATGCTGCCACCATTTTTAACCACGGCTTCATGGAAAATCCAACTGCTGCGATAACCTCCGTCGAAAAAAGAAGCGGCAGAAATTACTTTTTCTTTATTCACGCTTGCTTTGTCGGCCAGCATCTGGCATGCCATTAATCCTTGCAAGGTGAGGTGCCTGCAAAGCCGGCCGGGAGGAGCTTCAAAAATTTCCATTCCGGCATCGAGAAAAAGAAAAGGTTTATTTGTCGTTTCCGCAAATGTATAAAGCGCTTCTGCATTAAGCGAAGTGGCATACGCGATGATCAGGTCGACATCTTTTTCAAGCACAAGCTTTTCAGCAAGGGCAAGTACATTGTTTGTGTCTTCTCCAAATCCTGTGTTTTCAGTAAAGACCTGGTAACCGGTAAGGCCGAGCCGTTTCAGGTTGAGCCGGATCCCGTCAAGCAGGTCAAAGCCCATTGAAGGATATTCGGTAGAGCGGGGAAGAAGAACGCCAATTGCGGGCATAATGATTTTGGTAAATAAATTAGTGCGTAAAAATGAAAAGAAAAATGGGAACAATCGCTCCCATTTTCTTTTTTAATTTTCGTGTGAGTGGTTTAGTTCCTGGCAGGATACACACCATACATACAAATTACCTGGTTTATACCAAGCAACGGGCGCAGGATTGACAATGCCTGTGAGTTTCCTACAGGCGCCATTTGCAGGTTTGCCGTCAATGGTCCCATGTTAACGCTCGAAGATGAAGAATAAGGCGCGATACCAACAGTATCACGTCCGTAAACGCTGCCGTTGGCTGTTGAAAGACTTGCGTCACCATCTGTAACAGGGTTTGCCGCAACAACTGCAACCGGGTGAACGTGAGCAGGCATTTCTGAATTGGTGAGTGTTGCGTTTTCTGTGCCGGTCATTTGGCCAAGCGAATAAGGGCTTAGTCCGGGACCCTGGCCAGCGCCTACTACTGCACGTCCACGCAGGTCGGGAAGACCGAAAGTGGTTGTGCCGTTGCCGCCGTATGTGGTTCCGAGAATTGAAAACAATGCGGTGTTTGACGCAATTGTCATGATTTGTCCCTGGCAAAATCCCCAGTTTTTTGGGGCAAAATTACCTGCGAACATGGTTGTATATCCGATAACTCCTTCCATAGTCTTATAGAGTATTGAGTTTTTAGTGTTAATGAATTAATTACGTGATGGGAATATGCCTTCTACGGCAATAACGAAGTTCATCGCAAGTGTTGGTTGCTGAATGGAAAAAGGATTGTTTCCGCCTGCGATTGGCGTAACGCCCACGCTTGAATAATTTCCCATTGTCGTATTGTCAGTTGAGCTGTTATAAACAGTAGCGCCCGAAGCAGGATAGTTTGCCTGCGGATTATTTAATCCGGAAGTTGTTGCTGTGGATGCTGACTGACTAACAGTAAGGCTGATCAGCGAATGCGTGTGTCCTGGCATCTGTGTGCTGATCAAAGTAACGTTCTCGGTGCCTGAAACCTGGCCAAGGACATAATTACTTAAACCGGGACCTTGTCCCATGTGGTTTGCTACACGTCCGCGAAAATCAGGCAAGGCAAAAGTAACCTGGCCATCGCCACCGTAAGTAGTTCCAATTAATGCAAAAAGTGCATCGTTTGCAGCAATAGAAAGAAGTTGTCCCTGGCAAAACATCCATGCACGGGGAGCGAAATTTCCTGCAAAGACGGTGATATTTCCTAAATATGGTTCGATAAACATAAGTATCGTTTTTAAGTTAGACTTTGAGGGGTTAGTTGCGTGATGGGAAGATTCCGTACATACAGATCACGAAGTTCACTGTAAGATAAGGAGTGAGGATCGAGAAAGGCTGACTTGCGCCTGCTACACCGATTGTTGTGCTGATAACGTTCGGGCCCTGCATGGCTGTGTCTGTCGTAGGTGCTGTTGCATAACCGTTCGCTACCTGGCCCGGATACATACCTGTCGGTGCATTTTCGTCAGCGCTGTTTCCGCCCTTCGGAACAATACTTATCGTTCCGTTGTGAACGTGAGGCGGAAGATTCGATGGCATCAGTATAACATTTTCAGTGCCGGTTACTTCACCCAATGTATAATTGGAGAGTCCGTTACCCTGACCTGTTCCTGGTGCAATGCGACCACGGAAATCGGGTAACGCAAATGTGTTGACGCCGTTGCCACCGAACGTAGTGCCAAGTAAAGAAAAAAGAGCTTGATTCTGCGCAATAGGCAATAATTGCCCATTACAGTAAGCCCAGTTTTTTGGTGCAAAGTCGTAAGCCACCATGGTTACAACTGCCATTACTCCTTCCATAATAAGTAGGGTTTTTTTGGTGAATAATTTGAGAGAGAATAGAATTTAACGCTCGCAAGATATAAAACCGAATGTATTTTAAATTTTATATTTATGTTTTTGAGCCTTAAAGTTATTAACAGAGTAGAAATACCTGTATGCCGTTTTTTCATGGTTAAATCATCATTCAGACTTTGAATTAATGAGAAGTGGTGATACTTTCGACCCACTAAATAAATGATGTGATGATGGACAGTACTGTGAATAATGCGCTTCGCCTGCCGCTTGAAATTATTAAAGAAAAGCTCGATGCCGATCTTAAAATTTGTCTTGCTGAAAATTGGAAAGGCCATTTCAACGAACGCGATTATTCCGGCGAATGGTCAGTGATTGCCTTGCGCTCGCAAACCGGAAACGCGCAGGATATTTATGCCCATGATGCTGATGCTCCTTATAAAGACACAGCGCTAATGGAAAAATGCAATTACTTCCGTGAAATTATAAACGCATTTCAATTTGAAAAAGAATCGATTCGATTATTAAGGTTAAAGCCAGGAAGCGTCATTCATGAACATCGCGATATCGGGCTGGCTTATCGGTTTGATTGTTTTCGCTTACACATTCCCGTTCTTACAGACGCGGCAGTCGCTTTTATGGTTGGCGGAAAGGATATTCCCATGCAAAAAGGCGAATGCTGGTACGCCGATTTTGATCTGCCGCATAGTGTGAAAAATGACAGCGAGCAGGAACGCATCCATCTGGTGATTGACGGAAAGCGCAATGCATGGACAGATGATTTATTCCGCTCAGCCGGTTATGATTTTGAAATTGAAAAAGAAAAACTGCGGCCCGATCATGACGAAGCGACGTTGAACGGAATGATAGAAGGGCTTGAAAAGATCGGAACAGAAACTTCACGAAAGATGGTGGAAGAGCTGCTCGAACGAAAAAAAAAACGGCAAAGTGAAAAAGTAATTGTTGAGCGCACAACCATTACAAAAGAATATATTCCTGCAAAGCTTATAGAAGCAGCAGATGGAATTCGTTTTCGCTGGTTGTATGCCGGACCAAAACGTTTCACAGAACCTTTTTTCCAGGAAACACTTTTAGCCTGCAGGTTCTTTCCGGAAAATAAAAAGCAATCAATTGAAACTTCAGCGGGAGAACTGATCGAAGCCGCAAATTCAATTGACACGGTTGAACCTTCTGCATTCATTTTTCACATTTCAAGATGCGGCTCAACGTTACTTTCGCAGTTGCTTGCTACAAGTGAAAAATGCATTGTACTTTCCGAAGTGCCTTTGCTGGATGATATTCTTCGCCTTCCTTATTCCCACGCGATGAGTGAAGAGGAATCAGACACACTTTTTAAAGCAGCTGTTCGTTTGCTCGCACGCCGTTATTCCGGAAAAGAAACACATCTCTTTATTAAATTCGACAGCTGGCACACGATGTTTTACAAACGCATCCGCAGGTGTTACCCTGGTGTTCCCGTGATATTACTTTACCGTGAACCAATGCAGGTGATGCGCTCCCATGCCAAAGAACCCGGAATGCAATTTATGCCCGGCGTTATTCAGCCTGAAGTTTTCGGAATGGATAGTGATACGGTCCTTGTTATGCAGAAGGAAAATTATTTCGCAAACGTGTTGGGTAAATATTTTCAGACGTATTTGGAAATTCTTCAGCATGACACGCTTGCATTTCCAATCAGCTACCACGGCGGACCGGAAGCAATGTTAGAATGCATCCGCTCAGCATCAGGATTGGAAATGGATGAAGAACAGATGAGCAGGATAAAAGAAAGAAGCCGCTTTCATTCCAAAAGTCCTACCCAGGTTTTTTCAGAAGAGCAAATGGAGGAGGAGGAACCGGAATTTTTGAAAGAAGCTTGCGATGCTTTCAGGGAAATTTCTTTGGTCCGTAGTCACTAAATGAAAACCGATAAAAAAAGAGGACTTTCTTTTCAGAAAATCCTCCCACCTCTATTAACCATCCCGATAACTATCGGGAGCGATCAGGCAGCCTCCAGGTCGCCATCGCGAAAACGTTTCCATTCAAAATAATGCAGGGCCGCTGCTTTATTCAGAAATATGGAATTGAGCTTTTCAGTCAACTCAGGATATGTATATTGTTTACGGAAAAGCTCCATGAGCCTTTCTGATGTTTCAAGCTGCAGCAACGACTTGCTTGATAAAATACTGTTGCTGACAAGCTGGAATACTTCGTTTATCTGTTGATTATCCATGTGTATGAATGTTTAATCCTGCCAAAGAGAATGCTAAATTTGTGCCAATCTTGTAAATGATTGATTATCAATATTTGCAGATTTGGCTTTTGCTTAAAACCTTGTGAAAAAGATGGAAAACAGTACCCGTTTTAAGCGGTTTGGTTGTTTAACGACTATTTTGACAGTGCTGGTGATATCGTTTCCTGTGGATGCGCAAACAAGCCGGGCGGAACGCAGAAAACAGTTTTCCAAATTATCTACGCCCGAAAAACGCTGGGTG
>JALYQL010000102.1 GCA_030855855.1 Bacteroidota bacterium | reverse complement strand
CTCTTTTCCTGAGCTGGCAACCTGTTCGGTTCCTGATGCAGTTTCTTCGGCTACCACAACGATCTTCTCAATATTTTTCACTGTAGAGTTAATCGATTCTTTTTGTGTAACAGTCGCTTCAACAATTTCTTTCGAAAGATCAAGCGTCTCGGCACTCGTTTTTTCAATGTTCTGGAAAACGATTTCAGCTTCTTTTGATGCAGTATTTCCACTCTTCACACTTATTTCCATTGTTTCAATTGACTTGCCGGCAGCAGCTACATCTTTCTGCACTTCGCGGATTACTTTTTCAATATCAATTGCTGACTTACGTGAACCTTCCGCAAGCTTTCTGATCTCTTCTGCCACGACTGCAAATCCACGGCCTGCATCACCTGCGCGCGCTGCTTCAATAGCGGCGTTTAATGCCAGAAGATTGGTTTGTGAAGCGATATCCGTAATCACACTAAGTGTACTTGCGATTTCTTCAGAACGTTGTGCAAGTACAGTAATGGACGACGAAGTAATATTTGCAGAGCTGAGAATCTCAGTCATGTTATCCACCACTTTGCGGATTGTACTAAGACCTTCTGTTGCACTTTTTTGTCCGCGTTCAGCTGCAATATTAATGACTTCTGCTTTTTTACCCATTTCATTTGCCGATTTCAGAACATCTGCAATCAACTTGCTGGATTCATCAGTTTGTTGTGCCTGCTGAGATGCACCCTCTGCCATTTGAATAGTTGCAGAAGCCACTTCCTGTGTTGTTTTTCCCATCTGCTCGCCTTTTGTAAGCAATTCTTCTGCAGAGGAAGCAACAAGATTAGCAACCTGTGAAATATTGGTCAGCAACTCATTTAAATTTTTGGTCGCCATGTTTAAAGAATCACCCATTAATTTCAATTCACCTTTTGAGTCAATTGAATAGGCTTGTGTCAGGTCGCCGGCTGCCATTGCAGAAATAACACGGTTGACTTCTTTCGCTGCAGCTTCTGTTTCTTGTGCAGCAACTTTCTGATCCGTAATGTCAATCGCAATCTTGATGACTTTGATGACTTTACCTTTCTCATCTTTCAGGGGTGTGTAAGCCGCCTGTATCCAGACTTCTTTTCCATCTCTTGAAACACGCATGAATTGTCCTTCCTGCACTTTTCCTTCTCCTAAATCTCTCCAGAAGTTTGCGTATTCAACCGATCGTTTGTAATTCGCTTCTACAAACATGGAATGATGCCCGTCGATAAGATCTTTTGCAGAATTATATCCGAGCGCTCTTACGAAATTAGTATTCGCATTGAGGATATTTCCTTTCGGATCAAATTCAATATATGCGAATGACGCATCCACCGTATCTTTTAACCCCTGTGCATTTAATGCATCTTCTTTTTGTTTGGTTGTATCCGTTGCAATTTTAATCACCTTCACCACTTTTCCATCTTCATCTTTCACAGGTGTATAAGCCGCCTGTATCCAGATGTGAGTGCCCTGGCGTGTGACGCGTTTAAAATCTCCTGCCCGTGTTTCACCATTTCCTAAAGCGGTCCAGAAACGAGTATACTCAGCTGACCTTCTGTAATCTTCTTCCACAAATATCGCGTGGTGTTTTCCGATAATCTCTGTTTTGGAATGATATCCCAATGCCGCAACAAAATTCGGATTTGCATCGAGAATATTTCCTTTGTCATCAAATTCAATTTCAGCAAATGATGCGTCCACTGTGGCTTTTAATCCCAATGCATTCATGGCTGTTGTTTTTTGCTCAGTAATATCGGTCGCAATTTTTATGATTTTAATTACTTTGCCTGTATTGTCTTTCACCGGTGAATAAACGGCCTGCAGCCAGACTTCTTTTCCTGAACGTGTGATGCGTTTAAACTGGTCATTTTTTTCTTTGCCATTCGCAAGATCAGCCCAGAACCTGCTGTATTCAACGCTTCCGGAATATGTTCTGTCAACGAACATGCGATGATGTTTACCTTTTATTTCATCTAATGAATATTCCATAGTTTTCAGGAAGTTTTCATTGGCGGCCAGAATATTTCCGTTCGGGTCAAATTCAATAAAAGCAAACGATGTATCAATCGCTACAGTGATACTTTTCATCTCAGCGGCTGCACGTGCCATCTCTTCCTGTGTGGCAGTCATCTCTTCCATTTGCTGACGGATCTCTTCTTCCTGCGCTTTCAATTCTTCACCCGCCTGCTTGGCTTCTTCCCGCATGTGCACTTGTCCAGTTACTTCCGTTGCAATCTTAACCACCTTGATGATTCTTCCCATTTCATCCTTCACAGGAGAATATACCGCTTGCAGGTAAACTTCTTTACCTGAGCCGGAGATGCGTTTAAATTCGCCGGTGTGAGTTTTTCCCTGGCGGAGCTCTTCCCAGAATTTAGAATATTCCGGTGTGAGCGCATAAGAAGGCTCAACAAACATGCGGTGATGCTTACCGATAATATCATTGACATTGGCATAACCTATTGCTTTCAGGAAATTCGAATTTGCAGTGACAATATTTCCTTGTGTGTCAAATTCAATAAAGGCGTATGAAATATCAATTGCATCTGCAATAGCTTTCATACGCTGGCTCTCCAGTGTCATGGTTTCTATTTTGCTTTTAAGAATAGAAATCTCGTCTGAACCGTTTTGGCCGTTTGAGTGATTTTCTTTTGATTCAGTTGAATCATTTTCAGTTTTCATGTTGTTTCCGATAGCCATGTTTTTATTTTTTGGGAGTTGAGTTTTTTGATTGAATACAGATAAAATTTTATTCTGAAGGTTGATGTACCCGTGATTGTTCGCTACTTGCAACATGGTATTCCAGAATCTTCAAAAGCTCCTGCGCGATGCTGATGTAATCGCGCGCACTTGTGGAAGTAGGTGCATAGTCAATCACGGTAGCTGCAAAAGACGGAGCTTCCGCTGCTTTCACATTGTTGCGCACATGATTATTGAAGACATGTAATTTGTAATTGTCACGTATGTATTCCAGGACTTCAGAAGATAGCCGCCTGCTTTCATTGACGATCGTGCCAAGCGCGCCGATAATCTGCAAGTCGGGATTTGTGGTTTTCTGGATTTTTGAAATTTCGCGCAATACCTGGTCGAGGCCCTGAACTGAAAGTACTTCGAGCAGCAACGGTATAATTACTCCTTCAGCAGCATTCAACGCGTTTAGTGTATAAACAGACATTGCAGGCGGACAATCGATGAGAATGAAATCATATAAGGAACGAATCGGCGCCAGCGTTTTTTTGAGCGCATGCACCGCATCTTTTGTTTTTTCGAAACGTGCAGCATATTCATTCAATCCTGTGTTGGATGGTATAATATGCATACCATTACTTTCGCATGCCGTTTCGTTAAATGTTTTATTGCCAGACAAAAGATCGATTATTGTATTGGCTTCATTTCCCAGTCCTAAAGAATAACTAAGGTTTCCCTGCGGATCGAGATCAACGAGCAATATTTTTTTGCCCATAGTGCTGAGTGCCCGGCCAATGTTAATGGTCGAGGTGGTTTTTCCGGTGCCTCCTTTGTGGTTTGCGAGCGCAATAATCATGGATACTGCCGAAGGATTTAATGGGGAATTCAGCGGGCGCTAAGAACTAAAATTATTGTGGATTATCTTATCCGCGAAATTATCGATTTTGATTACGTAAAATGCGCAGCTGTCGATCGGTGAAAATACCTATATCCCTTTGCCGTGAACTTTGAGAAAAGAAAAGTAACCAGTGAATTATTTTATTCCTGCGGCGCTTTTAATGAAAGCAGAAATCTGTTTAACCGAAAGAACCAGATCCACACACGACCGTTCTATTGCAGCCATCGGCATATAAGGCGCTACGCACGTTTCAGGGTCCTGAACAATTGTCAGGCCGCCATTCTTTTTAATGCATTCCATTCCTAAGGCACCGTCTTTATTCGCTCCGGTCAGTAAAATGCCCAATAGGTTTTTCTTATATATATGCGCTGCAGAAGACAAGGTCAGGTCTATCGATGGCCTTGAATAATTCACCATACTTTCTGTGGAAAGCGCAAAAGTATTATTCTCCGTAATGAACAAATGATAATTGGAAGGTGCTACATATATACGGCCCGCTTGTATTGAATCTTTATCATTCGGTTCTATTATTTCAAGTGCAGAACCTAACGCCAGCACTTCACGCATTCCTTCTGAAATATTTCGCATGCGATGAACGCAAATGATAACGGGCAAAGAAAAATCTCCGGGCAAAGAAGAGATGATTTGATTCAATACCGGGATGCTGCCAGCTGATCCTCCAATTACAATTGCGGAAAAGTCCCGGACCGTCGTGGCGGTTTTTCTGATCATTTCGACCTGTAAATTCTTTCTTCTGCACTTATTTCAGTAAACAGATCTATGCCGGAAAAATAGGCCATGGACTCTTTCTTACCAATAACCACAAAGCTTTTTTTAAATAAGCTCTTGCTGAAAAGTGAAAAAACTCTTTCCTGTAGTTGTTTGTTAAAGTAGATCATTACGTTCCTGCATAATATGATATCGAATTTTGAAAATTCAGCGCCGGTCGACAGATCATGTTTTGTGAAACGAACATTATTCAAAAGTTTGTTCTTCATTATAAAAGAGGAATTCTCTGTTTCATAATAAGAATCGAATGAAGATTTTCCTCCTGAACGATTATAATTTTCTGTATTCAGCTCAAGGTGTTTTAGAGAATATTTACCGCTCATTGCGGTCTGCATTACTTCCCTGTTTATGTCGGTGGCAACAATTTTTGTTTTTTCAAGAAGCCCTTCTTCTTTGAGCAATACCGCCATCGAATATACTTCTTCCCCTGAGGAACATCCCGCATGCCAGATCCGGATACTTGGATGTTCTGCAACCATAGGAAGTATTTCTTCGCGGATTATTTTCCAACATTGCGGATCACGGAACATTTCTGTGGTGTTGACCGTGATTTCTTTGATGAAAAGATCAAAGAAATCTTTATCAGCAAGTAGCTTTTCACTCAGTAAGGTGATGTTCGGAAAATGATGCAGGCTCAGGAAACGTTCTATCCTTCGCTCCAGGGAAGCAGGGGCATAATTAGACAGATCGATATTGTATTTTGTCAGTAAATCTTCAAAACGAAAATTCAACTTTAAGTCTTCGGCTTTTTCCATCATAATCAAGTCTGCAAAGGATTAAAGATTATTCCGCAAAATCAATAGGTGATAATACTCAAAACAGAATGGCAGCGCCGGCCCATTGCTCAGCAATCTCTCCACAAGCGCAAATTGAAATTCACAATCGATCATCATGCCAATGCCGCAGAAAAACGGAACATGGGAATGGTTGACACCAGTGAGTCAGCAGGTTTATTCGTTGCAGGCAAGCGATGCTTTAGGGTGTTTTCCGGGGGGATGGGTGGGTTTTGCGTTCGGGGGTATTGCAGTTGGGTGGGGGGGATTATTTCACTATTCCTTTTTTCACTGCATACATTACCAATCCTGCGATATTTCTTACGCCAACTTTTTCCATTATTCCTGCCCGGATTCCTTCCACGGTTCTTGCACTGAGAAAAACTTTTTCGCCAATTTCAGTTGAGGTATGTTCCTGGCAGATCAACTCCAGAATTTTAATTTCTTTTTCCGTGAGATTTTCAGATGATTTGAAAACGGGCACCGCAAGGTTTTTCTGGACAAGATTTTTCAGCATTGCGCTGCTTATAAGATCATTAAAGTAATAGTTGTTCTCATGAACAGCGTGTATTGCTTTCCGGATTTCGTCGGGATTGGCGTTTTTCAGGAGATAACCGTTGGCACCTGCTTCAAGCATGTGTACAATGAAATGCTCCTCATCATACATTGTAAGAATCAGGATTTTTATTGCTGGATATAATTTTTTTATTTCACGGGCAGTCGCAAAACCATCCATCAAAGGCATTTTCAGATCGAGAAGAACAACATGGGGTTGCTGTTGTTTTAATAGTTGCATTAACGCAATCCCATTTTCAGCTTCGACTGTGAATTGCAAAGAGTGATCGCTGCCAAGGACAAGTTTTAATCCCTGGCGAAAAATTTCATGGTCATCTGCAATTGCATATTTAATTACCGGCATAATAAAGGCGAAATTAAATGTTTATCGGAATAAAAAGAGAGCTTCTGAAATTGGAATCTGATTCCTTGTCGAATTCAATACTACCATTCACAAATTTCAAACGGTTATCAATATTTTTTAAACCTAAAGAACCTTTTTTTTGTAAAAGATCCGGGTAATCTTTTTTTGAAATACCATACCCATCATGCAAAAGAGAGATTTTCAATTCCTGTTGGAAAAAGGAGCAGGAGAGCGTGACTGTGGATGCTTTTGAATGCCGGATAATATTATTGATAAGTTCCTGGATGATGCGATAAATATGCAGCTCTGTATGAAATGACATTCTTGGTAAATCCTGATCATGGTGAAAATTTAAACTAATACTTCCCGAACGATTAAGCATATCACAAAGGGCCTGGAGCGAAGCATATAATCCGAGGGATTGCAATGCGGCAGGTTGTAGCTTGTGGCTGATGTCTCTTATTTTCCGGATGCTTTCATCAATTAACTCTCTTGACTGTTGAATGATGAGTGAGTCAGGTGAATTTTCAGCTGCTTTATGTAGAAACAATCCAACGGAAGATAAAGTCGCGCCGACATCATCATGTAATTCACCGGCAATGCGTGTGCGTTCATCCTCTTCGCTTTGGATAGAGGCTTGTAAAAGCTCGAGTTGTTTTTGTTCGTTTAGAGTTTTTACTTCGAGTTGGTGATGGATAATACGGCGTTGATACATTACAACAAATAGGACTACAGCAAGTGCCATAAGAAGCATAACAGCGATACCTATGATGATTATATTAACAAGACTCACTTTGCTTGGTTTTATTTAATGCTATTCCAATCAAAAGGTAATGAAGAATATTAATTGACGTAAAAAAAATCCCCCATATTGTAAAAAGTAATTGAAAGTCAGTTGCTCTCAGGTATGATCCGAACAGAAATAACAGGCAATTGGCCGATGAATAGAGAAAGAAGGCTAGGTTTATCCAAAAAAAAGGAATTTTGTTGAGATAGATAATAACCGGCCGTTGCAATAGCTGATAAAATCCCAATAGTCCATAAATAATATAAACAAGACAAAATATTCCAGCACCGAACATATTAAATTCAAAAACTGAATTATAGATAGTGTTGAGGATAAAAAAAATAAATACTGGTATCGTTACGCCCCAAAATAGCGTTTTACTTTTATATAGGTGTTTCTTGTAAAATAAAGAGATAAATAAAAACTCGGCAAGAAGAAAGAGATTCCCAGGCCAATGGTACTCTATGTTTTTTAATTTCAAGTATTGAGCTGTATTGTCAATAATAAACCCCGTTGCGGCATAATACCACAACAGGGTGAATCGTTGCTTAATTCCCATTACTATTGTTAGTAACGGTGATAGCAGTGATAGCAGAATTGTAATTTTCATTCAACTGTTTTTTTTCTTGGATGTAAAGGAATCTGGCTGGTAAGATTGCCATAATAAACCGGGGCATCTATATTCAAAACATAAGCTTTGAAAACTACTGCCGCAAAAATAACACTACCGTTTTTTTCTTTGGCTTTGCAAAGTTCTAGGTGATGTACATTGAGATTATTCTTAAGTCCTTTGAAAAGCTGGATGGAATATTTAACGGCAGTGTCTAAACGAATACCTTTCTCCATAGTAGGTGTGTAGTATTTTTTTGAACTCATTGAAGAAGCAATATCATTATCGTTCTGTATAGAGTCATTAAAAGCTAATTGGATAAAATTGGTTTTACAATCAAGTGTCAGATCAAGACTTGCATCAGTCAGGTTTAGTGTTTTAGGAGTGTGGTTAGTTGTTCCATAGAACTTTTTTACCATACTATTGAATTCTTCTTCAGAGATCTGATGAACATTGACTGCAACGATGTCGCCCTGAGGGTCAGTGCAGGCATAGACTTTGGGTTTCTTTTCAGATTTTTTTTTGTTTTCCATTGTAGTTGGTTTAGAGGGTTCATATTTACCAAATATAGAATCCTTTTAGTACGAAACTTCAGCCACTTTCACGTTAGCAGGCATCTAATTTTATTTAGATAATTATATGTCAGTAGTTTAAATTGTCATTCTGTCCCTGAAATTGCGTGTTCTCTCTGCTTATTTCCGTATTTCTACGTATTTCACTTCACGTATTTTCTGACCAGTGTTTGGGTAAGTTCTCGCTTGTTCTAGCTCTAAAGGTGTTTGATTTTTGCGTCATTAAAATCCCGTAAGCCGAAAAGGGAACAGAGTAGGCATAATTTAATACCTCTACAATGAAAAAAAACTTTCTTTTTTTAGCATTAGCTTTTCTGCAGGCATTTCAGGGATTGAACGCCCAGTCAGATGATGTCAAAATAATAACGATTGATTTTCAGAAAAAAGAAATGAATACTAATTCAATTAAAGGAATCCAAAAAGGCGATTGGTACCAGATTCAAGTTATCAATATCAATACAAATGTTTACCAAGTTACTGTCGGCGGAAAAGATTCGTCACGACAGACCGCATTAACCGTTCCAACATTCGGTGATTTTGGAATTGAGGCCCTTACAAGCGCTATCAACGGCCTAAACGCATTAGGTGGAATAATAAGTATAAAAAAAGAGCCAACAGGTTTGAAAAATAAAGAGTTAGAATTATGGGAAATGGGCAGCGAGAAAGGAAAACCTTCTCCAACTGCAAATGAACTGGCAATGAATAAATACATTGTTGAATTAAATGCGTTAAGCGCTGAGCTGGGAAAGATCAAGATAAGAATTGATAATATAAAAATGCAGCAGGAATTTTATGTTTTGACAGCGTTGCAAATGGGGCCGCATAGGGTTCTTATTGATACCGCCCGGTATGATCTTACTTATTTTATAAATGAGGTAACCTCGATCAGGAAGCAGGTCAGTGATCTGAGTGAGCTCTGCGATCAAAAATTGAAAGGATATTATGCCACAATTGATTTTACAAAGATTGCTGATCAAAAGCTGACCGCAAAAAATGACACTATACTTAAAACTTTTGCAGCCCTGCGTGAAACAATCGACAAAGCACAGGAAAGTATAAATGCAGAAAAAACGGCAGCATTGATCAGGCCAATGATTGAAATACAAAATAACAGCGCAAGCTCTTATATTTCATTACCGTATCTATATCATGGTGATGATGCAAAAGTCACTGTAGATATTTGTCCGTATAAAAAAGATGCTGCTGTACAATCTTTTAATGCGACGATAGATTTTCCTGTTTTCAAGCGTACTTATTCAGGAATAAGTACAGGCTTTTTTGTTACACCTTTGGTAGATAATGCCTACTCTGTAATGGGCACCGCGGGAGTTGATACTTCCTTTAAACTGGTGAATGAAAATCCGGGTAATTTAAGCTTTGGGGTAAATGCGCTCGTCAATTTCGGAAGACGATTCGGCGAATCAAATTGCTTTTATCATTTCGCTTTTGGACCGGGACTTGCCATTTCAAATAAAATTTCACCAAGATTGTTTTTTGCTCCCGGGCTCAGCTTTGGATCCAGACATATGTTGAATATTGATTTGGGAATTACTATGGGGTATGTTGGCAGGCTGAGTAATGCTTATTCCTTGGACCAGAAATATTCTTCGCAGCCGCAAAATTTTATGGTTTCACGCTTTGGCTATGGAATGTTCCTTTCTGTTGGATACGTTTTCAATCTATAACATAAACAGCGGTAAACGATAAAAACGCAGCCAACACATTCCCACAGTTGGCTGCTTTTTTAATTTTACCTTTCAATCTGAATTCAGATTTCTATTTCCATAGATTTTAGGATTTCAACGTTTTTTTAGTCCATTGATATATAGTGTTTTATGACTTTTGTATGTTCGCGGTTTTTACATGAAAATTCCAACTCCCCTTCCCCATTCCCAAAAAAACACTACCTTTGCCCTCCCCAATAATGGGGTAACCATTAAAACCATCAAAATGTACCAGTACGAAACCGTCTTCATTTTAACTCCCGTTTTGTCTGAGGATCAGGCAAAGGAGGCGGTGGGCAAGTTCCGCAAGATCCTTAAAGATCTCAGCGCGAACATCATTCACGAGGAATCATGGGGCTTAAGAAAGCTAGCCTACCAGATCCAAAAGAAGTCCACCGGCCATTATCATCTTTTCGAATTTCAGGCTGCTGACGGAAAAACCGTATCAGAGCTTGAAGTTGCTTTTAAACGTGATGAGCGTGTTCTGCGTTTCATGACAGTCGCTCTTGACAAACATGGCGTTGCTTATGCTGAAAAGCGTCGCAACAAGGCTAAGAATGCCAAGAAAGAAAAAGAAACCGTTTAACATCCCCACCCATCCTCCCCGAAAATGAGGAGGTGAAAATTTGAAAAAACATGGCCGAAAACAGCTCTGAAATACGTTATCTCAACCCACCTTCCGTTGAGGTAAAGAAGAAAAAATACTGCCGCTTCAAGAAAGCCGGTATTAAATACATCGATTATAAAGACGGCGATTTTCTTATCAAATTCGTCAACGAGCAGGGAAAATTACTTCCACGCCGACTTACAGGAACATCTGTAAAATTCCAACGCAAAGTGGGCAGAGCGATCAAACGCGCGCGCCACATCGCATTGTTGCCTTATGTAGCAGATCAACTTAAATAACCCGGAGGAAATACGAAATGGAAATCATTCTTAAACAAGACGTAAAGAACCTCGGCTATAAAGACGACGTTGTGACAGTTCGCCCGGGATTCGGACGCAACTTCCTTATTCCAAACGGAATCGCTATCCTCGCTGATACGACCGCGAAGAAAATTCACGCTGAGAACGTAAAACAGCGCGCTCACAAAGAAGTTAAGATTAAAGCAGAAGCTGAAAAGAACGCTGCTAAGCTTAACGAAATGACTGTAAGCGTTGGCGCTAAAACAGGTGAGAACGGAAAGATCTTCGGTTCTATCACCAGCGTACAGCTCACAGACGCGCTACGCAAACTCGGATTCGAACTCGATCGTCGCAATATCACTATCGAGAACGAAGAAAATATCAAAACAACCGGAGTCTATAATGCAAAAGTTCGTTTGCATAAAGAGGTTGTAGCGAATTTTAAATTCGAAGTGGTCAGCGAATAAATTTTATTGTCTATAAAAGAAAAGCCGTTCAGAAATGAGCGGCTTTTTTTGTGCGGGGAAATTTTAGAATAGGTGATTTTAGATTTCAGATTGGATTTGTTCTTTAGTGGTGTCAGATGATAGCATCTGACACCACTAAAGATTTCAAATCACCTATTCTAAAATGTCATTCATACCGTAATGCTTCTATCGGATCGAGATTAGCTGCTTTGATGGCGGGATATAATCCTGAGATCAATCCGACGACAAAACAAATGGCAAAACCCATTCCGATCCACGCCCAGGGCATGATGAAGGTGGCCTGCATGAAAAAGGTGAGGATAAGTCCCGTGGCCACCGCGAGAATAATTCCGAAAATGCCGCCGAAAATGCAGATGAGAATGGCTTCAGTCAAAAACTGGTTTCTGATAATTGCTTTTGTGGCCCCGAGCGCTTTACGGATGCCGATCTCCCGCGTACGTTCGGTGACGGAAACAAACATAATATTCATAAGCCCAATTGCCGCGCCGAATAATGTGATGAAGCCGATGATCATGGCGCCCATACTTACATAACGCATATTGTCGATAAGCGCGTTGCTGAAGCTGTCACTTTTAATTGTATCGAAATTCGGCTCTTCACCGATGCTCACATTGCGGATAATGCAGAACAAACCTGTCGCCTCGCTGATGGTCGTTTCCATAAGGCGACTGTCATTGGCAAGCACGCTGATTGTAAAGTTCATGTTCGGCTGCGAAAAATACTGACGCACATTTTCTATAGGAAGCATAGCGGATTTATCGCCGTTGAAACCCATAGAGCTTCCTTTAGACTTGAGCGTGCCGATGATCGTATATTTTCCTGCACCCACGCTGACCTGCTTTCCTACCGGATCTTCATTTTTGAAAAGCGTCAGCACAATATCATGACCGATAAGCACCACATGCGCGCCTGAAGTAGCTTCTGCACGCGAAAAATTGCGCCCCGATTCGATCTCATAGCCGGAAGTAGCAAGATAATTCTGATCGACGCCAAGCACCTGGATATTGGGATCGGTTTTTTTTGACTTGTGTTTTAATGTGCTGGAAAATGAAGCCATGGTAGAAACGGAAACTGTAGCGGGGAAATCGAAACGATCGGCAAATTCCATTGCTTCTTTATAGTTAATAGGACGGAATTTTTTCGGTCTTTTTCCGCCGCGTCCAATACGGATGCGCGTTTCTTTATTGCGGATGGTAAATGTATTGGCGCCCATGCTCGTAAAATTTTTGGTGAGCGAGCCTTTTAAAATATCGATTGCAGTAAGAATGCCTACAAGCGCAAAAATGCCGATGGTGATGATAAGAATAGTAAGAAAAGCACGCAATGCCTGTCCGCGAATGGAGGATAATGAAACACGTAAATTCTCGCGGAAGCTGGAATTCATTTAGTAAAATTACCAATTACCGGATTACCAATTACCAATAGGGATGATTACAGATTACAGATGGGAATGTTTACCAATTATCCCAAGGGGACGCCTTCGGTGCCGGATTTACCAATTACGAATTACGAGTGACTAATGACCAATGACCGATTCTTTTTTTTTAGCCCGGATTGCAGCGGCACCCCGGAGCCCGGATTTCCCGGGTGAGGAGTAGAGCGAAAAGCCGGAAATTGCTCCTGAAACAACATTTTATTCACTGCTCCTTCAAGTAATTAACACATTGCGCATTCTGTTAAAAACTTTCCCTGATTTCATGGGCATTACGGGGTATTTTTGAGGTGTATGGCCAAAGTAAAAACCGTTGTGAACGGGGTGACGGAAACTCCCCTGATGAAACAATTTAATGCGATTAAAGCCCGCTACCCGGATGCTTTGCTGCTGTTTCGGGTGGGCGATTTTTACGAAACATTTGGTGACGATGCAATAAAAGCTTCTTCTGTTTTGGGAATTGTGCTTACGAAAAGAGCAAACGGATCAGCTTCTTATATTGAACTTGCAGGATTTCCCTATCATTCCCTGGAAACGTATTTGCCCAAACTGGTGCGTGCAGGAATGCGCGTGGCGATCTGCGACCAGATGGAAGATCCGAAGCTGACGAAAACGATTGTGAAACGCGATGTTACAGAATTGGTAACACCCGGAGTTTCATTCAGCGATAAAGTGCTGGATCACCGATCAAATAATTTTCTTGCTGCTGTTTATATGGACGGCAATGCGTGCGGTGTTTCGTTTCTTGATGTTTCGACAGGAGAATTCATGGCAGCGGAAGGCGATATTATTTACGTAGAAAAATTATTACAGAATTTCCGTCCGAGTGAAGTGCTGTTTCAGAAATCGAAAAAGAAATTATTTACAGAAACGTTCGGGGAGAAATTTTATACGTTCGGGCAGGAAGACTGGATCTTCACGGAAGAATTCTGCACAGAAAAATTAATGAAACATTTTTCGGTGAATTCGCTGAAAGGTTTTGGGGTGGATGGCATGCGTGCGGGAACGATTGCGGCAGGAGCGGCTTTACATTATTTGTCGGAAACGAATTACGAACGCATTCAGCATATTTCGGCTTTATCAAGAATTGAAGAAGATAAATATGTCTGGCTCGATCGTTTTACAATCCGTAATCTCGAATTATTCGGTTCGGCGAATGAAAATGCAAAAACACTTACCGACGTTATAGACCGCACCGTTTCACCAATGGGCGCGCGTTTGCTGAAAAGATGGCTTGCGCTTCCGTTGAAAGATATTGCCCCGATAAACGAGCGCCTCGAAGGTGTGCAGGCATTTTTAGAACGTGCGGAATTGCGTGATAAACTTTCTGAAATTATCCGTCACATCGGCGATCTGGAGCGGCTCGTTGCAAAAGCTGCCGCAGGAAGAATAAATCCACGTGAAATGCAGGCGCTGCGACGCGCACTCGATAGTCTTGTGCCGATTCGCGAAGCTTGTTTATCGAGCGGACAATCGCAGTTGGAAAAGATCGGTGAAAAAATAAATCTTTGCGCTGTGCTGCGCGATCGCATTACAAAAGAATTGCATGCTGATCCTCCTATGCTGGTGCATAAAGGAAGTGTGATGGCAGATGGTGTGGATGTAGATCTCGATGAATTACGGCAGCTCGCATTTTCGGGAAAAGATTATTTGCTGCAATTACAGCACCGTGAAAGTGAACGTACAAAAATCCCATCGCTCAAAGTGGCGTTCAATAATGTGTTTGGCTATTACCTCGAAGTTTCGAACGCGCACAAGGATAAAGTGCCGGTGGAATGGATACGTAAACAAACGCTGGTGAATGCGGAGCGTTATATTACGCCGGAATTAAAAGTGTACGAAGAAAAAATTCTCGGCGCCGAAGAAAAAATACTTGCCATTGAGCAACGGCTTTTTGCGGCACTTGTGCTTTCACTTTCGGAATGGATCGTTCCTGTGCAGCGTAATGCAGCATTGCTCGGCCAGCTCGACTGCCTGATCGGTTTTGCAAAGCTTGCGCAGCAGCAGAATTATGTTCGTCCGCATATTAACGATTCGTACATCATCGACATCAAGAACGGACGGCACCCGGTGATAGAGCAGATGCTTCCGGCAGGCGAAAGTTATATTGCGAATGATATTTATCTCGATCCTTCATCGCAGCAGATATTAATGATCACCGGTCCGAACATGGCGGGTAAATCCGCTTTGCTGCGGCAGACTGCATTGATCGTTTTGCTTGCGCAGATGGGCTCATTTGTTCCGGCCACACACGCGCAGATCGGATTGGTTGATAAAATTTTTACGCGTGTAGGGGCATCCGATAATATTTCTTCGGGCGAATCTACATTTATGGTAGAGATGAATGAAACGGCCAGCATTCTGAATAATCTTTCGCCGCGCAGCCTGGTTTTGCTCGACGAGATAGGAAGAGGCACAAGCACATACGACGGCATTTCTATTGCCTGGGCGATTGCTGAATTTGTACATGAGCAGCCAACGGCGAGGGCGAAAACATTATTCGCGACACATTACCATGAGCTGAATGATATGGCGGATCGTTTTCCACGCATTCGTAATTTTAATGTAAGCGTGAAGGAAGTAAATAACAAAGTGATCTTCCTGCGCAAATTAGTTGCCGGGGGAAGCGAGCACAGCTTCGGAATTCACGTAGCGAAAATGGCGGGAATGCCGAGAAGGGTAGTGGAGCGTGCGAAGGAAGTGTTGGTGCAGCTTGAAAAATCGCATAGCGGTGAAGAATTAATGAATGAAGGTTCTTCCGGTGCAAAAACAAATAAGAACGAAGATCTGCAATTGAGCTTCTTCCAGCTTGATGATCCGGTTCTTGAAAATATACGCGAAGAAATTATGAACACGGATATAAATACGCTCACGCCTGTGGAAGCGTTGATGAAGCTGAATGATATTAAAAAGCTGATTGGCGGGAAATAATTTCTACATGGCATAAGCGCGCACTTAAAGTGTGCGCTTATGCCATGTGAATCGGTATGTTTTTTGCACCATCTTTTATCTATGGCAACTTTCAAAGAAATAATAAATTCAGACAAACCGGCTTTAGTTGATTTTTCAGCAGAATGGTGCGGGCCATGCAAAACAATGGCGCCCATTCTTGAAGAGCTGAAAAAAATGATCGGGGATAAAGCCACGATCATTAAAGTTGATATCGATAAAAATCCTGCTGCTGCAAATGCTTACAATGTGCAGAGTGTTCCCACTCTTATTCTTTTTAAAAAAGGACAAATAAAATGGCGGCAATCCGGTGTGATACGGGCTGACCAGTTGAAGGCAATTATTGAGCAGAATAGCTGAACTTTTGAACACACAGTATTAAGCCACGTCAGAGTAAGATTACGTTGTATCCGGTTTTAGAAAACCAAACACTGCCATTCGATTCCCTGCAATTGAGCAGCACGGCGAAAGAGAATATTATTTTATTCCTGAAAATGTTGACGGATGAAAATCAGGTACAAGTAAAAGAAAATCAGCCGGACGATAAATCTGCTAACAAAAAAGGCTCCCGATATCAGGAGCCTTTTTGTTATGCGGAAGTACACGCCAATTTGCCGGAGCGTGCGGGGTCAGTTGTAAAAGTAAATGACTGCTTTGAATACATTACCAGTATAACTATCTGTTAATACAATCAGGTAAAAGTATCTGGTCCTTGCAAATCAGGCCGATTGCACACAAGTCTTCTTTTTCATTGGTTATGTTCAATTAAAAACCGATATTTTCATCGGCCAGGCTTAAAATATATCAACAAGATTCAGTTTTATTAACCGGCAGGGATCTTTTTAATTCAATTTTAAATATATTGGCTGAATTATAAATCTCTCCCTACCTATGAAAAGCAAAAACATCTCCCTCGTAATCCGTTATGCCATCATTGCTGTTCCGGTTGGTGCACTCTTATGGAATTGCAGTGGCGAACCGAAAAAGGAAACTGTGGTCGAACTGAATTATTCAAAAATTTCATGGCAAATGCCGGTTGAAGTGCACGATACCACGCAGGTCGATTATGCCATTCTTGGCTGGCAATCGTTCATTGCTTTAAACTGGCCGGCTGATACCAACTACCGGGGAAAACCTGATACAACAAAAAAAACAGGAACATCTTCACCGGTTGTCTGGGAAACGTTTAAGCTCAAAGAAGAAACTTTTTACCCTGATACACTTACCAATCCCGGTCCGTGGAATGCTGCATCTGTCAATGGAAAACCAAGACGTTCTTTTGCAAAGAAAAGTTTGTTCCGGGCGGCAAAAAGCTTTGATACAATTCCTGTTGATCAGCAAGGCGGGGAATTTAATGAGGCAGGTACGAATGTTCCCCTGATTGACCAGGACAGCAATTATGTGATGTATGAGATCGCGATCAATGAATCGGAATATACTTACATCGTTAATCATAATTATTTTAACGGAAATGTCCAGAAGCGCGAAGTGCATGCACACTCTTTTACCAATCCTCCGAAAGGTGATACTTTGGTAACGCGTTCTGAAAACGGCGATTCACTTTATTACCAGATCGCACCGTCTATTGCAGGGCTGCCTTCATTTGCACAGTATGGTTCAACAGAAATAAAAGCTTCATGGCGTGTGCTTCCTGCTAGTATGCCTGCCGCCCAGCTGCAACGTTATTATCACCGTACTTCCGTCATTGCATTGCCGCAAGGTGGATATCGTACAGCTGAAGTTGGTCTTGTGGGCTTACATATCCTGCGCTTGTCGTACATCACGCGTAATACGTGGTACTGGGCAACTTTCGAGCAAATGGATAATGTAACTGTATCCTCCGGATCTGCTTTTACTCCTTCATTTAATCCGGGAGGAAATCCTTCTTACCCAAATGGATATTGCTACAATTCTCCGGCGTGTGATAGTTTTCCGGATACCATTACAAACTTTCTTCCTGAGCATTCAAAGCCGGTGAATATTTCAAGATTCACACCAATTCCATCTTACATCGACTCTCTGAATTCGGTTTACCAGGCGTTGCTCAGTGGTACAGTCTGGCAATATTATCAAATGGTAGGAGTGGTGAACCAGGCTGTCGGATCAAACAAAAGCTTTGAATTGCCTTACCCTGCGAATACCGGCATTTATACAAATGTCAACATGATGGCAAATACAACGCTTGAATCGTACGCGCAGAATTCATCGTTTGGAAACCCGTTTTCCAATTGTGTTAGCTGTCACTCATTTGGTTTTCCGCAGCATGATCCTGCCGATAAGGCGTACGTTGATTCTACAAGCCAGATCTTTACGTTCCTGTTGCTTGATGCTTCCACGACCGGTGCGTCTGCCACAAAATCCGAGGCCGTTTTACGCAGGCAGCGAATGCGCGGACATAAATAATCCAATTGAAAAGTCTCCGTGAATCCCGGGGACTTTTCAATTCTTTTAAGGCGGTTTTATTAATACATTTATTATAATTCACCAACATATGAATCAACACATGGAAAATTCTACAACAGAAAACAGTGAATCAAAATCAAAAAAGAAATCATACACCAGCACCGGCAATGGCATCTACGGACTTGCGTTCATCGGTTCGCTGGTTTATTATATTCAACATGCGGAGACGTTCTGGATGGGCGCGCTTGGTTTTCTCAAAGCGTTGGTATGGCCTGCATTCGTAATTTATGAGCTGATGAAGTATTTGAAAATGTAATTACCTCTGAATTTTAATTACGGGTGTCGCATATCAAGCGCCGGAAAAATAATAAATCCCGTGCGCAAGATCTGCGTTGTCCGTATTTTGCTTTCACAAAATACCAATGGCATATTAGTTCATCAGGATTACAGCGAAGGGCTTTTTTATGCCCCGCTTTTCTCAGGCACCTTCATCCTGAAATCAGCCCGGGTGGCCGCATTCATCGGCATTGATTTATCAAAATTGCGCCAATCTGGTTTTCCTCTTTTTGAGCCATTCCATGAATAAACATCCACCAGTTTGTCTATAAATTCAAAATCACCGATGTTATCCACATCATATACGTGGAAGGCTGTAACTACCTGCCCGGTATTATTATCGAGACCGGAAATGCTGAAACGGATCTGCTTATGAACCATTTCATTCTTTGTGAGAAATCCGGCTAAGAAGGCTTTATTATCTGCTGCTGTTTTTGACATATAGACTGGCTCATAAAACCGCATTTTAAAATTCCAGGTAAGCTCAAGGGCGCGGTACTCACGTTCAAACTTAAGAACGGTTGTCCTGACATTATTTGAAATCACAAAAAATTCAAGCACACCTTTACAATCAATCAACGCATTTCCTTTATTTCCGACTCGTATAATGAAGTCATAATTTTCATCGTTATTAAATCCGGGTTTGTTGGATTTCCTTATATAAATCTTATTGGAAATAATAATATCGTCAGATCTTTTCAGAAGCTGGAAAGCCATTGATGCCGCAAAGACCGCATTGTACCCGATAAAAAAAATGGATTCGAAAAATAAAAGCATTTTGCCACAGGTTCCATTCGGTGCAATATCACCGTACCCGATCGTGATAAATGACACGAAGCTGAAGTAGAGGCTATCCCCGAAATCTACAACCGGATTTACATCCTTCGAGGTGTGTGAAATGCTTTTTGTGGCATAATATACGATCGCGAATAGCAATACGATCAGCATATAGAAGAGAATGCCAAACAAAAAAACCCGGAAGATTTTTCTTTGGGTCATAGAGGAGGAGATGAGTGGTGCCCTAGTTATTTGAAGAGCGTAAATATATTAATTCAAAGATATTATAAATAAAAGCCTGGGGTTATTGAAATTTGAATCAGCATGGATTATTTCAAAAGCCTGTAATGCATTTATCGAAGAAGTAATATTTCTTTACCCTGGAAAACCAGTATAAATTTCCCGGGCCACTCATTAAATTTTGGCACCTGCCTCATGCATTAGATGAACTATTTTGTTTATTTCGGCTGTGTAGCTATGACAGACAAAATGTATTTATAGACCGCATCTTTTTGAACAGCTGTAATTTTTGCAAGCTCTGCCATTTCATCTATTATTAACGGCCATTTATCTTCGGGGCGATTGTAAATGCAATCAATTAGAATTAAAATTGGTTTTTCCCGGTAAAAAGCAATTCATTTTAGCGGAAATGGGAACACCATTTATCACTTCCGTTATCCTGATCGTTGTTGTGCTGGTAATGTCGTGGCGGACTATTTTGTCGCTCATGAAAGAGAAAAAAATCTCGGAGCATACAACAGACTTTTTAAATAATATGACACATGAATTTAAAACACCTTTAACCAACATTGCCTTAGCGGGTAAAATGATCATTAAGGATTCTAATATCAGGCAGGAGGATAAAATCAAACATTATTCCGGTATCATACTGGAAGAAAATGAAAAACTAAGATTACAAGTGGAGCAGGTGCTTAGCATGACTGCGCTCGAAAGAGGTGAAATTCCTTTGCAAAAAACAGAGTTTGATTTTCACCGGCTTATCAACGACTCTTTAAGATCTATCAGCCTGCAGATTGAAAACCGGCAAGGAAGCATAAAAATAAACCTCGGTGCCGACCGGTTTGTAGTGATGGGTGATAAAACGCATCTTACAAATGCCTTCTGTAATCTAATTGATAATGGCATAAAATATTCGACAGGCGCGCCTGCATTATCTGTTCAGACTTCCAACGATAGCGGCGGTTTAATTGTAATCGTGGCAGATAAAGGCATTGGCATTGAGAAGCGTTATCAAAAGAAAGTGTTCGATAAATTTTTCAGAGTTCCTACGGGCGATGTGCATGATGTGAAAGGATTTGGCCTGGGGCTGGCTTATATTAAAAAAATCTTTGAATTGCATGGCGCGACAATTCAGTTTCAGAGCGAAAAAGGAGATGGAACGGTTTTCACAATCCGCATACCGTATGTCTAAGCAAAAGTTAAAAATATTACTCGCGGAAGACGATCTTAATTTAGGAGTCCTTCTGGTAGATTATCTTGAGGCGGATGGTTTTGATGTGAAGCTTTGTAAAAATGGTGAGTTCGCTTTAAAAATATTCGAGGGTGGCTCATTTGATCTCTGCCTGCTGGATGTGATGATGCCTAAAATGGATGGTTTTTCTCTTGCAAAAGCAATCAGGTTAAAGGATAAAAAAGTCCCTGTCCTATTCATCACTGCAAAATCGTTGAAGTCGGATAAATTAAAAGGATATGATTTGGGGGCTGGTGATTATATTACGAAGCCATTCGATGAAGAGGAATTGCTTTGGAAGATAAAAGCTGTTATCCGCAGGATACCGGAAAACAAAATTGAAAGAGCAACTGAAATTATCTCAATCGGTAAGTATTTTTTCGACTTTAATAACCAGTCGTTAACTAGTCAATCCTTAACAACTCCAATTTCAGAATAAAAAATTGGTCCGCAGGAAAAAAATCGTCGAAAGAAAGCGAATATTCCAAAAATATTCAGAGCCAAAAAAAGCTGAAGTTTTTG